>DASPGZ010000182.1:0-5702 GCA_035620355.1 Solirubrobacterales bacterium | reverse complement strand
GGCGACCCGATCGGCTCGATCGGCGTGCTCGCCGACTACGTCGGTGGCCGGATCCGCAGCCAGGTGAGCCCGGAGCGGATCTCGATGGCCCACAAGGAGCTCTCCGGGCACGCCGACGCGGTCGCCGACCAGGTCCGCGAGCTGCGCGGGGTGAGCGAGTCGCTGCTGCGCGAGCACAAGGCCGGAATCGTCGAGGCGCAGTTCCAGCAGAAGCGGATCTCCGCCGCGATCTCCGACATCTACGCCCAGATCGCGGTGCTCTCCCGGGTGACGCAGATCTTCGAGGACCAGGGGGTCGAGCCCTCGGGCCAGGAGCGCTACATCGCCGACACCTTCTGCACCCGCGCCGCCGACCGGGTGCGGAACTCGTTCCGCAAGATCGAATCGAACGACGACGAGCGGATGAAGGCGATCGCGAAGCTCGCCTACAAGCGCGGCTCGTACGGCTACGCGCTGTTCGAGGACTGAGCTCGGACCTTCGTCCACGGAGCGCCGGCGACTGCGCCGGACGCGCCTGACGCTCGGCTAGGGTGTCGCCCGACCTGTGGCGATCCGCCGCGGGGGAGCACCACTCAAGGGAGAACGAATGCGCACTTCGAAGTGGCTGATCGCGCTTGTCGCGATCATGGCGACCGGGTTGATCGCCGCCGGCTGCGGGGACGACGACGAGTCGTCGACGACGGCGGCCGAGACCACCAGCACCTCCGAGGAGACCGCCAGCGAGGACACCACGACCTCGGACACCGGTGACTCCGACCTGGCGACGGCGGATGACGTCTACAACGCCTGCATCGACGTGGTCGAGGGCACCCCGGCCGAGTCCGCGGGTCAGACCGCGTGCGAGCAGGCGCGTAACGCGTTCGAGCAGTGCACGCAGCAGGCCGAGGCCACGCCCGAGGGTGAAGGCCGCGACGTTGCGATCGCCGCCTGCCAGACGGCCGCCGAGCAGGCGACCGAGGCCCTACAGGCCGCGAATTAGTCGTTCCGGGGAAGCGGCCGGGCGCCTGACGCCCGGCCGCGCCTCGTTCACGGCGGAGCGCGGCTCCCGTAGCGCTGGCGCAGCAGCGTCCAGGCGCGCCGGATCCGGGTCCAGACGAAGATCACCAGCGCGATCCCGCAGGCGAGCAGGATCAGAGCGATGGCGGCCGCGAGCTCGGGTTGCTGCAGGGCGAGCGCGGTGACCGCCGCGACCGCGAAGTCCTCGCCGACCGAGGCGACGATGTTGGTGAACGGCTCCGGCGAGGCGTTGATCCCGAGCCGCAGGCTCGCCTTGACCCCGTGGCTGGCCAGCGCCAGGGCGCCGGTGCCGCCCGCGGCGAGCGCCTGATCGACGCTCGAGACGCCATCGGCTCCCGCGAACTCGTACCCGACCCAGGCGCCGACCAGGGGCCGGAAGACCGTCTGGCCCAGGTCCCAGACGCTGTCGAACAGCGGCACCTTGTCGGCGACGAACTCGATCGCGTACATGACCCCGGCGAAGGCCAGCACCGGCGTCTCGGTGAGCTCGGCGGGGACCGCCTCGGTGCCGACGCCGGCCCGCCCGAGCAGGCCGAGCACCAACACCGTCGCCCAGGCGTTGACGCCCGAGGCCCAGCCGCTGGAGATCAGGGTCGGGACGAGCTCCACGCCCGCCCCACCCTAAGTGGATCAGTTCAGGCGTTCGACGATCATCGCCTCGCCCTGGCCGCCGGCGACGCACATCGTCTCGAGCCCGACCGCGTGGTCGTCGGTCTCCATCACGTTCAGCAGCGTGGTCATGATCCGGGCGCCGGTCATCCCGAACGGGTGGCCGAGGGCGATCGCCCCGCCGTGGGTGTTCATCTTCTCGAGCGGGATGTCGCACTGATCCATGATCGGGATCACCTGGGCCGCGAAGGCCTCGTTGAGCTCGACCACGTCGACGTCGTCGATCGTCATCTGAGTCCGGTCGAGGACCTTTTTGATCGCGCCGATCGGGGCGACGCCCATGTACTCGGGCTCGTTGCCCCAGGTCGCGGCGCTGACCAGGCGGGCCTTCGGCTCCAGGCCGAGCTCCTTCGCCTTCGTGTCCGACATCACCAGGACCGCGGCGGCACCGTCGTTGAGCGGACATGAGTTGCCGGCGGTGACCCCGCCGTCGCCGAACGCCTCGGGCAGCTCGGCGAGCTTCTCGAGCGTCGACGAGGCGCGCGGACCGTCGTCCTTGGCGACCTCGTTGCCCTCCTGGTCGGTGACCGGGACGATCTCGCGATCGAAGAAGCCATCCTCCTGCGAGGCGACCGCGAGCTCCTGCGAGCGCTGCGCGTACTTGTCCATGTCGGCGCGGCTGACCTCGTACTTCTTGGCCACGTTGACCGCGGTCAGGCCCATGTCGATGTACGCGTTCGGCTGGCCGTTCTCACCGATCAGGTTCGGGTTGCGGTCGGCGGCGCCGGCGGGCTCGGTGCGCTCGTTGAAGCGCGAGACGAACTCGACCCCGGCGGCGACGTAGGCGTCGCCCTCGCCGGCCTTGATCGCGTTCGCGGCGTGGCGGATCGCGTCGAGCGAGGAGGCGCAGTAGCGCGAGATCGTCGTCCCGGTGACCTCCTGCGGCAGCTGCTCGGAGAGCAGCGCGATGATCCGGGCGACGTTGAAGGCCTGCAGGCCCTGGGGCATGCCGCAGCCGCAGTAGACGTCCTCGATCAGCGCCGGCGAGACGTCCGGGTTGCGCTCGAGCAGCTTGTCGACGATGAAGGCGGCGGTCTCCTCCGGGCGAAGCTGCGCCAGGGATCCCTTGAACGCGCGCCCGATCGGGCTTCGGGCGGCGTCGACGATCACGGCTTCAGGCATGGGTTTCGGTGCTCCTTGGAAGTTCGGGTCTTCGGGGGCGCAGATGGTAGAGGTCGCCATCCGAGCGGACGGCGGTTGCGCCATCGTATGCCGGATGTCGGGTCCGGCGGCTGACGCCTGGTAAACATCCCGCCGTGAGCGACGAGGCCCAGACGACCGAGGCCGCGGACGCCCGCGAGCTCGCGCCCTCGGCGGCGGCCGAGCTGATCGAGGCGGGCGCCGAGCTGATCGACGTGCGCCAGCCCACGGAGTTCGAGGCGGGACGGCTCTCCGGTGCCCGCAACATCGAGCTCAACGAGCTCAGCGCCCGGTCGGGCGAGATCGACCGCGAGCGCCCGGTGCTCTTCTACTGCCGCAGCGGCAACCGCTCGGGGATGGCCGCCGATGCGTTCCGCGAGGCGGGCTGGGACGCGCGCAACCTCGCCGGCGGGATCGAGGCCTGGGTGGGCGAGGGCCGGCCGGTCGATCCGGCCGACGGCAAGGTCGTCCCGCCGCCGCCGCCATCCGCCGACGCAGCTTAAAGTGGCCTCGATGGAGGGCGGCCAGAGCAAGCCACCGACCGGCGAGCAGCCGGCGCCCGGCGGCGCCGAGGGCAAGCCCGCCACCGGCTCGCAGCCGGCGGCGAGCCCGCCCCAGTCGACCGAGGAGCAGATCGAGGGCCTGCGGGCCTGGATCGCCCAGATCGACCGCAAGCTCGGGATCCGCAGCGTCGCCGGCGCGATCGCGATCGTGCTCGCGCTCGCGGCCGGGATCGTCGGCGTGGTCCTGGCGATGAGCGCCAAGGACGAGAGCGCGACCAAGGCCGAGGTGACCTCGCTTCGCGATCAGGTCTCGGCATCGACGCGCGAGGTCTCGCAGGCCGCCGAGGACGACCTGACCGAGATCAACGACCGCATCGACGCGCTCGAGAGCCGCGTCAGCACGATCGCCTCGAGCCAGCGGACGACCGAGTCGGAGATCCAGGTGGTCCAGGACGACATCGACGAGCTCCGCGGCCAGCTCACCGACCTCGAGGGCGAGGTCAACTCGATCGACACCACGCCGCCGCCCGCCTCGGGCTCCAACAACTGAGCGGCGCGCCGGGCGATCACGGGCGCATCCTGCCAGGCAGAACCCGGGCCCGCGAGGCGTCGTTCTTGTGACAAAGGATACGATCGTGCGTGTCGTGCGTCCGACGACTGGTCTACGGTCGCGCGAACCTGCCCCGAAAGGAGAGGCTCGATGCCCGAGGGTTATTGCGTGAAGGAACGTAAGAAGGTCGAGATCCAGGATCCCCAGCAGGTGACGATGAAGAACGGACGGCCGGCGATTCAGGGCACATGCCCGGATTGCGGCACCAAGATCTTCAAGATCGGCAAGCTGGAGGGCTGACCAACCCTCGGTCGCGATCGGGACGCGACCGGCTCGGACGGCCGCCAGGCCCGACTGACGGCGGCCGACACGTATCCGTTCGGCGCCCCGACCACCCGTGGGTCGTGTCGATTCGCGCAAACGGTGGAAGAATGCGCTGGTCGCATGGCGAACCCGCGTCCGCAGAAGCCGCTCGAGCTGATTCTGGCTCGCAACCTGCTCACCAGCATCTCGACGCCGGCGTTCCTGCTCGACGGCGAGGCCGCGGTGGTCTTCTACAACGAGGCGGCCGCCGCGCTGCTCGGTCGCTCGTTCGAGGAGGCCGGGCGGATGGAGGCCGAGCAGTGGACCCAGGCCTTCGGTCCGTTCGACAACGGCGGCCGGCCGGTCGAGGTCGACGCGCTGGCGACCACGGAGGCGATCCGCGCGGGCCGCCCCGCGCACGCGACCTTCGAGATCAAGACCGCGCGCGGGCGGCAGGCGATCGAGGCGAGCGCCTTCCCGATCACCACCTCCGAGCACGGCTCCTCGGGCGCGATGATCCTCTTCTGGCCGATCGAGGCCGCGAACGGATCACGATGAAGCTGAAGGTCTGGGGAGCGCGAGGCTCGGTCCCGGCCCCGGGGCCGCAGATGAACCGCTACGGCGGCAACACGTCCTGCGTCCAGCTGACGCTGGCGAGCGGCGAGGAGCTGATCCTCGACGCCGGCACCGGGATCCGCGCGCTCGGGCTCGGGCTGACCGGCGCGCGCCGGATCCACATCCTGCTCACCCACCTGCACCTCGATCACATCCAGGGGCTGATGTTCTTCCCGCCCTGCTTCCGGGCCGAGTCGGAGATCACGATCTGGGGCCCGTCCTCGCCCGAGGCTTCGCTCGAGGACCGGATCGCCCGCTACATCTCGGCTCCGCTGTCGCCGGTCGAGGTCCGCGAGCTGCCCTGCTCGGTCGCCTTCCGCGACACGCCCGCGAGCGAGTGGGAGCTCGGCGGGGCGACGATCCGCGCCGAGGCGGTCACCCACCGCGGCCCGACGCTCGGCTACCGGATCGACGACGGCGTCAACACGGTCGCCTACGTGCCCGACCACGAGCCGGCGCTGGGCGCGCCGCTCGCCGGGCTCGAGCCGGAGTGGATCTCGGGCTTCGACCTCGCCCGCGATGCCGACCTGCTGATCCACGACTGCCAGTACACCGACGACGAGTACCCCGAGCACGTCGGTTGGGGCCATTCGGGGCTCACCGACGCACTCACCTTCGCCCGCCGGGTCGGCGCCCGCCGGCTGATGCCGTTCCACCACGACCCGCTGCACTCCGACGAGTTCCTCGACCAGGTCGGGGCCACCGCGCGCGCCGCCTGGAGCGAGCTGGGCGGCGACCCGGCCGAGCTCGAGATGGGCATGGAGGGCTCCGAGCTGGAGCTCGCCGCCGGCGTCGCGCCGGCGGGCGTCCACGCCTGATTGCAGGCGGAATCGACGCTCGGTACAGGCGGCCGCGCCGAACTTTCGACAGCGGGATAAGCAATCGCGGGCGTCCGGTTCTTAGTT
>DASPGZ010000181.1:0-3415 GCA_035620355.1 Solirubrobacterales bacterium | reverse complement strand
GTCGGCCTCGAACACCATGTTCGCCTTGTCGGTCTCGATCTCGACCAGCTCGTCGCCGAGCGCGACCTCGTCGCCGACCGACTTCATCCACTTGAGCACCGTCCCCTCCTCCATCGAGTCGGAGAGGCGGGGCATGACGATCTCAGGCATGGCCACCGAACGCGAGGTGGACGGCCGGCGAGGTCACGCGGTCGTTTCGACCCCGGTCCCGAGCCGCGCGCGGACCGACTCGACGATCGACTCGGCCGAGGGCAGGAAGGCGTCCTCGAGCGTCGGGCTGTACGGGATCGGGGTCTCGTCGGTGGCGACGATCCAGGCGTCATCGAGATCGTGGAGCGCCTGCTCGGAAACGATCCCGAGCAGCCCCGGCGCCCACCCGCCGGTCCGCGGGCCCTCCTCGACGGCGAGCAGCCGGTTCGTCTTCGAGACCGATTCGAGCACTGTCGCGGTGTCCAGCGGGCGCAACGAGCGCAGGTCGACGACCTCCGCCTCGAGCCCGTCGCCCGCGAGGGTGTCCGCCGCCTGGAGCGCGTCGCGTACGCCCTTCGAGATCGAGACGATCGTCAGGTCCGAGCCCTCCCGGGCTACTCCGGCCCGCCCGATCGGCAGCACCTCGTGCTCGGGCTCCGGGCCCTTGACCGAGTAGAGCCGCTTGTGCTCGAGGAAGATCACCGGGTTGTCGTCGCGGATCGACGCCTTCAGCAGAGCCTTCGCGTCGGCGGGCGACGAGGGCGCGACGATCTTGATCCCCGGGATCCCTTGAAACCAGGTCCCGTGGGTCTGCGAATGCATGGCTCCGAAGCGCCCGCCGGCGCCGACGGCCGAGCGCACCACCAGCGGTACCGATCCCTGCTCGTTCGAGACGTACCAGAGCTTCGCCGCCTGATTTACGAGCGAGTCCATAGGCAGCGCCATGAAGTCGCCGAACATGATCTCGAAGATCGGCCGCATTCCGGTGACCGCGGCTCCGAACGCGGCCCCGGCGAGCGCCAGCTCGGAGATCGGGGTGTCGAAGACGCGATCGGCGCCAAACCGCTCCTGAAGACCCGGCGTGGCGGCGAACACGCCGCCCTGCTCGGCGGCGACATCCTCGCCGAAGAAGACGACCGCCGGGTCGCGATCGAGCTCCTCGGCGATCGCATCGCGGATCGCTGTCCTGAACTCGAGCTCCTCAGCCACCGGCGAACTCCGTCCCACGTCGCTCCGAGGGATCGGGGTAGGGCGCCGCCAGCGCCGCCTCGGTCGCCGACTTGATCCGCTCCTCCACGTCGCGCTCGACGGCCGCCAGCTCCTCCTCGCCGACGCCCTCGTCGGCGAGCCGGGTGCGGGTGATCGTCAGCGGATCGCGCTGCCTCCACTGCTCCAGCTCGCCCTCGGGCCGGTAGCGGGCCGGGTCGGATTTCGAGTGGCCGAAATGGCGATAGGTCTGACACTCGAGCAGCGTCGGCCCGTCGCCCGAGCGGGCGCGGTCGACGGCCCCCGCGGCGGCCTCGTGGACCGCCCACACGTCATTGCCCTCGACGATCTCGAACGGAATCCCGTAGGCGCCCGCGCGCGCCGCGATCGCGCCGCCCCCGGTGACCGCCTCCATCGGCGTGAACTCGCCGTAGTAGTTGTTCTCGCATACGAACACGGCCGGCAGCGAGAGGACCGCGGCGAAGTTCAGGCACTCGTGGAAGTAGGCCTGGTTGGTGGCCCCGTCGCCGAAGAAGGCGACCGAGACGCCGCCGTTGCGCTGCGCCGAGAGCGCCGCGCCGGTGGCGGCCGCGATACTCCCGCCGACGATCCCGAAACAGCCGACCAGGCCGTGCTCGAGGTCGACCACGTTCATCGAGCCCGCCCGGCCTCCGCAGACGCCGGTCTCGCGGCCGAGCATCTCCGCCGCAAGCGCCTCGGGGGCGGTTCCCTTGGCGAGCGCGTGGCCGTGTCCACGATAGGTGCCGCTGACGTAGTCGCTCGGCTCCAGCGCCATGCAGACGCCGACCGGGACGGCCTCCTGGCCGGCCGAAAGGTGGGTGGTCCCGTGGACCTCGCCGCGGAGGAACAGACGGTGAATCGCCTGCTCGAACTCGCGGATCAGGAGCATCCGCCCGTAGGCGTCGAGGGACTCCGCCGCGGCGCCGGCGGCCGCGTCGGTCTCGGCCTTCGAGCTCAAGGTCCCGCGGCCGACTGGGGCTGGAGCGTCGCGGCCAGCTCGTCCAGCCCGTCGGTGACCTCGCCGTCCTCGGGCTCGAGCTCGAGTCCGGAGGCGCGCGCCTCGAGGTCGAGCAGCGCCATGAAGTCCTCGTCGGTGCGACCCTCGCCGATCAACGCCTGGACCAGCTCGCGGGCCGCTGCCGCGACCGGCATCGGCACGTTGAGATCGCCGGCGGCCTCGAAGCCGAGGTCGAAGTCCTTGCGCAGGAGCACCGGGGTGAAGGTCGCCGAGTAGTCGAGCTTGACCACGGCCGGCGTCTTGTAGCGGGTGAACATCGATCCCATCACGCTTCGGTTGATGAACTCGAGCAGGTCTGCCCGGGCGATCCCGCCCTTCTCGGCGAGGACCGCGATCTCGGCCAGCGACTGGGCGACCACCCCGAGCATCAGGTTGTGGCAGATCTTCGCCAACCGCGCCAGCTCGCCCTCGCCGACGTAGGTCGCGCCCTGGCCGAGGATCCAGAGGTACGGCTCGACCCGCTCGTAGGCCGAGCTCGGGCCGGAGACGCAGAAGGTGAGCAGCCCGGCGTCGACGACCTTCGGGTTGCCGCTCACCGGAGCGGCCAGCAGGACGACGTCGCGCTCGCCCGCCTGCGCCCGGACCTCGGCTGACGCCTCGGGCGAGATCGTGGTCGAGTCGACGATGATCTCCGGCCGAGACTCGGGGTCGGCGAGCACCCCCTCCGGGCCGAGCACGACCTGCCTGAAATCGTCGGGGCCGGCGACCATCGTGAACACGACCCCGCACCCGGCGAGCTCCTTCGGCGAGTCGACGATCGTCGCCCCGATCTCCGCCAGCGGCTCGGCCTTGGCCCGGGTCCGGTTGTAGACGGCGACCTCGTGGCCGGCCTCGAGCAGGCGGCTGACGAGGCTGTAGCCCATGCGTCCGGTGCCGATCCATCCGAGCCGCTCGCGGCGGGCGCCATCCTCCATCAACCTCTCCCTCCGCTCGCGAAGCCGTTTGCAATCGTTTGCACAGGCGCAAATGTATCGGATCGCCAGCACGAGCGTCAACCCGGTGGCAATCGATTGCGGGACCCGCCCTGGCTACCGATGCGGCGGCGTGCGATTAGACTAGTGGTGATCGTGCAAACGTTTGCAGCAAGCAGCTGAGGAGGCGCCCATGGGATTGCACTCGTACGGAACGATGGGCGTCGACTGGGAGGAGCGGGTGCGCTTCGACCGCCTCCGCGAGCAGCGGCTCGCGCGGGCGAAGGCG
>DASPGZ010000180.1:0-2162 GCA_035620355.1 Solirubrobacterales bacterium | reverse complement strand
TCCGGGAGCGCCACCGGGCGCCCCATGGCGAGGAACTCGGGCAGCTTCGAGGGCAGCCGGTAGCGGTTGAAGTCGTCGGCGGCGCCGGGCTGGACGAAGGCGTCCGCGAGCGCCAGGTAGCCGGGGATCTCACGCCAAACGACCGAGCCGACCTCGACCACGTCCTCGCGCAGGGCACCGAACGCCCGCGGATCGACCCCGCCGAGTTCGGTCTCACCGAGGCGCAGCAGGCGTACCGCGCGCCCGCGCCGCTGCAGCAGCTTCACCGCCAGATAGAGGCTGAGCATCTCGTGCTGGTTCGCATAGTGGACGGTGCCGTGGTAGACGAGAACGAACTCGTCCTCGCCGATCCCGAGGCTCGCCCGCCCCAGCGGCGGGACCAGGTCGGGGCGGAAGCGCTCGGAGTCGATCCCGGGGCGGGCGACGTGATGCGGGAGGCGGGCCTTGTTGAACTCGTTCAGCTCCTCGGTGATCACGGTGATCCCCGAGGCGCCGGCCATGAACTGCTCGGAGCGGGTCGGGTGGATCAGCCCCTCCGGGGTGAGCCGGTCCTGCTCGGTCATCGAGCGGCGCCGGACGTGCTCGACCGAGTAGCCGACCGCCTCGCGGTAGAGGTGCCACTCGTTGTCCTCGAGATGGATGACGTAGGGGATCCCGATCCGCCCGACGAGCTCCTCGGTCGCGGTCCGGACGATCTCGCGCGGGGTCCAGGCGAGGGCGATCGCCGGCTCGCCGGCTCGCCGCAGGCGCTCCGCGACCGCCGGTAGCTCGTGGTGGGTGACGCACTCGAAGTTCGGCTCGCCGACCTCCCGGATCGTCTCCGGGTCCCCGACCCCGGCCAGGGTCACCGTCCACCCCGCCTTGGTCAGGTCGGAGGCGAAGTGGAAGGCCTGGATCGCGCTGTTGACGTGGAAGGGGCCGAAGTAGACGATCACCAGCCGCATCGGCGCGGGCTGTCGGGTGACGTCGGTCATGCGGGGACGAAGCTCGCCTCGCGGCGGGTGAAGTTGGGGTTGAAGTACGGGTCGCCCTCGGCGAGGTCGTCGTACCAGCGGTCGACGAACAGCGCCCGGTCGACGAGGTCGAGGCGCTCGGCCCGCGCCGCCGGCGTCTCGTGCACGACGACCCGCGGCCGCGGGGCGTAGACGAGCCGGTGGCCGCGCGCCCGCAGCCCCTGGGTCAGGTCGAAGTCCTCGTAGCCGCTGGCGAAGCTGGGCTCGAACCCGCCGATCTGGTCGAAGGCCCCGCGGCGCACGAGCAGGAAGGCCGAGCCGAGCACGGCGACGTCGCGGGCGCAGACGAGTGAGCCGTAGTAGCCGTCGGCCGCCGCGTCGAGTCCCTCCAGCATCGGCACCACCGGGTGGTCGAGGGTGACCGCCCAGCCGGCGGCGTCGACCCGCCCGTCCGGGTGCGAGAGCAGCGGCGCCGCCGCGGCGACGCCGGGGAGCGACGCGTGCAGGTGCAGCTGCTCGAGCCACCCGGGCTCGACGACCTCGGCGTGCTCGGAGCAGAACAGGAGCCACTCGCCGGAGGCGGCGGCGGCGCCCGCGTTCGCGGCCCGGGCGCGGCTGAGGCCGCCCGACGGATCCTCGATCACCTTCACCTTCCGGTCCCCGAGCCGCTTCGTGTCGGCGGGATCGGCGGCGATCACGAGCACCTCCGCCGGCCCGTTCGGGTCGAGCGTGGCGACCGAGTCGAGCAGGCGTCCGATTGCCTCGCCTCCCGTCCACGGAACCACCAGGCTGACGCGCTTGGCGAGCTCGGCCGGCTCGATCGTCCGCCCGGGATCGGGGGCGAGCTTCGCCCGGTGCGGGATCAGCTCGTGCGGCACCGCGATCGCCGCGGCACCGATCCGGCGCAGGTGCTCGCTGACCGCCCGCGCCTGCAGTTCCTCGACCCCCGACTTCTGATCGGTCCCGGCGGCGATGCTGCCCGGGATCGCCCGCCAGTGGTAGAGGATCAGCGGGATGTGGTGGATGCGCTCGGTGAGCTCCGAGCAGCGCAGCATGAACTCGAAGTCCTGGATCGTGTCGAAGGCCGGATCGAAGCCGCCGGCGCGCTCGGCGAGCTCGCGGCGCACCACCAGCAGGTGACCGACGTACATCGCCCCGAGCGCGTAGGTGGGCGACCAGTCGGGCTTGAAGAAGGGATCGGCGCGGTTG
>DASPGZ010000179.1:0-2963 GCA_035620355.1 Solirubrobacterales bacterium | reverse complement strand
CCTGGCGACCGGCGGCTCAGCCACCGGTGAGCTCGGCGGTCGCCTCCCGGAACGCCTCCGTGTGGCGGTCGACCTGCTCCTCGGTGGTCGCCGGCGACATCAGCGCCATCATGTGGAACGGGGTCATCAGGACGCCGCGGTTGAGCATGTAGAGATGCAGCAGCGCGTCGAGGTCGTCGTCCAACGCCGCCGCGGCCTCGGCCCCGGTGCGCGGCGGCGTCGGCGAGAACATGTACTCCGCGCGGCAGCCGAGCCGGGTGATCGACCACGGCAGCCCACGCTCGGCGATCGTCTCGGCGACCGCCGTCTCGAACCGCTCGGCGAGCGCGATCATCTGCTCGAAGGCCTCCTCGGTGAGCACCTCCGCAAGCGTGGCGCGCACCGCGGCGAGCGAGAGCGCGTTGCCGGCCAGGGTGCCGCCGACGCCGCCGACGTCGGCCTCCTTCCAGAAGGTGTGTTCGATGATCCGGTCGGAGAACTCGGCGCTGATGCCGTAGGCGCCGGTCGGGATCCCGCCGCCGATCGGCTTGCCGATCGTGAGGAAGTCGGGCTCGAGCCCGTGGGCGGCGGTGTAGCCGCCCGGCCCACAGCACAGCGTGTGGGTCTCGTCGATCACCAACAGGGTCCCGTGCTTGCGGGTGAGCTCGCGCACGCGCTCGTGATAGCCGTCGTCGGCGAGCACGATCCCGATGTTGGTCAGGGCCGGTTCGATCAGCATGCAGGCGACGTCGCCCTCGGCGAGCTCGCGCTCGAGCCCCTCGAGGTCGTTGATCTCGACCACCCGCGTGGTCTCGGCGACGTCGGGGCCGGGGCCGACGCTGCCGACGCGCGGGCGCACCTCGCCGTCGACCAGGTTCGCCACGGTCTCGTCGACGCTGCCGTGGTAGCAGTGGTTGTGGATCAGGATCTTGGGGCGGCCGGTGATCTGGCGCGCGATCCGGATCACGAACCGGTTCGCGTCGGTCGCCGAGAGGGAGAACTGCCAGTCGCGGAGGCCGAAGCGCCGCTGCATCTCCTCGCCGACGGCGGCGGCGTCCTCGGTCGGCAGCATCGCCGTGATCCCCTTGGCGAGCCGATCGTTGACGGCGGCGGCCGTGGGCGCGGGCGCGTGACCGGTCATCGCCCCGGTGTCCCCGAGGCAGAGGTCGGCGTAGACGTTGCCGTCGACGTCGGTCAGCTCGGCGCCCTCGGCGCGCTCGAAGAACACGGGGAAGTCGCCCGGCCAACGGGTCATCCAGTTCATCGGCACGCCCGACAGCAGCGAGCCCTGGGCCCGCTCGTGGGCGCGCTTCGACCCCTGGTGGGTCGCGGCGAAGCGCTCGCGCTCGCGCGCGAACAGCTCGCCGATCCGGTCCCGGTCGATCGAGGTCACCGGGGGAGTTTCTCCGAAACCGCGCTCAGAGCCAGCCCTTGTTCCACGGCCCGGTGATCGCAAAGCTCTCACCGGGATACTGGATGTGGCAGAACAGCCACTTGCCGTCGGGGCTGAAGCCGACGCCGGCGACCTCGCTGCGGCCGACACCCTCGCCCTCCTCGGGCGGGTTGTCCCAGCGGTCCGGGTTGTAGGGGAACAGGTCCGCGGCGATGTGATCGTGCAGCTGCATCGGCTCCGTCACTCGACCGAAGTCGTGGAGCTCGCCATTCGGCGAGATGTACTTCATCCGCGAGGGCTGTCCGGGAACGTCCTCGCTCGACCCGTCCTCGCAGACGAGGATGCCGCCGCGCGGGCTCTGGGTGATCGCATCGGGACCGGCGAGAACCCTGTGCTTCCGTGACTCGTAAATCAGCTCAAGCGTTCCGCGCTTGAAGTTCCTGTTGTCCGGCGTGTACTTCCAGATCTGACCCTGGCCCTGGTTGCCGCCGTCGGACGCCGTGAAGTAACAGCTGCCCCTCGAGAAGGCGCCGCCTTCCAGCCCCATGAACTTCGCGCCGCCGTTCTTGCGGCCCTGCATGTAGACGGCCTGGGGGAAACGGTCGGCGCCGTTGGGGTCGGGGTCCTTGATCGTGACCCAGCTGCACTCGAGCTTCTCGCCCACGGTCTGGTTGGTGACGGTGTTGTACTTCGGCCGTCCCTTGATCGCGAGCATCTGCAGCTTTCCGCCGCGGTGCAGCTTGCCCTTGTGTTTGGGCAGGTAGCGGTAGAAGCCGTCGCCCGGATCTCCGTTGTCCTCGGTCATGTAGACGATCCCCGTCTTCGGGTCGACCGGGCAGGCCTCGTGGACGAACCGGCCCATGTCCTTGATCGGGATCGGCTCGACCGTGGATGTGGCGCGCGCGTCGACCTCGAACACGTAACCGTGCTCGGCGCCGTAGCCCTGGTCCTTACCGACCGTGTTCTCCTCGCCGGTGAGCCAGGTGCCCCACGGCGTGGCGCCGCCGTTGCAGTTGTTGTCGGTGCCGTTGAGGACGAGCGCATTGCCCAGCACCTTGCCGGTCTTGGTGTTGAAGTGAGTGACCGTGACGCCGCCCTGCGCATAGGGGTCGTAGGCGTTGACCGGGCCGTGCGCCCGCCCGAGCTGGAATCCCTCCTGGTTGCGGGCAATCCAAACCTTGTCCTTGCCGCCGGAGAAATAACCGGTGCCGTCGTGACACGTCGGCATCGGCAGGCCGTCGGACATGAGCGTCCCGGCACGGTCGAAGTTGATGTAGTCGAAGCCCTTCGGCAGCGCCAGCTTCGCGCCGTCCTTGTGCACGAGATCCCCGTAGCCGGGCTTCGCAAGCGTCGGCTTCAGCGACGCGAGCGCCTCGTTGCTTCCGCCCATGGCGAGCAGCCGCTCCCCGATGGTGAGGCTGGCAACGCCCAGAACCCCGCTCTTCAACGCTTGTCTACGGGTAATGCTGGTCATTCGAACTCCCTCTCGAATCGCTTATGCGCCTTGAATTCCTGGAACGCCTTGACCCAGTCCAAATAGTTCTCCGGATACGTCTCCGGCACGGCCTCGTCGGCAACCTACCGTGACTCT
>DASPGZ010000178.1:0-5990 GCA_035620355.1 Solirubrobacterales bacterium | reverse complement strand
AGCGGGAACGAGTCGCGGCTGCCGACCAGGTCGGCGGTGACCCGCTCGTCGTTGAACCACCGGTAGACCGCCTCGGCGTCGCCGGGGCGGAAGTCGCGCAGCGTGACCTCAGCCTTGGGCACGCCCCGAAACGCTACCCGTACAGGCCCCGCCCGGTGACCAGCAGGCGGGCCGTGAGGGCGAGGATCCGCAGATCGAGCGCCGGCGAGCGGTGCTCGACGTACCAGACGTCGAGCTCGATCCGCTCGTCCCAGGGGATCCCGGCACGGCCGTTGACCTGGGCCCAGCCGGTGAGCCCGGGCTTGACCTCGAGCCGGCGGCGCTGGTGCGGCGTGTAGCCGGCGACCTGCGCAGCAAGCGTCGGGCGCGGTCCGACGACGGACATCTCGCCGCGGATCACGTTGATCAGGTTGGGAAGCTCGTCGAGCGAGAAGCGGCGCAGCACGGCGCCGACCCGGGTCACCCGCGGGTCGCCGGCGAGCACCGGCGTGCCGACCCCGACCGGGTCGTTGCCGGTGTGCATCGTGCGCAGCTTGTAGAGCTCGAACTCGGTGCCGTCGCGGCCGACCCGCCTGGCCTTGTAGAGGACCGGGCCGCGAGAGTCGAGCTTGATCGCGATCGCCGCGATCACCAGCAGCGGCGCCGCAAGGACGAGCGCGATCCCGGCGACCACCAGGTCCACGACGCGCCTCACGAGCGTGTGCCCTCCGCCTTCTCCCAGGCCCCGGGCGTGCCGTGGCGGATCCGGTCCCAGAAGCCCGCCGCGATCGAGGCCGTCATCAGCACGTAGTAGCGCGCGATCCGGAACGGCCCGATCGGGATCGCCCCGGCGAGCGCCGCCGCGACCAGCAACAGCAGCTGCGCCGCGAGCGTGAACGCGTACACGGTGCCCTGGTCGAGCAGGACGAGGTTGGTGACCAGCGCGATCAGGTGCAGGAGCGGCGAGGCGTAGCGGAGCGCCCGGTGGCTGTAGATCTCCCAGGCGTAGGCGGCCGGGTACCCGCGCGGCGCCAGCATCCCGTCGCGAACGACCTCGTCGTAGAGCCCGCGCATCATCCGGCGCTTGCGCGAGAACTCGCCCTCGGTGGTCGCGACCATCTTCTCCTCCGAGACCGCCGCCGGCGCGTAGACCGCTCGCAGGCCGCGCTTGGTGAGCATGAACGGGAACGAGAGGTCGTGGCTGGCGGCCGGTCCCAGCGCCAGGTAGGCGCTCGCGCGGACGGCGTAGATCGCCCCGTTGCCGGCCGTGACCCCGGCCAGCGACGACTCGAGCTCGCGGACCGCCAGCTCGTAGCGCCAGTAGGCGCCCTCCTGGTTCGAGCCGCCCTGGTCGAGCAGACGCGCCTGGCCGCAGGCGTAGCCGACCGCCGGGTCGCCGAACGGCGCCACCAGCTCGCGCAGCGCGTCGGGCTCCCAGAGCGCGTTCGCGTCGCTGAACGCGAGCAGCTCGCCCGAGGCGCGCTCGACCGCGGCGTTCTGGGCCGGGACCTTGCCCGCCCGGGGCAGCTCCAGGACCAGGTCCGCCCCGGCCCCGCGGGCGAGCTCGGCGGTCCGGTCGGCGCAGCCGTCGCAGGCGACGATCAGCTCGAGCAGCCCGCGCGGGTACTCGAGCGCCAGCGCGTTGGCGACCTTGGCGGCG
Source organism: Solirubrobacterales bacterium (assembly GCA_035620355.1). Lineage (GTDB taxonomy): Bacteria > Actinomycetota > Thermoleophilia > Solirubrobacterales > 70-9 > WHSW01. Next base: position 4,351 of record DASPGZ010000178.1, on the reverse strand, counting down.
ATCACCTCCTCTTCGTCGTGGGCGGCGACGATCAGCGAGACCCGCGGGAGCTCGGCGGGCGCGGCGGGCGGGCGTGGGCGGCGCCGGCGGGCGGCCAGCGCCAGGACCAGCGGGTAGCCGACATGGGTGTAGACGAGCAGCCCCGCGGCGACCCAGAAGAGGACTTCGGCGACCGCCATCGCCCGATTATCCGGCGATCAGCGGGCGGTAGACGTCGAGGGTGCGGCGGGCGATGTCCTCCCACGAGTAGGGCCCGGTCGCGGCGGCGGCGGCCGCCGACGCCAGCGCCGCCCGCGCCTCCGGGTCGGCGAGCAACTCTGCCAGGGCCTCGGCGAGGGCGGCGGGGTCGCCGGGAGGGACCAGCCGCAGCGCCCGGTCGCGCTCGCCGACCTCGGTGAAGCCGCCGATCGCGCTGGCGACGATCGGCTTGCCGAAGGCGAGCGCGGTGTAGAGCACGCCCGACTGCTCGATCTGCCGGTACGGGAGCACGACCAGGTCGGCGCGGCGGAAGTAGGCCGGGATCTCCGGGTCGGTGATGAAACGGTCGACGAAGCGGACCCTGGCACGGCAGCGCTCGGCCAGCGCCCGCAGCGGAGCCAGGTCCATGCGCGGCATCCCGACCACCCAGACCTCGGCACCGTCGAGCTCGCGGGCCGCCTCGAGCAGCACGTCGACGCCCTTGTAGGGACGGACGAGCCCGAAGCAGAGGATCACCGGCCCCTCGACCTCGGCCAGCTCCGCGGGCAGCGGCCGCTCGTCCGGTTGGTGGGCGAGGTGGTTGAAGGCGCCGTGGGGGATCCTGTGGACGCGGGTCGGGTCGCCGACCAGCGCGCGCAGCTCGTCGGCGCCGTGCTCGGAGTGGGCGATGAGCGCGTCCATGCGCGAGAGCAGGCCGCGCTGGCGTCGCCGCGCCCGCTCCGATGCCGGCAGCGGGTAGTGGACCGTGAACACCCTCGGGCGCCGCGGCAGCAGGAAGCGGTCCAGGTCGGGGACGCTGAGCCACTGCAGGTGGACGACGTCGGCCGCCGTGGCGTGGGCGCGCAGGCGGCGCATCCCGGGCACGTGCTCGGCGAGTCGCAGGCCGCGGCGGCCGGGCGCCTCGAGCCCGCGCGCGGTCGAGCGCGGGTAGAAGAGCTCGTCCACCCGATACCCGGAGGCGGGCGACACCGGGCCGTACTCGAACCGGCTCGTGACCAGCTCGACGTCGGCTCCCGCGTCGGCCAGCGCCGCGCACAGGGCACGGTCGTAGGGCGGCGTGAACGCCGGGGGATCGACGACTTGGACGCGCATCGTCAACGATTGTTCCGATGGACCTCAGCTATTGCGTCGTCAACACCAATGGGCGGCAGCTGCTGCTCGCCTGCCTGGCGGCGATCCGCGAGCACGATCCCCCGGCGCTCGAGAGCGAGGTGCTGGTGATCGACAACCATTCCGACGACGGCTCGGCCGAGGCGGTCGAGGCCTGGAACGCCTCCGCCGAGGGCCTCGGCGACCGCCTGCGGCTGATCCGCACCGAGCGCCGCGAGGGTAAGGCGCTGCTCGACAGCGCCCTGCTGCGAGAGGCGAGCGGCGAGCTCTGCCTGCTCCTCAACGAGGACTCCGAGCTGCGCGCCGGGGCGGTCGAGGCACTGGTCGGGGCATTGCGCGCCGACCCGCACGCCGGGGCTGCCGGGGCTCAGCTGCTGGACCCGGCCGGCGTCCCGCAACCCTGCGCGTGGCGGCTCCCCGGCCTCGCGACCTCGCTCGCGGGGGCGCTCTTCCTGCACCGCTGGGCCGTGGTCGAGAGCGGCTCCGAACGGACGCGGCCGGTCGGCTGGGTGCAGTCGGCGGCGATGCTGGTCCGCCGCGAGGCCGCGCGGGCGGTCGGCTATCTCGACACCGACTTCTTCGTCTATTCCGAGGAGACCGACTTCTGCAAGCGGCTCGCCGACGCCGGCCGGCGGACGCTCTACGTGCCGGCTGCGGAGGTCGTCCACCACGAGCAGCTGGCGACCGACATCGCCGCCCGCGAGCGCCGGCTGGTCGAGTTCCACCGGGGCCGCGACCGCTACCTGCGAAAGCACGGGGGGCGTGCGGTGGCGCTCGCGGGGCGCCTGCTCTCCGCCTGGAGTTACGGCGTCCGGGCGCTGGCCGCGGCGCTGCTTCCCGGCCACGATCCGGCGCTCTATCGGCTACACGCGCGCCAGGCGCTCCATCCCGACCGGGGCGGCGGACTCCGGGAGGCCGCCGCGGCCTACAACCTCGCCGGCGACCTCAACGGCGGTCGCGATACAGCTGCAGCCAACGGTGCTTGAACCCGCGGCGCTCGTAGAGGCGCTGGGCCCCGTCGTTGCCCGGGATCAGCCCGACGATCAGCTCCTCGATCCCGAGCCGGTCGAGCTCGGCGTCGACCTCGTCGAGCAGGCGCGTGCCGAGGCCGGCGCCGCGGGCGCGCTCGGAGACGACCAGCGTCTCGAGCTCGGCGATCGTCTCGGGGACCTCCCACGCGTCGCGGAGCTCGGCGCCGCTCTCCATCACCCGGACGAGCGCGTAACCGACGGGTTGATCGCCGTCGCGAGCGAGCAGCAGGAACGATCCCGGGTCCGCGAGCCACCGGCGATACGAGCCGGAGCGCACCTCCCACGAGGAGTCGTCGTCGACGAAGGTCCCGCTCTGCGGCCCGACCCGGGCGTGGTGGTGGTGGAGCTCGAGCCACAGCTCGCGCAGCGCTGCGATCTCCTCGGGGCCGCCGCGCGAGATCGCGATCGGCTCGTCGCTCACAGCCGGTCCTCGTCGCGGCGTGCCGCCTCGTAGATCTCGGCCGAGGCGCCGGCCGGGCCGTCCGGTCCCTCGGCGGGAGGCTCGCTGGCGAGGTTGCGCAGCCGCTCGCGGACCGCGGCCGGGCTGAGCAGCGTTCGCAGCCCCTCGCGCTCCTCGTGGTGGAGGAATCCGCAGGCGTAGAGGATCGCGGGCAGCGCCAGCCAGGCGAGCACCCGCAGCAGGAAGCCGTCGGCGCCGTCGGTTGGCAGGAGCAGCTCGCCGCCGGCGACGATCGCCGCGGTCGACGCCAGCAGCAGCGCCAGCCGGCCCCACTCGTACGGGACCGGGAAGAGCCGCTGGGTGAGCGCGTACATCAGCACCAGCACTATCGCGTAGGACGCGACCAGGGCGATCGCGGCGCCGACGAAGCCGAGCGGCGGGATCAGGACGAGGTTGAGGACGATGTTGGCGACCGTCCCGGCGAGCGTCGCGGGCAGGTTGAACTCGGTCCGCCCGGTCCGGCCGAGGATCACCACCAGGACCAGATAGAGCGCGTACAGCGAGACCCCGGTGGCGAGCAGCCCGACCGCCTCGAACGACTCGAAGTACTGCGGCGCGGCGAGCAGGTCGACGATCCAGCGCGCGAGCAGCCAGAGCCCGGCGACGGCGAAGGCGCAGACGGCGGCGAACCAGGTCACGATCAGCGAGTAGGCGCGCCGCGCCTCGTCGTCGTCGGCGATCGAGTAGGCGAGCGGCGGAAAGGCGAGCTGGAAGCCGCGCGCGAGCACGTTGATGCCCTGCGCGAACTTGATCGCGAGCGCGTAGAGGCCCGCCTCGGCGAGCCCGGCGAGCCGCACGATCAGGATCCGATCGATGAAGTTGAGCGAGTAGAGCGTGAGCTCGGCCGGCATCGTCGGCAGCCCGAAGCGGGTCATCCGGCGCAGAAGCCCGGGATCGAAGGCGAGCGAGAGGCGCCGGCGCTGCTGCCAGAGCAGCCCGGCGAGGAAGACGGCGCCGGTGCCGAAGGTCCCGAGCAGGATCCCGGCCGCGCCCTCGTCGGCGACCACGACCAGGTAGACGGTGACCGGGATCGTCGCCAGCACGTTGGCGACCGTGAGCCCGAAGTAGGCGCGGGCGCGCTCGTCGACCCGGAGCAGGGTGAGCGCGTACTCCCACAGGGTCAGGGTCCAGAGCCCGAGCACCGCGAGCCGCGCGAGCTCGGCGTCCGGTCGCTCGAGCAGCGCTTCCGAGATCGGCTCGGCGAACGCGAGCGCGACTGCGGCGCCCGCGGTGGTCGACCAGAACAGGGCCGCGAAGCCGGTCTTGACCACCTCGCTGCGATCCTCGCCGCCGAGGTAGTAGAAGCGCAAGAGGGCCTCGATCAGCCCGAGGCGGATGACGATGCTGGCCGCGATCACCGAGGCGAGCATCACCTCGGCGGCGCCGTAGTCGGCCGGGGAGAGGGCCCCGGTGTAGACCGGCAGCAGAAAGACCGCGATCAGCTTTGAGATCACGCTCGAGGCCGTGTAGGCGGCGCCCGTGGTCGCCAGCCGGCGCAGATAGCCGAACATCTCTAGGAGGCGGAGGCCGGAGGCCGAAGCCGACTCCCGGC
>DASPGZ010000177.1:0-8997 GCA_035620355.1 Solirubrobacterales bacterium | reverse complement strand
GTGATGATCGCGATCGAGCCGGTGATCGCCCCGGCCGCGAGCTTGAGCACGATCAGGGTCGCGTTCGATGCGATCGAGAGTCCGGCGGCGCCCGACTTCGACTGGATCACGAGGTCGTTCCTAGCCGCGGCCGGGCCAGAGCGCCCGCGCGAGCGCCCTGGCGGCCCGCCCTCGATGGCTGATCGCGTTCTTCTCGTCCGGGGTCAGCTCGGCCATCGTCCGCTGGTCGGCGGGCCCGGTGTCGACCGGGACGAAGGCGGGGTCGTAGCCGAAGCCGCCGCTCCCCCGGGGCTCGATGATCAGCGTCCCCTCGCAGCGGCCCTCGAACAGGCTCTCGTCGCCCTCGGAGTCGATGTGGGCGATCACGCAGACGTAGGCGGCCGAGCGGTCCTCCTGGCGGGCGACCTGGGTGATCAGCAGGTCGAGGTTCTGCTCGTCGGTCGCGTCCGGCCCGGCGAAGCGGGCCGAGTGGACGCCGGGCCGGCCGCCGAGCGCGTCGACGGCGATCCCCGAGTCGTCGGCGATCGTCGGCTCGCCGGTGGCCGCGTGCGTCGCCCGCGCCTTGAGCAGCGCGTTGTCGGTGAAGGTGGTGCCGGTCTCGGGCGGGATCTCGATCTCCTCCGGGAGCGGGACCAGCTCGACCTCGGTGAGGATCTCGGCGAGCTCGCGGAGCTTGTGGTCGTTGCGGGTGGCGACGACGAGCCGCGGGGCGGTCCCCGAGGCCGCCATCAGCCCGGCAGCGGCCCGCCGCAGGCCTCGGCCTGGGCCTCGCGCAGGGCCTCGATCGAAGGCTCGGCGAGCTCGAGCAGCTCGTTCAGCGATGCGCGGGAGACCGGCGTGCGCTCGGCCGTGGCCTGGACCTCGACCAGGCCGCCGTCGCCGGTCATGACGATGTTCGCGTCGACCTCGGCGGTCGAGTCCTCGGAGTAGTCGAGGTCGCAGAGGAGCTGGCCGTCGACGACGCCGCAGGAGATCGCCGCGACCGAGCCGGTGAGCGGGTCGCGCTCGAGCTCACCCGCGTCGAGCAGGCCCTGGGTCGCGAGCCGCAGGGCGATGTAGCCGCCGGTGATCGACGCGCAGCGGGTGCCGCCGTCGGCCTGGAGCACGTCGCAGTCGACGTAGACGGAGCGGTCGGGAAGCGCGGTCAGGTCGACGACGCCGCGAAGCGCGCGGCCGATCAGCCGCTGGATCTCGGTCGAGCGCCCGTCGGGGCGCCCGCGCTTGGAGTCGCGCTCCTTGCGGTCGCCGGTCGAGGCGGGCAGCATCGCGTACTCGGCGGTGACCCAGCCGCGGCCCTTGCCCTCGAGCCACCTCGGCACCGAGGTCGAGACCGAGGCGGTGCAGATCACCCGCGTCTCGCCCTGTGAGTACAGGCAGGAGCCGGTCGCGGTGCGGACGAATCCGGGCTCGATCGAGACCGGGCGGTGATCGGCGTTGGTGCGCTCGTAGCTGCGTGGCACGGGGCGAGTCTGGCAGACGCGCACGCATAGACTCTGGGTCAAATGGGCGATGCGATCCGCGAGGTCGAGGACAACGCCGAGGCGACCGAGGCGTGGAACGGACCGCTGTTCGACGTCTGGGTCGAGTTCCGCGGGATCGTCGCCGAGGGGGTCGCCGGCCACGGCGAGGCCGCGGTCGCCGCCAACCCCCCGAGCGAGGGCGATCGGGTCCTCGATATCGGCTGCGGGCTCGGTGACACGACCACCTGGCTGGCCGACATGGTCGGCTCGGCGGGCCACGCTCACGGCGTCGACGTTGCCGAGCGGATGATCGAGATCGCGACCGAGGAGGCTGCGGCCGCCGGTCGCGAGAACGTCACCTTCGACACCTGCGACGTCGAGGCGACCAGGTTCGATCGCACCTTCGACTACGCCTTCTCGCGCATGGGCACGATGTTCTTCGCCAACCCGGTGGTGGCGCTGCGCAACGTCCGCGAGGCGCTCTCGCCCGGCGGGCTCCTGAACATGGTCGTCTGGCGGCGGAAGCTCGACAACGAGTTCATGCACCGCGCCGAGCTGCTGGTCGCCGAGTACCTCGACGAGCCGGAGGAATCGGAGGCGCCGCGCTGCGGCCCCGGCCCCTTCTCGATGGCGAACGCCGACACGGTCACCGACATCGTCAAGCACGCGGGCTACGAGGAGATCAGGCTCGCGCGCCAGGACCTGACCTACATGATCGGCGAGGACCTCGACCAGGCGGTCAGGTTCAACATGGCGCTCGGCCCGGCGGCCGAGGTGCTGCGGATGTGGGGCTCGCGGGTCGACGAGATCAGGCCGAAGATCGCCGACGACCTGCGCAGGACGCTCGCCGACTACGTCGTCGACGGCGGCCGTGTGGTCGCCCCTGCCTCGACCTGGGCCGTCAGCGCCCGGGCCCCGGGCTAGCGCGGCTCCGCGACACCGCCGCGGCGGCCCCGCGGAGCCGCTCGGCTCAGCGGAAGGTGATCGCGTTCACCGCCGCCTTGATCTTGTCGATGATCAGCTCGGCGATCTCGGTGCCCGAGGTCGCGTTGAAGCCCTTCATCGCCGCGACCATGCCGACCATCAGCATCGAGACGAGCAGGATCAAGCCGACGTACTCGACCGTTCCCTGGCCGCGCTGATCGCCGAGCGCGCCGGCGATCCGGTCGCGCGCTGCCCGTCCCAGCAGCACCAGGTTGAGGATCGGGTCGTTCATTGGGTCTCCTTTGTCCGCGGCTTTCATTCGCCGCCGATCGTGCGCCCTGGCGACGCGCGGGCCTAGACCCCGGGGTGTCGATTGCGACCCGAGAATGTCGAGAAAAGCCCTCGGCCGGACGGCGGGACCCAGTGCGACTCCCGGGACCGTTTCTCTCGTAGAGTCCGCGGCCGATGGCACGGAAGCGACTCGGGATCTTCAATCGTGACCACGAGGACGAGGAGCGGGCGCCGGAGGACCCGCCCGCCGACGCCCAGGCAGAGCCCGCCGAGCCCGACGTCCAAGCCGAGCCCGCGGTCCCGGCCGAGCCCGAGCCGGCCGCTGCCGACCCCGTCGGGGAGCCCGGCCCGCACGAGGCCGAGACGCCTCCCGGCGACGTCGGCGAGCGCATCCGCGAGGCCGCGCAGACCGCCGCCCGCTACGCCGAGCAACGGGCGATGGAGGAGATCCTGGCGCTCGAGGAGGACTTCGCCCGGGCCAAGGACGAGGCGTCCCAGCAGCTGGCGGCGCTCGAGGCCCGGCTCGAACAGGCCGAGGAGCGCGCGAACGAGGCCGAGCGGCTGAGCAAGGCGGCGGCCGCCTCCGGCGAGCAAGGGGAGGCCGAGCGCGAGCTCCGCGCCGAGCTCGAGACCCTGCGAGCGCAGGTCGATGAGCGGGTCCGCGTCGCCGCCGAGGCCGCGCGCGCCGAGGCCGAGCGGACGGCGCGAAGCGAGGCCTCGCGGACGGAGATCAAGCGGATCGAGGTCGAGGCCGACGAGCGAACCAGGGTCGAGGTCGAGCAGGCGCGCGAGGCCGCCCAGGAACGCTTCGCCGGCGAGCTGCGAAAGCGCGACGACGAGCTGGCCCGCGAGCGCGAGGAGAAGACCCGGATCTTGGAGTCCTCCGACGCCCGCCTGCGCGAGATCGAGCAGCACGCGCTCGAGACCGGCGAGCGGGTCGCGGCCGCCGAGCGCGAGCTGGCGGCGGAGGCCGCGCGGCTGCAGGCGGCGGCCGACGAGCGGGTCGCCGCCGAGGTCGAACGGGCCCGGCGCGAGGCGACCGAGGAGGCGCTCGGGGGCGCTCGCGCCGAGCAGCTCGACGGCCGCCGCGAGGAACTCGCCCGGGTGATCGCCGAGAAGGACGCCGAGCGCGAGCGCGCCGTCGCCGAGGCGGAGCGCAAGCTCGCCGAGCGCGAGGCGGCGCTCGCGGCCGGCCCCAGCGCGGGATCGGACACGCCCGGCGATCCCGAGGCGGTGGCGAGGCTGGAGGCGGCGCTGAAGCAGGCGACCGAGCGCGCCGAGGCGGCGGAGAAGGCCGCCGGGGGATCGACGGTCGACCTGCAGGCCGAGGCCTCCAGGTGGTTGCGAAAGCAGACCGAGGACCTGCGCAAGGAGGGCGAGCTGCGCGCGAAGGCGAAGCTGCACGAGGCGACGACGGCGATCGAGACCGAGCTCACGGCGGCGAAGACGCAGCTCGAGCAGGCGAACGCTCGCGCGGACGAGGCCGAGCGCCGGGCGACCGAGCTCGAGGCGTCCTCGCGAGCGGAGCAGGCCTCGGAACCGGTCGAGGAGGGCGATCCGGCCTCGCCCGCCGCCCAGCCCACTCGGGCCGAGGATCCCGCGACCGGCGAGCGACCACCGCCCGAGGCAGGAAATCCCGAAGCCCCGCGAGATGATCCGCCGACCGCGATCCAGCCGGTGCAACCCGGGGACGCCGCGCAGTCGCCGACCGAGGTCGCGGAGGCACCCGAGACCGCCGAGCCCTCACCCGGATTTCGAGGACGGCGCACGAGCCTGCGCACGCCCGGGATCCTCAGCCCCCCTCCCGAGCCCGCCGACCCGCCGGCGCCCCCCAGCCCAGGGTCGGCCGGCGACCCGCCCGCCTCGATCGCCGAGCTCGCGGCGGAGGCCGAGGCGCTGGCCGAGGATGCTTCGGGGGCGCCTGCCGGCGCCGAGCTCGAGCCGCCGAGCTGGGTCCCCGACGAGCCCGAGGCCGGCGCCGAGCCCGCCGATCAAGAGCAGCCGGAGCCGCGGCCGGAGGCGGAGGCCGGCGATCCGCAGGCCGAGCCGGCCGTCGGCGGCGATTCAGCCGCCCCGATTAGCCTCGCCACCGCAGGGCTCGAGCAGCTGCAGCAGCTCGGCATGTCGACAACCCAGGCCAAGCGGGTGATCCTCTATCGCGACGAACGCGGCGGCTTCGGCTCGATCGAGGAGCTGAACGAGGTCCCGGGATTTCCGCCGGGCCTCCTCGATCAGGTCAAGGAACGGCTGGTCCTCTAGCCGGTCGCCTAGAGCGGCCAGCGTTCGCGCAGGCGGCCGCGATGGGGCTCGGCCGCGTCCTGATCGGCCGACCGCGGGCTCGTCTCGCCGTCGAGGGCGACGAGGGTGGCGACCACCGACTCGGCAAGCGCCTGCGGCGCGTAGCCGCCCTCGAGCAGGACCAGGACCCCGACCCCGAGCTCGGCCGCGACCTCGCGAATCGCCGCCGTCATCTCGCCGTAGGCCACGGTCTCGACCGCGCACGAGGCGAGCGGGTCGGCGCGGTGGGCGTCGTAGCCGGCCGAGATCATGATCAGGGCCGGCTCGTAGGCGCGGGCGATCGGCGCGACCACGTGCTCGGTCAGCGCCAGGAACTCCTCGCTCCCGGACCCGGCGGGGACCGGCATGTTGACCGTGTAGCCCTCCCCCTCCCCCTCGCCGTCGTACTCCGCGGCGCCGGTGCCCGGATAGAGCGGCCATTGGTGGATGCTGGAGTAGAGGACGTCGGACGTCTCGGCGAAGATCGCCTCGGTGCCGTTGCCGTGGTGGACGTCCCAGTCGAGGATCAGCACCCGGTCGGCGCCGCAACCGTCGATCGCGTGGCGGGCGGCGACCGCGGCGTTGTTGAACAGGCAGAAGCCCATCGCCTGATCGGCGACCGCGTGGTGGCCCGGCGGCCGCAGGGCACAGAAGGCCGCCTGTGCCTCGCCGGCGACCAGCCGCTCGGCCGCCGCGGCGGCGCCCCCTGCCGCGTGAACCGCCGCCTCGAACGAATCGGCGGAGGCGATCGTGTCGACGTCGATCATCCCGCCCCCGGCGCCTGCGAACGACTCGATCGCTTCGATGTGCTCGGCTGTATGCACGCGCAGCAGCTGCTCGCGGGTGGCCGCCGGCGCCTCGACCGACTCGAGCCCCGGGGGCCTGTCGCGATCGAGCGCGGCCTCGATCGCCACCAGCCGGTTGGCGTTCTCCGGGTGTGCCCCGGTGTCGTGGCGGTGCGAGGAGGGGTGCGTGAACAGAAGCGTCATCGCGACCGGGGTACCGTACCCCGCTCGTGGACGAGCCCAAGCGCGCAGAGATCGTGGTGGTCGGCGGCGGCGCCGCCGGGCTGCACGTCGCGCTCGAGTCGGCGGCCGCGGGGGCCCGGACGACGCTGGTCTCGCGAAAGCCGCTCGCCGAGAGCTCGAGCTTCTGGGCCCAGGGCGGGCTCGCGGCGGCGTTGGCCGCGGACGACTCGCCGGAGCGCCACGCCGCCGACACCTTCGACGCCGGCCGCGGCCTCTGCCGCACGGGTGCGGTCGAGGTGCTCACCCGCGAGGCCCCGGCGGCGGTCGAGCAGCTGATGAGCCGCGGGGTCCGCTTCGACACCGACCCGGACGGCGAGCTCGCCCTGGGACTCGAAGGCGGCCACTCGGCGCGGCGGATCGTCCACGCCGGCGGCAGCGAGACCGGGCGCGCGATCACCTCGCGCCTCGCCAAGCTGGTGGCCGCGGAGGAGGCGATCGAGGTGCTCGAGGGCGTCAGCGCGACCGCGCTCTGGGCAGACGACGAGCGCTGCCACGGGGTGCTCACCGACGCCGGCGCGATCGCCAGCGCGGCGACCGTGCTGACCACCGGCGGCGGCGCGGCATTGTGGGCGCGGACCACGAACCCGCGCGGGGCGATCGGCGCCGGCTCGGTGCTCGCCCACGCCGCCGGGGCCGAGCTCGCCGACCTCGAGCTGTGCCAGTTCCATCCGACCGCGCTGGCGCTGCCCGGCGCCCGTCAAGACGGCGCCCTGATCACCGAGGCGGTCCGGGGCGAGGGCGCCACCCTGCTCGACGCCGCCGGGCGCAGGTTCACCGACGAGCTCGCCCCGCGCGACCAGGTCACCGCCGCGATCCTCGACCGGATCGCCGCCGACGGCTCCGCCCACGTGCTGCTCGACCTCCGCGGCATCGATCAACGCCGGTTCCCGAATGTGTTCGCGGTCTGCCGCGAGGCCGGACTCGACCCCGAGCGCGAGCCGGTCCCGGTCGCCCCCGCCTCCCACTACCTGATCGGCGGGATCGCGGCGGACCTCGACGGCCGTACCTCGACGGCCGGGCTGCTGGCCGTCGGCGAGTGCGCGACCAGCGGCCTGCACGGCGCCAACCGGCTCGCCTCGAACTCGCTCAGCGAGTGCTTCGTGTTCGGCAGCCGTGCCGCGCGCGCCGCGCTCGAGACCGCCGACCCCGGGCCCCCGCCGGCAGCGCCCGAGTGGCGATTCAAGCCGCCGACCGACGAGACCCGCGAGGCGGTCTGGCGCCATGCGGGCCCGCTCCGAAACGCGGCCGAGCTCGAGCCACTGCTCGCGGAGCCCTATCCGCTCGCGGCGATGATCGCCGGCGCAGCGTTGGCGCGGGCGGAGTCGCGCGGCGCCCATCGCCGCAGCGACTTCCCGCTTCCCGATCCCGATCTCGACGGGATCCACCTGGTACTCGACCCGGGCGGCAAGCTCCGCCGCGAGCGCTGGACCTGACGGTCCTTTCCTCGTACCCTCCGATCGGAGGAGAGCTGTCTCGATCGATTGGTTAATACTATCTTAACCAATCGGCCTTGAAATTTCGCGATCGATTGAGAAACTTCTCCTCCCCTCAGGGATGTGTAGCAAGGAGGTCCCGGGGGTTCCACGGAACGGACAACAGGGTTAGGAGGAGCCAGATGTACCGATTCAGCCGCTCGATCTACCGCGAGATCGCTTCGGATGTGGTCGAGGACGAACGCGACCCGACCGGGTGCCGCAACAAGCAGGCCGTGCTCGATGCCTGCGAGAGCGTGATCCGCCGGCTCACCCACGATCGCCGCTACTTCGCCCGCCCGGCGAAGGCGCTGTTCACCGAGGTGCGGATGCACTTCGCGATCGGCGACCAGCTTCGGGTCTGGATGGTGATCGACCGCAATATCAAGCTCGCCCAGGAGTTCCTGGAGCGGATGCCCGAGGCGGGGCTCGACGGGATCGCCCGCAGTTGCCGTGCTCACACCCGCAAGGGCACACCCTGCCAGCGCGAGCCGCTGCCCAACCGCGACTACTGCCCGTCGCACAAGCACCTCGAGGAGAGCTTCGACGGACCGGAGATCCCGGTCGAGGAGCTGCAGGGCCTGCGCGAGGTCCAGACAGCCGCTTAGACACTGCCACGTGGGGGGTGACCGCAAAGTCGGTCGCCAATGGGGACGAGGCCCCGGCTCGTGGGGAGCCGGGGCCTCTCGCATGTGTAGGTTCGCTGCGTGCTCCTGGGAGTCGACGTGGGTGGGACGTTCACCGACGCCGTCGTCTTCGACGGCGAGGCGCTGCACACGGCGAAGACGCCGACGACCCCAGACGATCAGTCGCAAGGGGTGCTGGCGGCGGTCGAGGCGGCGCTCGAGCGCGCCGGCGCCGGCCCGGAGGCGATCGAGGGCTTCGCCCACGGGATGACCGTGGGCACCAACGCGCTGCTGACCGAGCGCGGCGCCCGCACCGTGCTGGTCGCGACCCGCGGGTTCACGGACCTGCTCGAGATCGCGCGCCAGGACCGCCCCCGGCTCTACCACCTGTGCGCGCCGAAGCCGGCGCCGCTGGTCGCCGAGCACGACCGAATCGAGGCCGCCGAGCGGGTCGGACCGCACGGGGTGATCGCCGAGCTGACCGAGGAGGCGCTCGACGCGCTGGTCGCCGAGGCCCGCGGGCTCGACGCGGAGTCGATCGCGATCTGCCTGCTCTTCTCCTATCTCGAGCCCGCCCACGAGCGCGCGATCGCCGAGCGCCTGCGGGCCGAGCTGCCCGGCGTCCACGTCTCTGCCTCGCACGAGGTGCTGGCCCAGTTCCGCGAGTACGAGCGCTGCTCGACCACGGTCATCGACGCCTACCTGTCGCCGCTGCTCGACCGGTACCTCGGGCGCCTCTGCGAGGCGGCGAGCGAGCGCGGGCTGCCGGAGCCGGCGGTGATGATGTCCTCGGGCGGCGTGGCGGCGGCCTCCGAGGCGGCCAGGGCAGGCGCGTGGAGCGTGCTCTCGGGCCCGGCGGGTGGCGCCGTCGGCGCCGCCGCGATCGCCCGGGCAAGCGGCGACGGCAACGCTCTCGGCC
>DASPGZ010000176.1:0-2530 GCA_035620355.1 Solirubrobacterales bacterium | reverse complement strand
GCTGGCGACGGTGGCGACCGCCTTCTCGCAGTCGGCGCTCTGGTTCCTCGCCGCCCGCTTCTTCACCGGCGCCGGGATCGGCGGCGAGTACTCGGCGATCAACTCGGCGATCGACGAGATGATCCCGGCCCGGGCCCGCGGCCGCGTGGACCTGATCATCAACGGTTCGTTCTGGCTCGGCGCGGTGGTCGGCGGCCTGCTCTCGCTGATCTTCCTCAAGGAATCGATCTTCGCCCTCGACGTCGGCTGGCGGGTCGCCTTCGGGATGGGCGCGCTGCTCGGCCTCGGGATCCTGTTCCTGCGACGGCACCTGCCGGAGAGCCCACGCTGGCTGTTCATCCACGGCAAGGAGGAGGAGGCCGAGCGGCTGGTCGATCAGATCGAGGCCGAGGTCCGCGAGGACACCGGCCAGGAGCTCGAGGAGCCCGGCGACTCGATCAAGGTCCGCCAGCGCAAGTCGATCCCGTTCCGCGACATCGCCCGGACCGTGTTCAAGGTCTATCCGAAGCGCGCGGTGCTCGGCTTCTCGCTGTTCATCGGCCAGGCCTTCCTCTACAACGCGGTCACCGTCACCCTCGGCCTCACCCTGACCACCTACCTCGGGGTGGGCGCGAACAAGGTCGGCCTCTTCTACGCCGTGTTCGCCGCCGGCAACTTCCTCGGCCCGCTGCTGCTGGGGCGGCTCTTCGACACCGTCGGGCGCCGCCCGATGATCGCCGGCACCTACCTGATCTCGGCCGCGCTGCTGGTCGTCGTCGGCGTGCTCTTCAACGGCGAGCAGTTCAGCGACTGGGGCCTGACCCTGGCGCTCGCGGCGACCTTCTTCTTCGCCTCCGCCGGCGCCAGCTCCGCGTACCTGACCGTGAGCGAGATCTTCCCGATGGAGATCCGGGCGCTGGCGATCGCCTTCTTCTACGCGATCGGGACCGCGATCGGCGGGATCACCGGTCCGCTCGTGTTCCAGAAGCTGGGCGAGTCGGGCGACGTGAGCCAGGTGATGATCGCCTACTTCATCGGCGCCGCGGTGATGGCGGTCGGCGGGATCGCCGAGCTGATCCTCGGCGTACGGGCCGAGCAGCAACCGCTCGAGAACATCGCCAAGCCGATCACCGCCGAGGAGGCGGAGGAGGGGACGGGCGCCGAGGAAGACGCCGACCGCCGCGAGGCCGAGGAGCGTGACCGCCGCAACCGGGCGCGCTGGGAGCGCGAGCGGATGGGGCTGCGCCGCTGGCGCCCTGGTCCGGGCACCGGCTCCTACTCGCCGTTCCTGCCGCCCCCGTACGAGCACAGCCCCGACTGGCTCGACCACGAGATCTCGATCATCGACCGGGCGCTGCAGGGGCAGGGCGAGCTCGACCGCGCCGAGCTCGCAGCCCGGGTCGGAGCCCGCTACTGGGGCCCGGGCCGCTACCGCGCCGCGCTGCGAGGGGCGATCGGCGACGGGGTCGTGCGCCGGGTCGGCCGCGACCGCTACGCGAGCGCCCGCCAGACCGCCGGATCCGAGGCCTGACGATGGCGACCGGCTGCGCGATCTTCGGCCACCGGGTCCGCTTCTGGACCGAGGGCGAGACGATGCGCTGGAGCTGTGAGCGCGAGTGTGGGCTCGAGGGCTCGAAGGTCTACGCGAGCGCCGGCGAGGCCGCCCGCTACGCGCGCGCCTTCGACCGCGAGGCCGGCGACGACCTCGGCCGCCGGGCCCCGCTGTCGCTGTTGCCGCTGCGGCTGGCGCGCCGCGCGCGCGGTCGCGCCTAGGCTGCCGGCGGGTCTTCGGCGGGCGCGTCGCCAGCGGGCGGATCCGCCGGGGCGGGAGCCGTCGCCTCGCTCGGCGCCTCGGTTCCGAGCGCCGCGGCCACGTCGTTGAGCGCGGTGCGCTCGGAGTCGGAGATGCGCTCGCCGCCGATCCCGAGGAAGCCGCCGGACTTGTCCGCCTCGGCCGCGCGCTGGGCGACGGTGATCGCGAAGGCGCGGTAGGCGGCGAGCTCGTCCGGAGTCGCCTTCGACTCGACCAGGTCGACCGCCTCGGTGATCTTGCCGGGCCCGCGGGTGCGCAGGTCCTCGGCGCTGCTGAACTCGTGGCGGTCGATGCTCGGCGTTGTCGCGGCGATCTCGCCGACCAGGTCGGAGCCGCCGTGCTGGTCGGCGGTCTCCTTGTAGACCTTCGCCATCGCGACCGTCTCGCGGATCGTGCCGCCGCGCTGGGCGGAGATCACGATCATGCCGGCGAGCGCCGGGCCACCGGCGATCTGCTCCCACTCCTCGGCGTTGAACTCGGCCTTCGTCGTCATCGGGTCTCCGTTCCGCCGCCGGCGGCGACCGGGGCGCCGGGCAGCTCGTAGAGGTCAGCGATCAGCTCGTAGGAGCGGATCCGGTCGGCGGGGTCGTGGACCATCGTGGTCAGCATCAGCTCGTCGGCCCTGGTGCGCTCGGCGAGCGCGTCGAGGCCGTCGCGCACCGTATCGGGACCGCCGATCACGGCCGATCCCGAGAGCGAGCTGATGCTGTGCTCCTCGGCCTCGGTGAACGCGTGCTC
>DASPGZ010000175.1:0-6878 GCA_035620355.1 Solirubrobacterales bacterium | reverse complement strand
GATCTGGCCGCCGCCGAAGTTGGCCCAGTAAATCTTGCCGGCCGCGGAGTCAAGCGCCACCCCGCACGGAGCGCCCCCGTCCTCGAACAGGGTCGAGGGGTCACCCGTTCCGTCGAGGTTTCCGACGCGGATCGACTCTGGGAAGTCCTCCCTGGACCAGTAGATGCTGTCCGCGGCGCTCGCGCTCGCCGGCAGAAGCAACCCGACCAGCACGGCGAGAAGCCCCGCCCTGCGGAAAAACGGCAAACCCTCCGTCGCTTCCATGCTTAGTCGCACCTTTCCGATGCTTGTTTAGCTGGACCACCGAAGTGGCACGACGACCGTACACCCGCCAACAGGAGCCGTGTCAATCCCCAGAATCAAGTACGTCCTCGCTCCGCGTGCCTGGCTGTTTGGGCCGAATCGGGCCGCTGGGTTGCCGGGTCAACTACTTACTACTTGCTCGGCCGCCGCCTCCTGCTCGCGGACGGCGTCGAGCGCATCCAGCCGTCCCGCGATCTCGGCACCGGAGCCGTCGAGCAACGCCCCGTAGTGCTTCTCGATCATCTTGATCGACGTGCCCATGACGCGGGCGAGCTGGAACGCCGACACGCCCGCCGCCAGCGCGTCCGACGCGACCGTGCTCCTGAGGTCGTAAATGCGGGCCGGGGAGAGGAGGCCGACGCTGGATCGGCTCTGCGATGGGAAGCGGCTGATGGGATTCGAACCCACGACCTTCTGCATGGCAAGCAGACGCTCTAGCCAACTGAGCTACAGCCGCGCGAGCCGCCCAGTCTAGCTCAGCGCTACGCTGCTGCCGAAAGGCAGGATGAGGTACTCCCGACCCGCACTCACGCTTGCAGCGCTCGCCTGCGCGGCCGCCCTCGGCCTCGCTGCGTGCGGCGGCGACGACGAGACCTCGACCGCTGCCGAGACCACGGGGTCGACCTCCGCGGTGGCCAGCGAGCCCGACCTCGACCGCTACTGCGAGCTGGTCGCCGAGCTCGACCAGCGCTCGGCGGAAATCTTCAGCGCGCTCAGCCCCACCGGTGAGGTGCCGACCGACGAGGAGCTGGCCGCGGCCCAGCAGCAGGTCTTCGACGAGAACGCGGACCTGATCGACGAGCTCTCGCGGGCCGCGCCGGAGGAGATCGCCGACGACTTCGAGCTCACGCTCGACTCCGCCCGCGAGCGGGCCGCCGCCGGTGACGCCGGCCAGCCGTCGAAGGAGGTCGCCGAGGCCGGTGTGCGGCTGCGCGACTTCCGCCGCGACAACTGTCCCGGCCCGGGCAGCTCCTGAGCGCGGCCTAGGCGGGCTCGGCGAGCAGGTCCGCGAGGTCGAGCGGAGCGGTGAACATCGCCACCCCGTCCGGATCGGCCGGGTCGCGCGGCCACTGGTCCCGCGGTCGGTCCCAGTAGAGCTCGATCCCGTTGCCGTCCGGGTCGCGCAGGTAGAGCGCCTCGCTGACACCGTGGTCGGACGCCCCGTCGAGCGGGATCCCGGCGTCGCGGACCCGGCGCAGCGCCTCGGCGAGCTCGCGCCGGGTCGGATAGAGGACGGCGAGGTGGAAGAGCCCGGTGGTCCCGGGCGCCGGCGGAGGACCGCCCTTCGACTGCCAGGTGTTGAGCCCGATGTGGTGGTGGTAGTCGCCCGCGGCCACGAACGCCGCCTCGTCTCCGAACCGCTGGGTGAGCTGGAAGCCGAGCACCCCGGTGTAGAAGTCGAGCGCGCGGTCGATGTCGGACACCTTCAGATGAACGTGCCCGATCCGAGCGCCGTCGGGAATCGGGACGGGGACTTCGGACTCGGCGGCCATCGCCATTAGTCAAGCATCAGCCGGCGGCGTCCAGCGTCTCGTTGACGAGCGCGTCGGCGTCCGCGTTCTGCTCGCGGCGCACGTGACGGATCGACCAGCGTTCGAACGGCTCCAGCGCCCGGCGGACCTCGGCGTGCAGCGGGCGCAGGCCGCCGTCCTTGACCCGGTACTCCCCCTTGACCTGCTTCACCACCAGTTCCGAGTCGCCGACCAGGTCGAGCTCGCTCGCCCCGAGCGCCCGGGCGCGCTCGATCCCGAGCAGCAGCGCCCGGTACTCGGCGACGTTGTTGGTCGCGCGGCCGATCGCCTCGCCGACGCTCTCCACCGGCTCGCCCTCGGGCGTGGTCACCACGGCGGCGATCGCCGCCGGCCCCGGGTTGCCGCGAGCGCCGCCGTCCACGTGGACGACGACCCTCTCAGGCAAGGCGCTCGCGGGACGGCCGGCTTGCGGACTCGCTCACCGCGCCAACGTATCAGCGCGGGTCAGCGGTTCGGCTCGATGTTCTGGTTGACGCGGAAGAGGTTGTCCGGGTCGTACTCGCCCTTCACCTGAGCGAGCCGGTCGTAGTTGTCGCGGTAGCTCGCCCGGACCCGCTCGCGGCCCTCGTTCATCATCATGTTCACGTAGGCGCCCCCGGCCGAGTAGGGGTGCAGGGCCTCCTGGTAGTCGATCGTCCACCTGCGGATCGAGTCGACGTTAGCCGGGTCCGGGTCGACCCCTGCGAACACCGACCCCCAGGTCGCATCGCGGTAGCTCCAAGCCGTATCGGCGGGGTCCACGTCGTGCGCGGCACCGTCGATCGGATACATGTGCATGGTCGACTTCCAGGTCGGCATCTCGGGGCCGTGCTTCGCGTGGGCCTCGACCGCCTCGTCGGGGATCTCGTTGACGAAGTCGGCTCGCCAGTACCACTGGTCGCCGCGCGGGTAGACGCCGTCGAAGGCTCCCTGGAGCGCCGCGTGCGGCATCGGCTGAACGCCGTGAAGCAGCGGCTCGGGCAGGCTCTCGAGCAGCGGCGCCATCGCCTTCGCCGCCTCCTCCTCGCCGCCGACGTAGCACCAGACCACGCCGGAGACCTTGCGCAGGTGCAGCTCCTCGGGGAACGGATCCCCCGGCGGCACGCTCCCGTAGAGGAAGAAGCCGTTCAGCTCCCGCGGCGCGGCGGGGAGGAACTCGCGGTAGGCCGAGAGCACCTCGGCACCGTCCTCGACCGACCAGAAGGTCGGGCCGGCGATCACGGTCCCGACCTCGTGCAGGCGGAACTCGAACCGGGTGACGACGCCGAAGTTGCCGCCGCCGCCGCGGAGCCCCCAGAACAGGTCGGGGTTCTCGTCGGCGCTCGCCCGCACCTGCTCGCCGTTCGCGAGCACCACGTCTGCTCCGATCAGGTTGTCGATCGCGAGCCCGCACTTGCGAGTCAGGTGGCCGAGGCCGCCGCCGAGCGTCAGCCCGCCGACGCCGGTGGTCGAGATGATCCCGCTCGGGGTCGCGAGGCCGTGCTCGCCGGTGGCGGCGTCGACCTCGCCCCAGGTGCTGCCGCCGCCGACCGCCGCGGTCCGCGCGTCCGCGTCGACCTCGACGCCCTTCAGCCCCGAGAGGTCGATCACCACACCGCCGTCGCAGGTCCCGAGCCCGGCGCCGTTGTGACCGCCGCCGCGGACCGCCAGCAGCAGCTCATGCGCGGCGGCGAAGCGAACCGCGGAGGCAACGTCGTCGGCGTCGGCAACCTGCGCGATCAGGCCGGGTCGCCGGTCGATCATCCCGTTGTAGACGTTGCGCGCCTCCTCGTAGGCCGCGTCCTCGGGTCCGATCAGGGTCCCGTGAAATCCGGAAAGCTCCTCGCGGGCGGCCTCTGCGGGTGTGGCGGTCGTGCTCACGCTTCCTCCTCGGTCGTCTTCTCAACTCAGGCTGCCGACGCTAGACCCGCTCGACGCGTCTGTCATGACCCGAATTGACCAACTTCGGGGTCTCTGTGACCAGCCCCACAGACGCCGGCAGTAGTCAGACCTGACTATCGTCTGATTGGAGGAGCCTGCGTAAATGCACGACCTTCCCGGTTCGCTGCGTCTGGAGTCGACGTTTCCCTTCGTCGGGCGCGCGGCCGAACTCGAGACCCTGAGGACGCTCTCGCGCACCGCCCACGGCGAGGGCCGCCGGGCGGTGCTGGTCGGGGGTGAGGCCGGGTCGGGCAAGAGCCGGCTGGTCCGGGAGTCGGCCCGCGAGCTCGCCGCCGACGGCGCACTGGTCCTCTACGGGGCCTGCGACGCGGTGGTCCCCACACCGTACGGGCCCTTCGTCGAGGCGTTCGAGGGGCTCGTGCGGACGGTCGACCCCGACGAGCTGCGGGCCGCCCTCGGACCGCGCGGCGGCGAGCTGGCGAGGCTGGTCCCGGATCTCCCGGCGCGGGTTCCCGGCCTGCCGCCGGCGGTCGCCGCCGATCCCGACACCGAGCGCCACCGCCTGCACACCGCGGTCGCCGACCTGCTCGTCGGGGCGAGCGAGGCCCGAGCGGTCGTCCTGGTACTCGAGGACTGCCACTGGGCCGACGCGTCGACGCTGTTGCTGCTGCGCCACCTGGCGCGGGCGGCGGGCGAGGCGCGGGTCCTGCTGCTGGCGACCTTCCGCGACACCGGCACCGACGTCTCCGAGCCGCTCGCCGAGACGCTCGCCGACCTGCGGCGATCCGAGCACGTCGTTCGCCTGCACCTCTACGGGCTCTCGAACGAGGAGGTCGCAGAGTTCGTCCGCGGGACCACCGGCGGCTCGGGAGCGGGGGTCGCCGAGCTGGCGCAGGAGATCACCGACCTGACCGGGGGAAACCCGTTCCTGCTCTGTGAGTTCTGGCGCGAGCTCGAGGAGACCGGGATGGTCGAGATCGCCGGTGAAAGCGTCGCCCTCGGCCGCGCGCCCGGCGAGCTCGGCACCCCCGAGAGCGTCCGCGAGGTCGTCAGCCAGCGGCTCGCCCGCCTGGCGCCGCCGACCACCGACCTGCTCGAGCTCGCCGCCACCGCAGGGTCCGAGTTCGACCTGGCGACGATCCGGCCGGCGGCGCGGGTCGGGGATCCCGAGCTGCGGACGGCCCTCGACGAGGCGGTGCGCAGCGGGATGATCGAGGAGCTCCCGGAGCGGGCGCTCGTCTACCGCTTCACCCACGAGCTGGTCCGCCGGGCGCTCTATGACCGGCTCGACTCCATTCGACGGGCCGAGTTCCACCTGCGGGTCGGCGAGGCGCTCGAGGCGGCCGCGGACGACTCGGCGCGGACGCTCGCCGACCTCGCCCACCATTTCGCCGCGGCGGCGGCTCTCGGCGGCGCTGCGCGAGGGGTCGAGTACAACCGTCGCGCGGCGGCTGCTGCGACGTCGGCGCTCGCCTTCGACGAGGCCGCCGAGCGCCTGCGGACGGCGCTCGAGCTCGGGATCGCCGACCCGGCCGCGGAAGCGGAGGGGCTGATCGAGCTCGGGTTCGCCTACCACCGCGCCGGCAAGGCGCTCGACGCGCTCGACGCGTTCCGCTCGGCGGCGGAGATCGCCCGCTCGATCGCCGACGCCCCGCTGCTCGCGCGGGCCGCGATCGGTTACGAGGAGGCCTGCTGGCGCCCGGGGATGCACGACCAGGGCGCCGGGGCGCTGCTCGAGGAGGCCGCCGCGGGACTCGGTGCCGAGGACTCGACCCTGCGCGTCGGCCTGCTTGCCGGGCTCGCGCGGGCGCTCGACTTCCAGGGAGACCACGCGCGGGGCGCGGCCGTGCGCACGAGCGCGATCGCGATGGCAAGGCGCCTCGACGATTGCGCCGGGCTCGCGACGGTGCTGATGCGGGCCTACTGGTCGCGGGGCGCGAGCTCGCTCGACGAGATCCTCGCGATGCTGACCGAGGCCCGCGATCTCGGCGAGCAGCTCGGCAACACCGAGATCCGGGCCGAGGCGATGGCCTGGACCGTGCCCGCCTACGTCGCGCTCTGCGACATCGATTCGGCGCGGCGCGAGGTCGCCGCCGTCTACGAGACCGCCGAGCAGACCGCGCAGCCCTTCCTGGTCCACGTCGCCGAGCACTACGCCTCGGCGATCGCACTCTGCGACGGCCGCCTCGAGCAGGCCGAGGAGCGAGCGATGCGCTCGCAGGAGTGGAGCCGGCTGCTTACCGGCCGCGACGCCTCCGGCATCCATGGGATCCAGATGTTCAGCGTCCGCCGCGAGCAGGGGCGCCTGGGCGAGCTCGCTCCGGTCGTCCGCATGCTCGCCGGAGGCGGCGGCGAGATCGGGCCATGGCAGCCGGGGCTGGTCTCGCTGCTGGCCGAGCTCGGGATGGAGGCCGAGGCCCGCCGGGAGCTGGCACGGATAGCGCGCGCCGGGCTCGACCCGCTGCGCGAGTCGCTCTGGCTGGCGTCGCTCACCTACCTGACCGACGCCGGCGCCGCGCTCGGCGACCGCGCGATCGCCGCCCTCGTCTATCCGGAGCTCGAGCCGCTCTCGGGAACCAACGTGATGATCGGCCATCTGGTCGCCTGCTACGGCGCCTGCGACCGCTACCTGGGGATGCTCGCCGCGACCCTCGGCGACCGCAAGCTCGCGGCGCGCCACTTCGAGGCCGCGTTGGCGCTGAACCGGAGGATGGGCGCGCTCACCTGGCTCGCGCACACGGCCTACGAGTACGGCCGCCTGCTGCGCTCGGAGGACGGCGAGGAGGATCGGGCCGCGGCGCTGCTCGACGAGGCCGGTGAGCTCGCGAGCGCGATCGGCATGGCGACGCTGCTGCGACGGGTGAACGCGCTGCGCAGCGACGTCGCACCCGCCGTCGGCCTGCCCGACGATCTCTCCGCCCGGGAGGCCGAGATCCTCCGGCTGGTCGCCCGCGGGCTCAGCAACCGCGAGATCGGCGAGACGGTGTTCATCAGCGAGCACACGGTCGCCAGCCACGTCCGCAGCATCCTGCGCAAGACGGAGTGCGCGAACCGGACCGAGGCCGCCTCCTACGCGCACCGCCGGGGGCTTGCCGAGGCCTGACCGGCCGCGCTACGATCGGCCTGTGCCGCTCTACATGATCGAGCGAGAGTTCGCCGAGGAGCTCGAGCTGACGGGGGATG
>DASPGZ010000174.1:0-2566 GCA_035620355.1 Solirubrobacterales bacterium | reverse complement strand
GACCCGGTAGTAGACCTGGTTGCCCTGCTTGCGCCGGCCGACGATGCCAACCTCGGCCAGCACGCCGAGATGCTTGGAAACGTTCTGCTGCGAGGCGGCGAGCGCCTCGGCGAGCTCGCCGACTGTGGCCTCGCCCTCGCGCAGCTGATCGAGCAGCCGGATCCGCATCGGCTCGCCGATCACGCGGAAGCGGCGAGCGATCAGCTCGACCAGGTCGTCGGGAAGCGGATGTGGAAGTGCCATATCTCTACAACTACTTAACTAATCAATCTAGTAGTTGTATAACAGTACCACAGAGATCGCTACGCCGCGCAAGGTCGGCGCATGGCGGCCTGCGGAAAGTCCGAAGCGGCGACGGTGCGTTCCCGGATGCTGTCCGCCTCGCCGCAGCGGCGATCCTGCCACTACCACCCTGAGAGAAGCACGCCGATGAGACGCCGCACGCTGCCGGCCTCGATACTCGTCTTCGCCGCCGGCGCTGTGACCGCCCTCGGCGGCTTCTTCCTCCTCGGCCACGATCCGGCGAGCGCCGGCGGCGGGCCGAGCTCCGGCTACGGGATGATAAGCCAGACGGCGGCCACGAGTCCGAGCGGCGGCACGACGACGGCCACGATTCCGGCGAGCTGGCTGGGGACGCTCGTCCGCTCGCGGACCGTCTTGATCTTCACGTCCGGCTGGGTCATCGGCGTAGACAGCATGTCCGGATCCTCACGCGGGCTCTTCGAATGGCCGGCCGAGGACGATTTGTATGTCGCGGATCGCCCGGGTCTTGAACAGCGCCTCGCAGGAGGCGAGGTAGAAGTCCCAGGTCCGGATGAAGCGGTCGTCGAAGCCGAGCGCGCGCACGGCGGGGAGGCTCGCGAAGAACCGCTCGCGCCAGACCTTGAGCGTGTCCGCGTAGTGCGGTCCGATCTCGTCGAGCCCGACGACCATCAGGCCCGAGGCGCGGCTCATTGCCGTCTGCAGCGCCTGGAGCGAGGGCAGCAGCGAGCCGGGGAAGATGTAGCGCTGGATCCAGTCTTCCTTGCGCCGGTAGCGCTCGAAGCGCTGGTCGGGCATCCCGATCACCTGGATCGCGGCGAGGCCGCCGGGGGCGAGCAGCCGGTCGCAGGCGGCGAAGAAGGTTGGGTATTGCGCGTAGCCGATCGCCTCGAGCATCTCGATCGAGGCGATCTTCGAGAACTGTCCCTCGAGCGTTCGGTAGTCCTGGAGGCGGATCTCGATGCGGTCGGCGAGGCCGGCCGCCGCGACGCGCTCGCGGGCGAGCTCGAGCTGCTGCTGGGAGAGCGTGACGCCGGTGACCCGCGCGCCGTACTCGTCGGCCGCCATCAGCGCGAAGCTGCCCCAGCCGCAGCCGATCTCGAGCACGTGGTCGCCGGGGCTCAGGCGCAGCTTCTCGCAAATCGTCCGCAGCTTCCGCGCCTGTGCCTGCTCGAGCGTGTCGCCCTCCTGCCATAGCGCGCAGGAGTAGGTCATCGAGTCGTCGAGGAAGAGCCGGTAGAAGTCGTTGCCGAGGTCGTAGTGGTACTGGATGTTCGCCCGGGCCGTGCGCAGGCCCTGCCGGGGGGAGAGGTGGGGGCGGTGGCGGTCGAGCCGCGCGAGGCGCGAGCCGGCGCGCCAGGTCTCGAGGTTGCGCACGACGAGCGCGATCAGTCCGGGCAGGTCGTCGGTGTGCCAGTCGCCGGCGGCGTAGGACTCGCCGAAGCCGAGGCCCGGGGAGCGCGCGAGCCGGCGGAAGACGTCGTTCGAGGTGACGGTGACGACGATAGGGTCGCCGGTGCCGGCCCGGTACACGCGCCCGCCCGGAAGCCGCAGCTCGAGCGCGCCGTGCTCGATCCGGTCGAGCGCGCGGATCGCCGCGCGCTCGGCGAGGCCGGCCCCGATCCGGCGCCCGGCGGGAAGCTCGCGCAGCACCTCGGTCACCGCTTCACCGATCCCTCGCCGGGTACGAACGGCGGCTTGTGGAAGAACGGCACGCGCTTGAGCCAGAGCCGCGCGGCCTGGAGGTGGATCAGGGCCGTGACCTGCAGCGGCATCAGCGGATACCGGATGAGCGCGCGTGCCAACGACCCGCTCGTCAGCGGGCGCCGCTTCCCGGTGAGCGTGGCGAAGAACGGCCGCGCCCTGCCCTCGGTGAGGTCGATCCGCACGTCGAGCTGCTCGGCGGGCTCGGAGAACCACCACTGGTAGCTCTGGTCGAGGCCGAAGAACGGCGAGACGTGCAGCTTCTTGTCGTGACGGTAGGAGAGCCGGCGCTCGCCGCGCTCCTGGTTCGCGGGCGAGAGGAGGTAGGGGAGCCGCTCGCCGAAGGTGTTGCTGACCTCGGCGACGATGCAGGCGAGCTCGCCGTCCTGGTAGCAGTAGAAGAAGCTGACCGGGTTGAACACGTAGCCGAGCACGCGCAGGTTCGTCAGGAGCAGGATCCGGTCGGCCCGGATCCCGTGCTCGGCCAGGTAGGCGCGGATGTCGAGGTGGTCGCGGTCGTGGAGGCTGACCAGTCCGCGCCGGTTCCAGCCGAACAGCCGGACGCGCCGGTCGAGCTCGGGTAGCTCGTCGAGGTCGAGGA
>DASPGZ010000173.1:0-16567 GCA_035620355.1 Solirubrobacterales bacterium | reverse complement strand
GAGACGCTGAAGGCGTTCAACGACGCCGGGATCGACACCGATGCGCTCGCGGCGAAGCTCCAGGAGGACGGCAAGGAGTCGTTCAACGCCTCCTGGCGCGAGCTGCTCGAGACGATCGCGAAGCAGCGCCAGGCCGCATAGGCGCGGGCCGCCGGGGCGACGGCGGCCGCTATAGGCTCGCCCGAGAGACCAAGGGCAAGCACCTCGAGGAGATCACGGAGCACTTCGAGCAGCGGGTCGAGTCTCACCAGCGACCATCGACCTGATTCGATACCGGCGATGAGCTCGCTGCGCGAGAGCCCGGCGTTTGCCGCGCTGGAAGCCCACCACGCGGAGATCGCCCCGCGCCACCTGCGCGAGTTGTTCGCCTCCGACCCCGACCGCGGCACCCGGCTGACCGCCGAGGCGGCCGGGCTCTACCTCGACTACTCCAAGCACCGGGTCACCGACGAGACCGTGGCGCTGCTCGTTGCGCTGGCCGAGGACCGCGGCCTCGCCGAGCGCCGCGAGGCGATGTTCCGCGGCGACCACATCAACGTCACCGAGGACCGCGCCGTGCTGCACGTCGCCCTGCGGATGCCCCGCGAGCGCTCGCTGGTGGTCGACGGGGTCGACGTGGTCGCCGAGGTCCACTCGGTGCTCGACCGGATGAGCTCGTTCTCGGACCGGATCCGCTCCGGGGAGTGGAAGGGCCACACGGGCAGGCCGATCCGCAACGTGATCAACATCGGCATCGGCGGCTCGGACCTCGGGCCGGTGATGGCATACGAGGCGCTGCGCTTCTACTCGCGCCGGGAGATGAGCTTCCGCTTCGTCTCCAACGTCGACGGCACCGACTTCGCCGAGGCGACCCGCGACCTCGACCCGGCCGAGACCCTGTTCATCGTCTCCTCGAAGACCTTCACCACGCTCGAGACGATGACCAACGCCCGCACCGCCCGGGAGTGGCTGCTCGCCGGGCTCGGCGGCGACGAGTCCGCGGTCGCCAAGCACTTCGCCGCCGTCTCCACCAACGCCGAGGGCGTGGCCGAGTTCGGTATCGACACCGACAACATGTTCGGGTTCTGGGATTGGGTCGGGGGCCGCTACTCGATGGACTCGGCGATCGGGCTCTCGACCATGATCGCGATCGGGCCGGAGCGCTTCCGCGAGATGCTCGCCGGCTTCCACGCCGTCGACGAGCACTTCCGCGAGGCGCCGACGGGCGAGAACCTGCCCGCGCTGATGGGGCTGCTCGGGGTCTGGTACGGCGACCTGTTCGGGGCGCAGACGGTCGCCGTGCTGCCCTACGAGCAATACCTGAAGCGCTTTCCGGCCTACCTGCAGCAGCTGACGATGGAGTCGAACGGCAAGCACGTGACGCTCGAGGGCGAGCCGGTCGACTACGAGACCGGCGCCGTGTACTGGGGCGAGCCGGGGACCAACGGCCAGCACTCCTTTTACCAGCTGATCCACCAGGGGACGAAGCTGATCCCATGCGACCTGATCGGCTTCTACGAGTCGCTCAACCCGCTCGGTGACCATCACGACCTGCTGCTCTCGAACGTCTTCGCCCAGGGCGAGGCGCTCGCCTTCGGCCGGACGCCCGACGACGTCCGCGCCGAGGGGACCCCGGAGTGGCTGGTCCCGCACCGGGTCTTCGAGGGCAACCGGCCGACCAGCACGATCCTCGCCCGGCGCCTCGACCCGCGGACCCTCGGCAGCCTGGTGGCGCTCTACGAGCACTCGGTGTTCACCCAGGGGACGATCTGGGGGATCAACTCGTTCGACCAGTGGGGGGTCGAGCTCGGCAAGGTGCTCGCGAAGCGGATCATCCCCGAGCTCCAGGGCGACTCCGAGCTCGCCCACGACAGCTCCACCGACGAGCTCATCCGCCGCTACCGGGAGCACCGGACCGGTGGCTGACCCGGCCGCGCTGCTGTTCGACATCGACGGGACGCTGATCTCGACAGGCGGTGCCTCGGACCGCGCCTGGCACCGCGCCTTCCTCGAGCTCCACGGCGTCGACGTCAACGTGCCGGACTACACCGGCAAGGGTGTCCCGGACCCCGAGGTCGGGATCCAATGCTTCCGCGGCGCGATCGGCCGCGAGCCGAGCGGCGAGGAGATCGCGAAGCTGATCGCTCTGCGCCAGCGCTACCTCGGCGAGGAGGTCGAGAGCTCCCCCGGCTACCGGGTGATGCCCGGGGTGGTCGAGCTGCTCGAGCGGCTCGCCGGCGAGGGCCGCCTGGTCGGGCTGATCACCGGCAACACCGAGCCCGCCGCGCACACGAAGCTCGCCCGGGCCGACCTCAACCGCTACTTCGCCTTCGGCGGCTACGGCTCCGACGCCAACGCCCGCGTCGACGTCTGCCGCAAGGCGCTCGACCGGGCCGCCGTCGCCGCCGCCGGCCGGCTCGATCGCGACGGCTCGATCGCGATCGGCGACACGCCGCTCGACGTCGAGGCCGGCCACGGCGCCGGGGTCCGGGTCGTCGGGGTCGCCACCGGCGAGTACTCGATCGAGCAACTGCGCGAGGCTGGGGCCGACTGGGCGGTCGCCGACCTGAGCTCGGCGCAGCTGCCCTTCTGAGGAGCCCCGGGGGCGGTCGAGAGCGCCCGCCGCGGGATCGCCGCTCTCAACGCGACGGCCGGCCCGGCCGGACCCGAAGGCCCGGCCGGGGTCGAATGAGCTAGCAGCGGCGCTCGCTGTCGCGGCCGGGGCCGCCAGCGCAGCGGTCGGAGCCTCCGCCGCCGTCCAGGGCATCGGCCCCGCTCCCGCCTCCGAGGCGGTCGTTGCCGCCGCCTCCGTGCAGCTCATCGCGGCCGCTCCCTCCCTTGACCCGATCGGCCCCACCGCCGGCGCGAACGAGGTCGTTGCCGGCGACGGCGCGGATCACGTCGGTGCCGGCCTGGCCACAGATCAGGTCGTTTCCGCCGAGGCCGTTGATCGAGTCGTTGCCGCCGAGCGCGGCGAACACGTCGGCTCCGGCGGTGCCCGTGAGCACGTCGTCGCCCGCCGTGCCGATCACCGTCGCCAGGCGCCCGGCGCACTCGGTCGCCGCCGGCGGCTCGACGACCGTGGTCGTCTCGGTGTCGGAGTTGTTGGCGGCGACCGGGTCCGTCTCCGCGGTGGTCGCGCTGGCCGAGTCGACCAGCTGGCCGCTCTTTCGCGGGGTCACCCGGAGCGTCACCGTCGCCTCACCCGAGGCCGGGATTGTGCCGAGGGCGCAGCTGACCTTCTTGCCCTGCCGGTCGCAGGAGCCCTGCGACGTGCTCGCCGAGCCGAAGTCGAGTTGGTTCGGGAGGTCGTCGGCCAGCTCGACCCCGTTGGCGGCGTCCGGGCCCAGGTTCGAGACCGCGACGCGGTACTCGAACCCGGTGCCGACCGTGACCGGGTCGGCGCTGTCGGTGACGTCGACGGCGAGGTCCGAGGTGGCCGCCGCCGCGCCGGCGGGAGCTCCCGCCAGCGCCGCGGCCGCGATCGTCGCCAGGGCGAGTCCCCGCTTGCCGAGGCGGATCACACCGGCTCCGTTTCGTTCTCGTGGACCTTGGTCGAGACGCACTTGCCGAACGCGTTGCGATCGTTGTCGTTGGTCCCGTAGGTCTGCGCGAATGCGGCCGGATCGAGGTCGCGCTCGCCGCGGCACTCCTGTGCTGCGTTCTGAATCTCCTCCGGCTCCGCGGTCGCGACCTCGTCCTCGGCGCGGCCCGCGCGGATGCAGTCGCGCATCGCGTGCTTGCCCCAAAGCGCCTTGAACGCGGCCTTCTCGGCCTGCTTCTGCTCGGCGCAGAGCTTCGCCGCGGCGGACGAGCCGTTCGGCGTGCCTTCGGGCTTCGCGGACGCGTGCGGCGCCGCGACGGCGAGCATCGCCGTGGCCGCGAGCACGATGGACAGCCTGTGCTTCATCTGGTTGGTCTCCTCGATCGACTGGTCATGGGCGTCGCCGGCCCTCCGTCGATCGCTGAAACGTGGGCGTAGCCCCCGCGTCAGGTCCTACTTGTCGGCCTGGCCCGGTGCGGTCGCGTGGCCGACGGCGTTGCCCTGAGGCTCGGGCGGGCTCGTCGCCTCGGCGGGCGCCGAGGTGTGCCCCGGTGCGCTCTCGCTGTTCCCTGGCGACGCGCCCGTCTGGCCGGGCGCCGTAACCGAGGAGCCGCCGGCGCTCGCCTGTCCAGGGGCGGCGGCGGTTTGCCCGGGCGCCGTCGCCGAGCCGCCGCCACCGGCGTTCGAGTGCGCCTGTCCGGGCGCGGTCCCGGACTGGCCCGGCGCCGAGGCCGGCGGGTTGGCGCTCGCGTCCTGGCCCGGCGCGTTGGCCGAGTTGCCTCGTGCTCCGTGGGAGCTCCCACCCGGATTCGCGTCGGACTGCGATCCGCGGCCCTCATTTCCGGCTTGGCCGCCGTCCGAGCGAATGCCCGATGCGGAGCCGCCGACGGGCGGCGCGCCGAAGTTTGCCGCGCGATCCGCGGGCGCCGGCGAGGATGGCTGCGCCGGGGCCGCGGCCGGCTCGCGATCGGGCGCGCGGGCGTCGCCGCCGCGGTCGAGGACCCCGGTCGCCGCGGCTCCTCCTCCGATCGCGGCCACCGCGAGCAGCGAAGCGGCGGTCTTTGCGACGGTGCCGCCGGCGAGCCCGGACGCGAGTACGCCGGTGCCGGTCGAGCCGGCGCCGATCGCGCCATGGAGCGCGGCGAGCGCGGCGGGCGCCGCCAGCGGCGGGGCCAGCGCCGCCAGCGTCTCGCGCCGCTCGCGGATTGCGGCCTCGAAGTCGCTGCAGCCCTCGCAGCCGCGCAGGTGCGCGCGTAGTTTGCGGCCGCGGAGGACCCGGCGGTCGCCGGCCGAGATCGTCTCACGGGCGTACCGGCACTCCATCTCGCGACCCTCAGCGACCTCGAGCAGCGCGGTCCGCGCCTCGAACACCGCCTGGCGGGAGGCGGCCGGGCTCATCGCCAGCGCTGCGCCGATCTCGTCGTAGGAGAGGCCGTTGAGCTCGCGCATCACCAGGCTGGCCCGCTGGCGCTCGGGCAGCGTCTCCAGGTCGGCGACCAGCGTTCGCACCCGTCCGCGCATGTCGGCGGTCGTCTCGACCGAGTCGAGGGCCGGCAGCTGCTCGGCGTCGAGCTCGACCGTCGTCCGCCGCGACCTGAGGACCGAGATCGACTCGTTGTGGGCGACCCGATAGAGCCATGGCTTGAGCGAGATCTCGCGCCGCTCGCCGGGCAGCGAGCGCAGCGCCTTGACCATCGTCGCCTGCATCGCGTCCTCGGCGTCGGCCGGATCGTTGACGATCGCCCGGCAGTAGCGATAGAGCTCCTGGTGGTAGCGCCTGAACAGCGCCTCGAAGGCGCGCTCGTCGCCCGCCGCGGCCAGCTCGGCGAGCCTCAGGTCGCGGTTCAGGCCCCATCGGGAGCGGATTGGGGGCACCGGAACGGTCCCCGCGCTCTCGCTCATACCTGCAAAGTAGCCCGAAGCCCATACGGCCTAAACGAAAAGGCCATCTGGTCGTCAGGGGCTACCGGCCGGCGGACTAACGTGCGACGAGCTTCTTGTAGGTGATCCGGTGCGGGCGGTCGGCGGCGGCGCCGAGGCGCTCGCGGCGGTTCTCCTCGTAGGCCTCGAAGTTGCCCTCGAACCAGACCACCTCCGAGTCGCCCTCGAAGGCGAGCACGTGGGTCGCGATCCGGTCGAGGAACCAGCGGTCGTGGGAGATCACCACCGCGCAGCCCGCGAACGCCAGCAGCGCCTCCTCGAGCGCTCGCAGCGTGTCGACGTCGAGGTCGTTGGTGGGCTCGTCGAGCAGCAGCAGGTTGCCGCCGGCGCGCAGCAGCTTCGCCAGGTGGACCCGGTTTCGCTCACCGCCCGAGAGCGTGCCGACCTTGCGCTGCTGGTCGGAGCCCTTGAAGTTGAAGCCCGAGACGTACGCGCGCGAGTTCATCTCGCGTTCGCCGACCTTGATCCGGTCGTAGCCCTCGGAGACCTCCTCCCAGACCGTCTTCTCCGGATCGAGCGCGTCGCGGCTCTGGTCGACGTAGGCCAGCTCGACCGTCTCGCCGAGCTCCAGCCGCCCGGAGTCGGCCTCCTCGTCCCCGACGATCATCCGGAACAGGGTCGTCTTCCCGGCGCCGTTCGGCCCGATCACGCCGACGATCCCGGCCGGGGGGAGCGAGAACGAGAGGTCGTCGATCAACAGTCGCTCGCCGAAGCCCTTGCTCAGGTCCTCGGCCTCGATCACCTTGTCGCCGAGCCGGGCGCCGGCCGGGATGTGGATCTGGACCTCGTCGAGGTTCACGTTGCGCTCCTCGGCCAGCAGCGCCTCGTAGCGGGCCAGGCGGGCCTTCGACTTCTTGCGCCTGCCCTTGGGGTTCTCGCGCACCCACTCGAGCTCGGAGGCGAGCGTCCGGGCGCGGGCCTTGTCGGTCCGCTTCTCCTGCTCGAGCCGCTCGGTCTTCTGCTCGAGCCAGGACGAGTAGTTGCCCTGGAACGGGATTCCCCGGCCGCGATCGAGCTCGAGGATCCAGCCGGCGACGTTGTCGAGGAAGTAGCGGTCGTGGGTGACCGCGACCACAGCGCCCTTGTAGTCCTCGAGGTGCTTCTCGAGCCAGGCGACCGACTCGGCGTCGAGGTGGTTGGTCGGCTCGTCGAGCAGGAGCAGGTCCGGGGCCCGCAGCAGCAGGCGGCAGAGCGCCACCCGGCGCCGCTCGCCGCCTGAGAGCTTGGTCACGTCGGCGTCGCCGGGCGGCAGTCGCAGCGCGTCCATCGCCGTGTCCAGCATCGTGTCGAGGTTCCAGGCATCGGCGGCCTCGATCTCGTCGGTGAGCCGGGCGAACTCGTCGGCGGTCTCGTCCGAGTAGTTGGCGGCGACCTCGTTGTAGCGGTCGACCAGGTCGCGCAGCTCGCGGACGCCGTCCTCGACGTTCGCGCGCACGTCCTTGGACTCGTCGAGCTGCGGCTCCTGCTCGAGCAGGCCGACGGTCGCGCCGGGCTTCAGCTGCGCCTCGCCGCGATAGCCGTCGTCGACCCCGGCCATGATCCGCAGCAGGGTCGACTTCCCGGACCCGTTGAGCCCGAGCACGCCGATCTTCGCCCCGTGGAAGAAGCTCAGCGAGATGTTCTCGAGCACCGTCTTGTCCGGCGGATGGGTCCGCGAGACCTGGTGCATGCTGAAGATGTACTCGGAGGGGGCCGCCATTCGGCCCGCCAGGTTAGGGGGTCGGCGCCGTCATCTCCGCCGCCTCGTCCGCGAGCCGGCGGGCGACGGCGGCCGACGCGGTGCAGAGGATGTCGAGCTCGGCCGCCGACTTCGTGTGGCCCTTGACGTTGCAGACCAGCGATCCGGCGACGAGCTCGAACGCGTAGGCCTCGGGCGAGTGGCTCTCGAGCCAGACCAGGAACGAGGGGGAGAGGACCTGGCGGGCCCGGTTCATGTCGTCGTTGGCGCCGATGAAGATCTCGAACTTCTTGTCGACCGCCTCTGACTCGTGCTCGACGCGCTGGCGGCGCCGGAAGACGTCCTCGGCCGAGTCCATGAACCGGAAGCCGAAGCGCCGCTGGCAGAACAGCTCCTGCATCAAAGCCGCGGTCTGTGGCAGCTGGGTCATCGCCAGCGTGTAGTGGACGTAGGTCGTCTGGCGATTGCCGTCGGAGTCGGTCGAGGTGTCCTCGTAGGTGTAGAGGCAGAGGCTGCCGTCGAGCCCTCCCGGCAGGACTCCGTTGAAGCGCTGCTCGGCGTAGCGCCGGTCGCCCTTCTGCAACAGCGGGGTGATCGGCGGCAGGTTTGACTTGCCGTCGATCCGGGTCAGGCCTCGGCCCTGCGCGTAGGCGTTGAAGAAGTCGTCGCGGGCGCGGCCGTTGGCGATCAGCCAGACGATCACCAGGGTGAGCAGCAGGATCCCGCCGGCGACCGCGGCGCCGATCCCGAATCCGGCCGAGGCGCCGACCGCAACCAGCGCGATCGCCGCGGTCCCGAGCCCGCCGATCAGGGTCGCCGGGTGGCGGAGCAGGTTGCGCAGGTGGACGCCGCGGGTGTCATCGGCGTCGTCGGGGACCGGCGGCAGGTCCGGCTCCGGTGACTCGACGTAGGGCGAGTCGGCTCCGGGAGGCGGCTCGCTGTCGACCGGCTCGCTGCTCGGCGGCGGCAC
This sequence comes from Solirubrobacterales bacterium, assembly GCA_035620355.1. Taxonomy (GTDB): domain Bacteria; phylum Actinomycetota; class Thermoleophilia; order Solirubrobacterales; family 70-9; genus WHSW01. Next base: position 8,455 of record DASPGZ010000173.1, on the reverse strand, counting down.
CTCGCTGCTCATCGCGCGCACCCTACATGCAAGCCCGGTTGCAGCCACGGGGGTCCCGCCGAGCCCCCGGCGGCACCGCACGGGGTGGCCGAAATCCGCTCTGCGATGCCGAAAACGCCGAGTCGCGGGGGGCGGGTAGCAATGCCGTCCGACGGATCGGATCCAATCTCGTCCGGTGGTCGTGTTGCAAAGTGGGGCACAGTGGGTTAGCGTGGCCCAACGAGTTGACCCAGGGACCGGGGTGGTGAGGTTCCTCCCACCTCGCCACTCCGGTCCAGATTTCTCCCTCGCTGACTCGACTCCATGTCTCACGCCTTCCGCGGGCAACACGAACACAGCCTCGACGCCAAGGACCGCCTCACGGTCCCGGCTCGCTGGCGCGGCCCGCTCTCGGACGGTGTCGTTCTCGTCGCCGGCCTCGACCCCTGCGTCGAGGTCTTCTCCCCGCAGGGTTATGACGACTGGAGCGCCCGCTTCCTCGCCGACCTCAACCGGCTCGGGAAGAAGGGCCGGATGATGTACCGCCGCTTCAACGCCTCGGCCTCCGACGAGTCGCTCGACTCCGCCGGCCGGGTGCGGCTCGCCCGCCACCTGATCGACCACGCCGGCCTCGACGGCCCGTGCATGGTCGTCGGCGTCGGCGACCACATCGAGGTCTGGAACCCCGACCGCTGGGCCGCGCACTACGCGGAGCTCGACCGCCAGGCCGACGAGCTCGCCGAGGAGCTCTCGGCGTAGCCGATGGCCACACTCATCTACATGCCTACCGAGCACCTTCCAGTCCTGGCGCCCGAGCTGATCGCCCTCGTCGACCCCGGCCCGGGCGAGACCGTGGTCGATTGCACCTTCGGCGGCGGCGGCCACGCACGGCTGGCGGCGGAGCGGATCGGCCCGACCGGCACCCTGATCGCGATCGACCGCGACCCGAGCGCGGCCGAGCGCTTCGCCGAGATCGAGCCGGAGCTGGTCAGCGGCACGCGCTTCGTCCGCGGCGACTTCGCCGACTCGCTCTCCGACCTGCGAGCGGCCGGCGTGCGGCCCGACGTCGTGCTCATGGACCTCGGGGTCTCGTCGCTGCAGCTCGACAACTGGGAGCGCGGCTTCTCCTACTCCTACGACGCGCCGCTCGACATGCGGATGGACACCGAGCAGTCGCTGAGCGCGATCGAGATCGTCAACGAGTGGCCGGCCAAGCGGCTCGAGACGGCGCTTCGCGAGTACGGCGAGGAGCGTTACGCGCGCTCGATCGCGGCCGAGATCGTTCGCCGGCGCCCGCTCGAGACGACCTCCGAGCTGGTCGAGGCGATCCGGGCGGCGGTCCCGCCGGCGTACCGCTTCGGCCGCGGCCATCCCGCCAAGCGCAGCTTCCAGGCGATCCGGATCGCGGTCAACTCCGAGCTCGAGTCGCTCGACGGCGGGCTCGCCGACGCTTGGGAGATGCTGGCGCCGGGCGGCCGCCTGGGCGCGATCTCGTTCCACTCGCTCGAGGACCGGCGGGTGAAGCGCTTCTTCGCCGAGCGCGCCCGCGGTTGCATCTGCCCGCCGGAGCTGCCCGTCTGCGTCTGCGGCCACGAGCCCGAGGCGGAGCTGGTCTCGCGCCGGGCGCTGCGCCCCTCGGAGGCCGAGATCGAGCGAAACCCGCGTTCGCGATCGGCCCGTCTGCGGGTGGCCCGCAAGCTTCGCGACGCAGGAAGTCCCCGCTCAGAGGGCGAAAACCCGCAGGGGTCCTGATGGCGGCGACGGCGACAGCGAGAAGTTCGGCAGCGGCGAGGCGGGCGACCGCCAAGCGCCGGGCGGCGGCTGCGCCGGCTCGCGGTCGCGCCTCCCAGGGCCAGATCACCGGCTTCGTCCCGGTCGCCGCGGCCGCCGGCGCCGTCGGCGGGCTCGCCGACTCGCGGATCTTCGTCTGGCTCAGCCGCGGGCGGCTGTGGATCGGCCTGCTGGGCGCGCTGCTGGTCGGGATCGTCGGCCTCAACGTGATGGCGCTCTCGTTCAGCGCCTCCTCCAGCGACGCGGGCCAGGTCGCCGACGCCCTGCGCCGCCAGAACTCCGCCTTCCGCGCCCAGATCGCCGGGCAGCTCTCGAACTCCGAGATTCAGGCCGTGGCCGCGGAGCTCGGCCTGATCATGCCCGGGCCGGGCTCGTTCACCTACGTCGAGTCGACCCCCGGCGATGCCGCACGGGCCGCTGAGCGGCTCCGCAACGGCGAGATCGTCGTCGGCACCGGATCGCTCGGGGTCGCCGAGACGGTCCCGGTCGAGGGCGTCGTGGCCCCGGTGGTCCCGGTCGACCCGGCCGCGACCACCACCCCTGCGGCCGAGACCGAGACCGCGCCGCCGCCTGCCGAGACCACCACGCCCTCGGCGGAGACGGCCGCGCCGCCGGTCGAGACCGCCGCGCCGCCGGCGACCGCCGGATCGGGCGCCGGCTCCGTCGCCGCGCCGTGAACCTGATCGACCGCCGCGTCGGTCTCCTGTTCGCGATCTTCGTCGCCTTCCTCGGGCTCGTCCTGGTCCGCGCCGTCTGGGTCCAGGGGGTGACCGGAGGCACGCTCAGCGCCGAAGCCGAGGGCCAGCAGATGGAGATGGTCGAGGTGCCCGGCTCGCGCGGCACGATCTTCGACCGCACCGGCCGCGAGCTCGCCGTATCCGAGGATGCGGCGACCGTGTTCGCGACGCCCTACCAGGTCAAGGACCCGGAGGAGACCGCTCACAAGCTCGCCAAGGTGCTCGGCCTCGACTCCGAGGAGGTGCTCGCCAGCCTCGCCGACCGCGAGTCGGGCTTCACCTACATCGACCGCAAGGCCAACCTCGCCGACGCCGAGCAGATCCGCGAGCTCGACCTGCCCGGGATCGGGATGCTCCCCGACAGCCGCCGGATCTATCCGCAGGGCGAGCTCGCCGGCCAGGTGATCGGCACGGTCGGGATCGAGAACCAGGGCCTGACCGGGCTCGAGGCGTCCGAGGACGAGCTCCTGCACGGGACCGACGGCGAGCGCGAGGTGACCCGGGACGCGCTCGGCGAGGAGCTCGAACGCAACACGATCGCCGCCTCCGCCGCCGGCTCGGACCTGAAGCTGACCCTCGACGCGAGCCTCCAGGCCGAGACCGAGCGGGTGCTCGAGGACATCGGCGACACCTACACGCCCGACGGCGCCACCGCGATCGTCATGGACCCGCGCACGTCCGAGGTCCTGGCGATGGCGAATTGGCCCGGGCTCGACCCCTCCGACCCCGCCGACGCGGATCCCGAGTCGCTCACCAACATGGCGACCGGGTTCACCTACGAGCCGGGGTCGACGTTCAAGGCGTTCACGGTCGCCGGGGCGCTCGAGCAGGGCCTGGTGACCCCGTCGACCACCTTCGACCTGCCGCCGACGATCCGGGTCGCCGACCGGGTGATCGAGGAGTCGCACGCGCGCGGGTACGTCAGCCTCTCGGTCGCCGACATCCTCGCCCAGTCCTCGAACGTCGGCGCGGTCAAGATCGGGCTCGAGCTCGGCGGCGAGGACTTCGACAAGTGGATCCGCGAGTTCGGCTTCGGCCGGCCGACCGGCGTCCCGTTCCCGGGCGAGGAGCAGGGGATCGTGCTGACCCCCGACGAGTACTCCGGCTCCACCATGGGCAACCTGCCGATCGGCCAGGGCCTCTCGGTGACCCCGATGCAGATGGCCGCCGCCTACGCGGCGATCGCCAACGGCGGGGTCCTGCGGGTCCCGCAGCTGGTGCTCGAGCGCGACGGCCAGCCGGTCACCCCCGACCCGGGGGACCGGGTGATCAGCCGCAGGGATTCCGGCGACATCCGCGAGATGCTCGAGGGCGTGCTGGCCCCCGGCGGCACCGCCTCCGAGGTCAGCGTGCCGGGCTACACGCTCGCCGGCAAGACCGGAACCGCGCAGAAGGTCGACCCCGAGACCGGCACCTACTCCGAGACCGAGTTCGTCGCCTCGTTCGTCGGCTTCGCCCCGGCCCAGGATCCGCAGCTGCTGGTGACGATCGTGGTCGACAACCCGGAGGGCGACTACTACGGCGGCACCGTCGCCGCGCCCGCCTTCGGCGAGATCGCCCGCTTCGCGCTTCCGTACCTGCGCGTCCCGCCGCAGTAGCGACCTACCGCAGGCGCCGGCACGGCCTTCCGAGCCGGTCCTCGCCGGCGGCCAGGGCCCGCAGGCCCTGCGGCGTCGTCACCGAGCACAGCGAGGCGGTCCAGCGGCGGTCGGCGCGGTCGAGCACGAGGCCGTAGCGCCGCTTGCGCAGGGGCAGCCCGCAGGCGGCGCTGTCGAGCCCGCCGTGGACGCGGATCCGGTCGCGGTCGAGCCGGTGGCGACCCTCGAAGACGCGCTCGATCCGGTAGGTGAAGACGGCGTCGCGCCCGTCGCCCTGCGGCGCGACCCGCAGCAGCTTCGCGATCGCCGCGCCGTCGGCCGCGCGGACCGCTTCCGGCGAGAGCGGGACGCAGCTGCAGGCGCTCGCCGAGCCGGACGGCACGACCACCGCGAGCGCCGTGAGCGCGATCAGCGGCAGGTAGCTGCGACGAGCCACGGCGCGAGCGTACCCGGCTGGGCCCGTCGGTTCCGCGCCGCTTCCTAGAATCGACCGGATGGAGCTCAGAGAGCTGCTCGCGGGCGGCGATGTGCGCGAGGTCGTCGGCGACGCCTCGACCGAGGTCAGCTCGCTCGCCTACGACAGCCGCCGGGCCGGGCCCGGGACGCTGTTCTTCGCCGTGCCCGGATTCACCGTCGACGGTCACGAGTTCGCCCCGCTCGCGACCCTGGCGGGTAGCGCGGCGGTCGTGGTCGCGCGCCGGCTTGAGCTCGAGCCCTGGGTCACCCAGGCGATCGTCGGCGACGCGCGCGCGGCGATGGCCCACGCGGCGAGCCGCTTCTACGGCGACCCGACCTCCGAGCTGCGGGTGGTCGGGATCACGGGCACGAACGGGAAGACGACCACCGCCTTCCTCGTCCGCCAGATCCTCGAGCGCGCCGGGGTTCAGACCGGGCTGCTGGGGACGGTCAAGCGGGTGGTCGGCGGCGTCGACGAGCAGGTCGAGCGCACCACCCCGGAGGCGATCGACCTGCAGGCCACGTTCCGGCGGATGGCAGACGCCGGCGACCGCGCCTGCGCGATGGAGGTGTCCTCGCACGCGCTCAGCCTCAACCGTGTCGACGGGATCCGCTTCGCCGTCGGCGCCTTCACCAACCTGACCCAGGACCACCTCGACTTCCACGCCGACATGGAGGACTACTTCCTCGCCAAGCGGCGATTGTTCGCGGGCGGGCACGCCGACCGCCTGGTGACCAACCTCGACGATGTCTACGGCGACAAGCTCGCGGCCGAGTTCGACGCCGTCACCTTCTCGGCCGCCGGCGACCTGCGCGCCGACCTGCGGGCGCTCGGCCTGGGGTTCGACGCCGCCGGATCGCGGTTCACCCTGGCGACCGCGGACCGCGAGCTGCCGGTCGAGCTGCCGCTGCCCGGTCGCTTCAACGTCGAGAACGCGCTCTGCGCGATCGCCTGCGCCGTCGCGCTCGAGATCCCGCTCGAAGATGCGGTCGCGGCGCTGGCCGAGGCCGAGCGGGTCCCTGGGCGGTTCGAGCCGGTCGACGAGGGCCAGCCGTTCGCGGTCCTGGTCGACTACGCGCACACGCCCGACTCGCTCGAGAACGTGCTCGTCTCGGCCCGCCAGATCACCCCGGCGGGGCGGCGCCTGATCTGTGTCTTCGGCTGCGGCGGCGATCGCGATCGCGACAAGCGTCCGTTGATGGGCGCGATCACCGACCGGCTCGCCGACCTCGCGGTCGTCACCTCCGACAACCCGCGCAATGAGGATCCCGAGGCGATCATCGACGAGATCCGAGCCGGGATCGGCGAGGGTGGCGCCCAGGTCGAGGTAGAGCCGGAGCGGCGGGCGGCGATCGGCCTGGCGCTGGCCGCCGCCGAGCGGGGCGACACGGTGGTGATCGCGGGCAAGGGCCACGAGCCGGGCCAGGAGTTCGAGCGGGGCCGGAAGATCCCCTTCGACGACCGCGAGGTCACCCGCGAGCAGCTCCAGGCGCTCGCGGCGACCCGGGCGTGATCGGGCTCGCACCGGAAGCGATCGCCGGCTCGTTCGGCGGCGAGATCGCGGCCCGCGGGCAGGCCGGCGAGCCGCGACGGGCGGTGATCGACTCGCGCGAGGCGGCGGCGGGGGACCTCTTCTTCGGCCTCCGTGGCGAGCGCGCGGACGGCGGCGAGCACGCAGCGGCGGCGCTCGCCGCTGGCGCCTGGGGGGCGGTCGTCGACTCCGATCGCGCCGCCTCGCTGGCGGCCGAGGGCCATCGCGGCTGGGTGTTCGCCGCCCCCGACCCGTTGCTGGCGCTGCAGCGGACCGCGCGCGCGGTGCGCCGCGCGCTCGGCTGTCCGGTGGTCGGGATCACGGGATCGACCGGCAAGACGTCGGTCAAGGACATCACCGCCGCGCTGCTGCCGGGCCGGGTGCACGCGAGCCCGGAGAACTTCAACACCGAGATCGGGCTACCGCTGACGGTCTGCGCGGCGCCCGCCGACACCGACGTGCTGGTGCTGGAGATGGCGATGCGGGGCCTCGGCCAGATCGCCGAGCTCTGCGAGATCGCCGAGCCCGACGTCGCCGCGATCACCAACGTCGGGCCGGTGCACCTGGAGCTGCTCGGGACCGTGGAGGCGATCGCCGAGGCGAAGGCGGAGATCGTCGCCGGGCTTGGCGCCGACGGGCTCGCCGTCGTTCCGGCCGACGCCGAGGCGCTCGAGCCACACCTGGCCGACGAGCTGCGCACGATCACCTTCGGCGACGGCGGCCACGTGTTCGCCCGCGCCAGCGCGCCCGCGGGCGACGGCCTGCGCGCCGAGATCGTCACCCCGGGCGGCGCGGCGGAGTTCGAGTTCCCGTTCGACCAGGCGCACAACCTCGTCAACGCCACCTGCGCGGTCGCGATCGGGACCGCGCTCGGCGTCCCGGTGGGCGAGATGGCACGTCGGGCGCCGGGCATATCCTTCTCGCGGCTGCGGGGCGAAGTCGTCCGACTCCCCGCGGGCTCAGTGCTGATCAACGACTGCTACAACGCCAACCCGATCTCGATGCAGGCGGCGCTCGACCACCTCGCCTCGCTGGCGCCGTCGGGGAATGCGATCGCGGTGCTCGGCGGAATGGCGGAGCTCGGTCCCGACGGCCCCGAGTACCACCGCAGCGCCGCGGCCCACGCGCGCGAGCTCGGGATCGGGCCGATCGTCGGGGTTGGGGAGCTGGCGCGCGACTACTCGCCCGACGAATGGGCCTCCGACCCGGACGCCGCGGTCGACCTCGTCGCGGGCCTGCTCGGCGACGGCGACGCGGTCCTGGTCAAGGGCTCGCGCTCGGTCGGGCTGGAGAGGTTCACCGAGGGGCTCCGGGCCCGGGTCGGCGAAGGCTGAGCTTGCTGGCCGCGCAGGTCGAGATCGGCGAGATCGCCTCCAGCGCGATCGACCGCGGCGAGGTCCTGATCGCCGGGATGGCGGCGATGCTGATCACGATCTTCCTCGGCCCCAAGTTCATCGACTTCCTCCGGGTGCGCGAGTTCGGTCAGCAGATCCGCGAGGAGGGGCCGCAGGAGCATCACGCGAAGGCCGGCACGCCGACGATGGGCGGGCTGATCCTCTTCCTCGCGATCGCGGTGCCCTACCTGGTGCTCTCGGATCGCGACACCGCCAGCCTCGCGGTTTTCGGGGTCGCGATCGGCTGCGCGGCGCTCGGCTTCGCCGACGACTTCATCAAGGTCTCGAAGCGGCGCTCGCTCGGGTTGGGCGCCCGCTACAAGCTGCTCGGCCAGATCGCGATCGCGCTGGCGCTCTGGTGGGTCGCCTACGACCAGCTTGGGCTCGACCCGGTGCTCGAGTCCCGGATCCTCGATATCGAGATCCACATCGGACCGGTGCTCTATTTCCTCTTCGTCTTCCTGGTCATCGCCGGGTCCTCGAACGCGGTCAACCTCACCGACGGCCTCGACGGGCTCGCCGCCGGCTCCTGCGCGATCGTCCTGCTCGCCTACATGGCGATCACGATCACCAACGGCCAGGCCGACCTGGCGCTGCTCGCCGGATGCTTCGTCGGCGCCTCGATCGGCTTCCTCTGGTTCAACGCCTTCCCGGCCTCGATCTTCATGGGCGACACCGGCTCGCTCGGGCTCGGGGGCGCGATCGGCGCCTTCGCGGTCATGACCCAGACGGAGCTGCTGCTGATCATCCTCGGCGGGATCTTCGTGATCGAGGCGCTCTCGGTCGCGGTTCAGGTGATCAGCTTCAAGATGTTCCGCCGCCGGGTGCTGCTGATGGCGCCGGTCCACCATCACTTCGAGCTGCTCGCCTGGTCGGAGACCAAGATCATGCTGCGGTTCTGGATCGTCGCCGCGGTCTGCTCGGGGATCGGATACGTCCTGTACCAGAACTCGATCGGGTCCTGAGCG
>DASPGZ010000172.1:0-2831 GCA_035620355.1 Solirubrobacterales bacterium | reverse complement strand
GGCCCAGTACGTCTCCGGGCTCGTCTTCGCGCCCTACCCGAACTCGTTCCGGGCCCCGTTCCACAAGGGACCCGGCCCATATGACGACACGATCTACGTCGACTACCTCGAGGAGGTGCTGCTGCGCCACCAGGTCGACCCCGAGCAGATCGCCGGGGTGCTGATCGAGCCGATCCTCGGCGAGGGCGGGATCGTAATCCCGTCGGCCGGGTTCTGGGCGCGGCTGACGGCGCTCTGCGAGCGCTACGGCTGGGTCCTGATCGCCGACGAGGTGCAGACCGGGATCGGCCGCTGCGGGACGATCTTCGCGGTCGAGCGCTGGGACCTCGAGCCGGAGCTGATCCTGCTGGCCAAGGGCTTCGCCGGCGGGGTGATGCCGATCGGGGGGACCCTGGGCAGCGAACGGGTGATGGCGCAGGCGACCAACCACGTCGGCTCCACCTTCGGCTGGCCCCCGGCGGCCTGCGTGGCCGCGCTCGAGAACATCGAGGCGATCCTGCGCGACGACGTACTCGCCAACGTCCAGGAGATGGAGCGGGTCGCCCACGAGGTGCTCGGGCCGCTGGTCGACAGATACGAGCAGGTCGGAGACGTGCGCGCCGCCGGCGGCCTGGTCGGGGTCGAGTTCGTCACCGACATGGAAACGATCATGCCGGCGCCCGCGTTCCAGCTCGCCGTCCACCACGCGGCGCTGCGCCGCGGGGTGCTCGGGATCACCCAGGAGGGCAAGTGGGTCTACCGGCTGCAGCCGGCGCTCAACCTGCCGATCGAGCTCTTCCGCTGGTCCTGCGAACAGGTCGCCGACGCGATCGGCGAGGTCGCCGCGGCACCGCCCGCCGAGTAGCGCTTGGCGGACCGGGTCGACTGGGACGCCGTCGTCGGCTACGCCGACCGGCTCTCCGCGCGCCCGGGCGAGGCGCTCACGTTCATGGTCTCGGCGGCGTCCGAGCCGGCGGCGCGGCTGGTCTCGCTGCCGGGCGGCGAGCCGGTCGAGGCGGCGATGCGGACGTTCGCTCCGGTCGAGCCGCGCCCGGTGATTCGCGGCTCGCACGTCCGGGTCGCCCACGACCCCTCCCTGCGCCCCGCCGACGGCCTGGTCGTCTCCACCTGGGTCTGGCTCTCGCCGCGGGCGCCCGTGGGCCGCCGGCGGGCCCTGCTCGCCACCTGGGGCGACGGCGATGGCTACGCGCTCGCGATCGATCCGGACGGCCGCCCGTGCTTCGAGGTCGGTCGCGGCGGCGCGCGTGAGCCGGTCCGCGGCGCGCTCGCGGTCGAACCGGGGATCTGGGCCCACCTCGAGGGGGAGCTCGACCCGCGCACCGGGACGCTCTCGCTGACCCACTCGCGCCGCGGCGCGCACCTGCTGGCGGTGGTCGACGAGGCGCGGCGCCCCTGCGGGCTCGCCGCCCCCGGGGAGGCCCCGGGCGATCTGCTGCTGGGAGCCGAGCAACCCGCCGAGGGCCCGCCCGTCGCCCACCTCGACGGCAAGCTCGACTCGCCCGCGATCCGCTCGGGACCCGGAGGCGAGCGAACTGTCGCCGTCTGGGCCCTGGGCGAGGGGCGCGGGCGCCGGGTGATCGACTCGGGCCCGCACAACCTCCATGGCCGCTGCGTCAACGGCCCGCTGCGGGCGGTCACCGGCGAGGCCTGGCGCGGCGACGTCCACGACTGGCGGCTGGCGCCGGAGCAGTACGCGGCGATGCACTTCCATGCCGACGCGGTCGACGACCTCGGCTGGGAGCCGAGCTTCGAGCTCGAGCTCCCGGACTCGCTGCGAAGCGGCGCCTACGCGCTCGAGCTGGCGGCCGGCGGCGCCGTCGACCGGATCGGCTTCGTCGTCCGCCGGGCCGTCGGCGCCGCGCCGGCAGCCAACGCAGTGCTCCTGCCGACCTTCACCTACCTGGCCTACTCGTGCGAGCTCGCCACCCCGAGGCTCGCCGGCTCGCAGCGCGCCGAGGACCGCTGGGTCGCCGAGCGCGGGCTGCGCAGCCTCTACGACCGCTACGACGACGGCTGCGGGGTCTACGAGGCGTCGATCCGACGGCCGCTGACCCAGCTGCGCCCGGACTACCGCTGCTCCCAACACGGCGGGCCCCACTGCCTCGGACAGGACCTGATCCTGCTCGGCTGGCTCGACCGGCGCGGGATCGGTTTCGAGCTGCTCACCGACCACGACCTGCATGCCGAGGGCGTCGGGGCGCTGGCGGGCATCCGCACCCTGGTCACCGGGGCCCACCCCGAGTACGCGAGCACCCCGCTGCTCGACGCGATCGACGCCCATCTCGAGCGCGGCGGCAGCCTCGCCTACCTCGGCGGCAACGGGCTCAACGGCTCGGTATCGGTCGATCGCGACCGCCCGCACGTGCTCGAGCTGCGCCGGACCGAGACCCAGGGGCTCGTCTGGCAGGCCGGCCCGGGCGAGCACCATCACGCCTCGGGCGAGTACGGCGGCGACTGGCGCCGGCGCCGGCGGCCCGAGCACCGGACGCTCGGCGTCGGGCTCTGCGGGTTCGGGGAGGGCCGGGCGACCTCCTACGAGCGCGCCGAGACCGACGATCCCGCGGCCGAGATCGTCTTCGCCGGGGTCGAGCCGGGGACGCCGGTCGGCGCGCCCGGCGCGGTGCTCGGCGGGGCGGCAGGGTTCGAGATCGACAGCCACGACCCGGCCCTTGGCTCGCCGCCGGAGGCGGTCGTGCTGGCGAGCGCGCCCGCGCCCGAGGGCAGTGAAGCGTGGCCCGACGACCTCGTCTACGACCCCGGCGAGGCACCGCCGATGGGCGCCGACCTCGTCGTCCACCGCCGCCCCGAGGGCGGGGCGGTGTTCTCGGTCG
>DASPGZ010000171.1:0-7616 GCA_035620355.1 Solirubrobacterales bacterium | reverse complement strand
TTCGACTACCTGCTCGAGTGCGGCCTCGGCTCCACCCCCGGGACCGCGGCCGAGGTGCTCGACGACGGCGTCCGGACCCGGATCTCGCCGAACAAGCTGCCCGCCGCGCGCTGGGTCGAGATCATCGAGGCCTGCCACCGTGCCGGGCTGCACTCGACCTCGACCGTGATGTTCGGCCACATCGAGGAGCCCTGGGAGCTCGCCCGCCACATGCGGGTGATCCGCGAGCTCCAGGAGCGCACCGGCGGGATCACCGAGTTCGTGCCGCTCTCGTTCATCCCCTTCCAGACCCTGCTCGGGCGCACCCACGGGATCGAGGAGATCTCGCGGGACGAGAACCTCAAGCACACGGCCGCCTTCCGGCTGGCGCTCGGACGCACGGTCGAGAACCTGCAGGCGAGCTGGGTGAAGATGGGCGTCGACGCGGCGACCGAGAGCCTGCGCTGGGGCGTCAACGACCTCGGCGGGACGCTGATGGAGGAGAACATCTCCCGCATGGCGGGCTCCGAGCACGGGGTCAGGCTCGAGCCGTCGGACCTGATCGACGCGGCGCGGCGCGGCGGCCGCACCCCGGCGCAGCGGACGACCCTGTACGAGATCGTCGAGACGTACTGAGGCACGCGTGCGGGCGATCGTCCTCGAGCGTCCCGGGCAGCCGCTCGTGGAGGCCGAGGTCGCCGATCCGGAGCCGGGGCGCGGCGAGTTGCTCGCGCGGGTGATCGCCTGCGGCGTCTGCCGCACCGACCTCCACATCGTCGACGCGGAACTGGCGGAGCCGAAGCTGCCGCTGATCCTCGGCCACCAGGTGGTCGCCGAGGTGGTCGGGTCGGGGCCCGGGGCGGAGCGCTTCGCTCCCGGCGACCGGGTCGGGATCCCGTGGCTCGGCTGGGCCTGCGGCGAGTGCCGCTACTGCACCTCGGGACGCGAGAACCTCTGCCCGCGGGCGATCTTCACCGGATACACCCGCGACGGCGGCTACGCCGAGCTGATCGCCGCCGACGAGCGCTTCTGCCTGCCACTGCCCGCCGACGCCGGGACCGAGGCCGCGCCGCTTCTCTGCGCGGGGATGATCGGCTACCGGGCGCTGCGCATGTGCGGCGAGGCGGAGCGGCTCGGGCTCTACGGGTTCGGCGCCTCGGCCCACCTGATCTGCCAGGTCGCCGCGCACCAGGGCCGGCGCGTGTTCGCGATCGGGCGCACCGCCGATCCCGACCGGATCGCGTTCGCCCGCGGGCTCGGGGCCGAGTGGGCGGGGACCGCCGACCAGCTGCCCGAGCAGCTCGACGCGGCGATCATCTTCGCCCCGGCGGGCGAGCTGGTCCCGGTCGCGCTTCGGGCGCTGGCGCCGGGCGGATCGGTCGTGTGTGCCGGCATCCACATGAGCGACATTCCCTCCTTCCCCTACGCCGACCTCTGGGGCGAGCGCCAGATCCGCTCGGTCGCGAACCTGACCCGCGCCGACGGCGAGGAGTTCCTGCCGGTCGCCCGCCAGGCCTCGGTGCGCGCCGAGACCACCGTTTTCGGCTTGGGTGAGGCAGATCACGCTCTGGCCGAGCTGCGCGGGAGTAGGGTTCGCGGGGCGGCGGTTCTGCGACCCTGAAGGAGAGGAACGGATGGCAGACGTGACCGTGAAGCGCACGGAGGACTTCGAGCGGACGTTCCGCGGCCGGATGCTCAAGGTCCGCAGCGGCCTCGGCGTGAGCTCCTTCGGGATGCAGGTGATCGACCTGCCGCCGAACGCCGACCGCTATCCCGAGCACGATCACTCCTTCGACGGCCAGGAGGAGGTCTACACCGTGCTCGAGGGCTCCGCGACCCTGCTCGCCGGCGGCGAGCAGTACGAGCTCGATCCGGGTGTGTTCGCGCGGGTCGGCCCGGACGAGTCCCGCAGGATCGTCACCGGCGAGAGCCCCGCGACGGTGCTGGTGCTCGGCGGCGTGCCCGGCCGCCCGTTCGAGGCCGTCCAGTTCACCGACGAGGGCGAGCCGGACCCGATGGCCGAGGCCCGGTAGGCGGATGGCCGACGTCACGGTCAAGCGGGTCGAGGAGTTCGAGGCGATCTTCGGTGGCGGCTTTCGCCGCGTCCGCGCCGGGCTCGGGGTGAGCTCGTTCGGGCTCGCGGTGATGGACCTGCCGCCGCACTTCACCGACTATCCCGACCACGACCAGGCCCACGACCACCAGGAGGAGGTCTACACGCTGCTCAGCGGCCGGGCGCGGCTCCGGGTCGGCGGCGAGGGGGGAGAGGAGTACGAGCTCGAGCCTGGGGTCTGGGTCCGGGTCGGGCCCGACGACCGGCGCAAGATCATCACCGGCGACGAGCCGGCGCGGGTGCTGGCGGTCGGCGGCTCACCGGGGCGCGCCTACGAGCCGCCCGAGTTCACGGTCGAGGGCGGGTCGCACCTGCCGATCGACACGTCCGACCTCGCGCACGCCGACCACAAACACCACGCGCCGCCGAGCTAGCGGAAGAGGTCGTCGGCGGCGTCGCGCTGGAGCCCGGCGGCCGCCCCGCGACCGTCCTCGTCGGTGCGGAAGCGCTCCGCGCCGCGAACCACCGCGACGGGCTGACGCGAGTCCTTCGCGCGCGCCAGGTCGGCCGCCGAGGCGAGCTGGTCGGCGACCGCGATCGCGGTCGCCGCCAGCGCCCGGCCCTCGGCGTCGGCGCGGCCGCGCCAATCGTCGACGGCGACGACGCCGGCGCAGCCGATCGCGACCTCCGTCTGGCCCCGTCGCCACGGGCGGCCGAAGCTGTCGGCGATCACGATCCCGGGGCGGGCGCCCGTCTCCGCCTCGAGCCCGGCGCGCAGGCGACGGGCCGAGGCGTCGGGGTCGGCGGGGAGCAGGACGACGGATTCGTCGCCGGCGACGTTCGATGCGTCGATGCCCCCGTTCGCGCAGATCCAGCCCGAGCTCGTCTCGACGATCAGCGCCGCCCTGGTCGCCCGGACCACCCGCCGCGAGTCCGCCAGGATCAGCTCGACCAGACGCGGATCGCGGTCGGTCTCGGCGGCGATCCGCCGCGCCTCGGCACCGGGCTCGACCGTGCGCTTGTCGCGGATCCGGCCCTCGGACTTGGAGACCACCTTGTGCGAGACGACGACGATGTCACCGTCGGCGAGCTCGAGCCCGGTGCGGGCGGCCGCGCCGGCGATCAGCGCCCCGAGCCCGTCGCCCTCGGAGACCTCCGGAAGCGGGTCCAGCGCCAGCACCTCGAGCCCGCCGCTCACGCGGGCGCCTCGGCGATCGGCCCGAGCCGCGCTAGCGCCTCGGCGGTCGAGGGCGCCCGCCCGGGCTGATCCGCGATCGCCGCGACGATCGCCGTCAGGTCGGCCGGGGTGTCGAGGTCGAGCGCCAGCGACGGCAACGCCTCGGTCGCGACCTCGTAGCCGGCGCGGCCGGCGCGATCGCGGTGCCGTTCGGCGCTGCCCTCGCCGAACGCGGGGCCGATCGCGTCGGCGGGGGCGAGCAGCAGGCCGTTGGTTCCGGTGCCGTGGCGGTCGGGGATCACCGCCACCCTGCCGGCGGCCATCCGGCCGAGGGCGCCGTCGAGCTCGGCCGGATCGAGCAGGGGGCAGTCGCCCGGCAGCAGCGCGGAGCACTCGGCGCCGAGCGCCAGAGCCCGGACGATCCCGAGCGTCGCCGCGCGCGAGTGGCCGCGGTCGTCGGGGTCGCGGAGCACCTCGAGCGAGGTGGTCGAGCGCTTGGCGCGGTCGAGCGCGATCCGTTCCGCCCGCCCCTCGCCGGTGACCACGATCACCCGCTCGATCGAGTCGGCCGCGTCGACCGCCACCAGCACGTCGCGGAGCATCGCCTTGACCAGGTCGGCGCGCTGCGGGCGATCGAGGCGGTCGAGCAGACGCTGCTTGGCGTCGCCGAAGCGTTTCACCGGGATGATCGCCGTCGCCCGCATGTGCGGATGATCGCGCCGTCAGAGCCCGCGAGCGAACTCGAGCACCCGCCGGGCGAGCACCCGCCGCCCCTCGGCGCCGGTCATCAGGGTCGGGCAGTGCAGCGTCGCGATCCCCTCGGCCTCGCCCGCGTCCCCCTCGTCGGCGACGATCCCGTCCAGCAGCCCGGCGTAGAGGGAGGCGATCCCGGCGGCGCTCAGCGGCCGGCCGAGCGCGGCGACGAAGGCGTCGGTGGGGCCCTTGACCGCGCGGCCGCCGACGAACGGGCTCACCGCGACCACCGGCCCGGGCGCGGCGGCGATCGCCTCGCGCATCCCGGGCACGGCGAGAATCGGGCCGATCGAGATCACCGGGTTCGAGGGTCCGACGATCACCAGCTCGGCGCCCGCCAGCGCCTCGAGCACCTCGGGCGTCGGCCGCGCCTCGGCGATCCCGTCGAGCTCTACCCCCTCGATCGCGGCCTCGCCGTGGTCGAGGATCAGGAACTCCTGCAACCCGCGCCAGCCGGCGGGGGTCCTGACCCGGGTGCGCACCGGGGCCTCGGTCATCGGCAGGACCCGGGCGGTGGCGCCGAGCGCCCGGGCGACCTGCGCCTGGGCCGCGGTCAGGGTGCCGCCCTCGGCGACGAAGTGGGTCCGGTAGAGGCAGGTGGCCAGGTCGCGGTCGGAGAGCGAGAACCAGCCCGGGGCGCCAAGCGCCTCGAGCCGTTCGTGGACGGTGAAGGTGTCGTCGCGGATCCCCCAGCCGCGCTCCTCGTCGATCTGGCCGGTGAGCCAGTAGGCGACCAGGTCGGGATCGGGGGAGACGTGGACGCCGTGAACCTCGATGTCGTCGCCGGTGTTGGCGATCACCGCGAGCTCGTCGCCGAGCAGGTCCTGCAGCCCCGCCGCCAGCTTTGCCCCGCCGGTGCCGCCGGCGAGGCAGACGACCGTCACCTCGAGGGCAGCGTCACTGCCAGTGGTCGCCGCCGGGCAGCCCGTTGATCCGGATTCCGGCGTGGGTCTTGTAGCGGGCGTTGATCGAGATCAGCATCGGGGTCAGCTGCTCGACGATCCGGGCCATCTCGAGCGGCCCGGCGTTGACCGCCCGCAACCCGGCGATCTCCTCGATCAGCCGCGCGACCTTCGCCTTGTCGGCCTTGCGATCGCCGCACAGGAGCACGTCCTCGTCGAGGTCGGTGCCGGTATCGGCGAGGTTCGGGGCGCTGACCGTGTGCAGGGCGCCGACCACGGTGACCCCGTCGGGGACCATCTCCTGGGCCTGCTGGGCGGCCGAGCCCTGCCAGACGCCGAGCGAGCGGGTGGCCTTGCCGCTGACCGCGGCTGCGAGCGGCACCGTGCAGTCGACCAGCAGCTGGCCCGGCTCGAGCACCTCGCGCAGGTTGTTGAGGTTCTCCGATTGGGCGCGGAAGGGGACGGTGAGGAAGACGACCGAGGCCTGCTTCGCCGCCTGCTCGTTCGGGAGCCCCTCGATCTCGGCGTCGGGAGCGAGCTCGGAGAGCTTTCTGGCCGCCTCGGCGGCGCGCTCGGCGCTCCGCGAGCCGATCACCACGGCCCGCCCGGCGCGCGCCCAGCGCAGCGCCAGGCCGTAGCCGAGGGCGCCAGTTCCGCCGATGATCGGGATCGCTTCGTCGCTGGCCACGGCGCGGGAGTGTATTCGGCCATATGCTGCCGCCCGATGCGGCTCGAGGGCAGAAGGGCGTTGGTCACCGGCGGCGCCAGCGGGATCGGCGCCGCGACCGCGGCGCGACTCGTCGCCGAGGGCGCTGAGGTCGTGATCGGCGACCTGAACACCGACAAGGGGGCCGAGCTCGCCGCCGAGATCGGCGCCGAGTCGGCGCCGCTCGACGTCACCGAGCCGCAGTCGGCGATCGACCTGGTCGCCGCCCACGGGCCGTTCTCGATCCTGGTCAACAACGCCGGCACCGATGAGTTCGGGTTCTTCGCCGACACCGATCCGGGCCAGTGGCAGCGGGTCACCGCGGTCAACCTGTTCGGCGTCTTCGCCTGCACCCACGCGGTGCTGCCGGGGATGCAGGAGGCGGGTTACGGGCGGGTCGTCTCGATCGCCTCCGAGGCTGGCCGGATCGGCTCCAAGGGATCGGCGGTCTACTCCGCCGCAAAGGGGGGCGTGATCTCGTTCATGAAGGTGATCGCGCGCGAGGGCGCCCGGTTCGGGATCACCGCGAATTCGATCGCGCCGGGCCCGATCGAGACGCCGCTGCTGATGGGGGCGCTCGAGTTCGGCGAGATCGGCCGCAAGATCGTCGACAACATGAAGGCCGGGACCCAGCTGCGACGCCTCGGCCAGCCGGAGGAGGTCGCCGCCGTGGTCGCCTTCCTCGCCTCCGACGACTCCTCCTACGTCACCGGCGAGACGATCGGTGTCTCCGGCGGCATGGGGATGGTCGGTTGAGTCTCGAGCCGGGTGCCGAGAGGATCGACGAGTTCACGGTCGAGGACCGCCTGGTCACCGACGTCGGCGGGACGATCGGGGTCCGGGTCCTCTCGACCCCGGGGATGATCGCGATGATGGAGCGCTGCGCCTCGTTGCTCTCGTTCGAGAATCTGCCCGAGGGCCAGGCGACGGTCGGCTTCGAGGTCTGCGTCAAGCACGTCGCCGCGGCGGCCGAGGGCCAGGCGTGCAGCGTGCGCGCGACCCTGCGCGAGATCGCCGACGAGCGCAAGCTGCGCTTCGACGTCGAGGTGACCGAGGGCGAGCGGACGATCGGCGTCGGTACCCACGAGCGCCGCGTGATCGCCGTCGGCGGGGTCAAGTCGCACTAGCAGTCGCCCGGCGAGGGCGCCCGTCACGCCGAGCTGCGGGTTCGTCAGCGCCAGCCTGACGAATCCGAGGGTGGGCGCGCGGGCCGGTGCGCGGTCGCCGGGCGCATAACCTCTGCGGCGGGGGCGAGCTGCCGCAGAGCGTCCGGATCCGCGAGGTCGGGCCTCGCGACGGGTTCCAGAACGAGCCCGAGGTGATCCCGACGGCCGAGAAGGTGCGGTTGATCGGGATGCTGGGCGCCGCGGGGCTGAGCCGGATCGAGCTGACCTCGTTCGTGCGCCCGGACGTGATCCCGCAGCTCTCCGACGCCGAGCAGGTCCTGGCCGACTACGAGCCGCTCGGCGGGGTCGCCTACTCGGTCCTGATCCCGAACGAGCGCGGGCTCGACCGGGCGCTCGAGCTCCGCGAGCGCTTCCAGGAGGTGAACCTCTTCCTCTCCGCCTCCGAGACCCACAACCGAAAGAACGTCAACCGCTCGATCGCCGAGTCGCTGGCCGGGATCGAACGGGTGGTCGAGCGCGCGCTGGCCGACGGGCTTCGCTGCGAGGGCGTGATCTCGACCAGCTTCGGCTGTCCCTACGAGGGCGAGGTCCCGGCCGAGCGGGTGCTCGAGATCGCCGGGCGGCTGGTCGCCGCCGGCTGCGAGGAGGTCGCGTTCGGCGACACCACGGGGATGGCCAACCCGCGCCAGGTGGGGGAGTTCTTCGCCGCGGCGCGCGAGCGGCTCGCGGGGGTCGAGCTCACCGCCCACTTCCACAACACCCGCGGCCAGGGGCTTGCGAACGTGCTCGCCGCGCTGGAGCAGGGGGTCGAGTCGTTCGAGTCGGCCTTCGGCGAGCTCGGCGGCTGCCCGGTCCCCCCGGGCTCGACCGGCAACATCGGCACCGAGGACCTGGTCTCGATGCTCGAGGAGATGGGGGT
>DASPGZ010000170.1:0-6743 GCA_035620355.1 Solirubrobacterales bacterium | reverse complement strand
GGGCGGCTCGGGCTTCTACGAGAACGGCGAGCCGCAGATCGAGGGCGACGCCGACCCCGACGGCGAGGCGCTCGCCGAGCTGATGAAGCTGAAGGCGGTGGTCGAATCGTGCCTGGTGCTGCAGGAGGGCGTCTGCACGGTCCGCGACATCGACCTCGGGATGATGGCCGGGGCCGGCATGGACCCGCGCCGCGGGATCTTCCCGCCGTTCATGGGGGCCGACATGCTCGGCCTCGACGTCGTCCTGGAGAAGCTCGAGGCCGCCGAGGAGCAGCACGGCGAGCGGTTCGCGCCGCCGACGGTGCTCAAGCGGCTTGTCGCCCAGGGCCGCCTGGGGATGAAGTCCGGCCAGGGCTTCTACGCCTACCCGCAGGCCGACGAGGGCGAGCAGGCCGAAACCGTGAAGCTGGAGACGCGCGGCGACGTCGCGATCGCCTGGCTCGCGAACCCGCCGATGAACGCGATCTCGCCCCAGGTGATCAAGGACCTGGGCACGGTCTGGGAGCGGGTCAAGGGCTCGGGCGAGATCCGGGCGCTGGTGATCGCATCCTCGATCCCGGTCGTGTTCTCGGCCGGCGCCGACATCAAGGCGTTCACGCAGATGGACGAGACCCAGGGCGAGGAGCTGATCCACTCGGGCCACGCGCTGCTCCGCGATCTCGGCCTGAGCCGGGTCTCTACGGTCGCCGCGGTCAACTCGCTTGCCTTCGGCGGGGGTTGCGAGTTGGCGATGGCGTGCAACTTCCGGATCGCGGCCGAGTCGGCCGTCTTCGGCCAGCCGGAGATCAAACTCGGGATCATCCCCGGCTTCGGCGGCACCCAGCGGCTGCCGCGGCTGGTCGGCGACGCGAAGGCGCTCGAGATGAACCTGATCGGCGACGCGATCCTCTCGCCCGAGGCGGAGGCCTACGGGCTCGCCACCCGGGTGGTGCCCGATCACGAGCTCTTCGACACGGCGCTCTCGTGGGCGCGCAAGCTCGCAGGCCAGGCGCCGCTCGCGGTCGAGCAGGTGAAGGCCGCCGCCGACGATCCCGATCTCGACCAGGGGATCGAGAAGGAGAAGGCGGGCTTCGCGACCGCGTTCCGAAGCGACGACGGCAAGGAGGGGATCAGCGCCTTCCTCGCCAAGCGGACGCCGAAGTGGCAGGGAGAGTAGTCGCTTGAGCGTGCTCGGCAAGCGCAGCACGGCGGGCGAGCTCGCCGCGCTGATCCGCGAGGCGACCGCGGTCGTCGCGCTGACCGGCGCCGGGGTCTCGGTCCCCTCGGGGATCCCCGACTTCCGCACCCCGGGCAAGGGGCTGTGGGAGAAGGTCGACCCGATGGAGGTCGCCCACATCGACGCCTTCCACCGCGACACGAAGCGCTTCTGGAGCTTCTATCGGCCCCGGTTCGCCGACCTCGACGAGAAGCTCCCCAACGGCGCCCACCAGGCGCTGGCCGAGCTCGAGTGCCGCGGGAAGCTGGACGCGATCGTGACCCAGAACATCGACCGGCTGCATTCGAAGGCGGGCTCGGAGCGGGTGATCGAGGTGCACGGCTCGATCGCGACCTCGAGCTGCACCACCTGTCGGACCAGCTACCCGCTTGAGAACGTCGGCGAGCTGTTCGACCTCGACGGGGTCGCGACCTGCGCCTGCTGCATGGGCAAGGTGAAGCCGGACGTGGTCCTGTTCGGCGAGCTGCTCCCCGCGCCGGCGATGGCCGAGGCGCAGGAGCTCTGCGCGGCCGCCGACCTGCTGCTCTGCGTCGGCTCCTCGCTCGAGGTCTATCCGGTGGCCGGGCTGCCGGAGCTGACCCTGAGCGCCGGCGGCCGGCTCGCGATCGTCACTCAGGGCCCGACCCCCTACGACGGCGAGGCGGCGGTGAAGCTCGACGGCGACGTCGTCGACGAGCTCGAGGCGGTGCTGGCGGCGCTCTAGGGGATACTCGAAGCGATGTCGCGGAAGAACGTCGAGTCGGTCCGCGAGCAACGGATCGCTCGCCGAAGCGAGGGTTGAGCGTGGACAAGCGCCAGATCAGCACCAGCGTGGCGACCCGGGTCGTCAATCCGCTCGTGCGCTGGGCGGTGCGGCACGATCTGGCACCGAGCAGCTACGCGATCCTCGAGACGATCGGCAGGCGCAGCGGCCTGCCGCGCAGGACACCGGTCGGCCACGTCGTCGAGGACGGAACGGTCTGGATCGTCGCGGAGCACGGTCACCGAGCGGCCTACGTCCGCAACATCCGGTCGAACCCGCTCGTCCGGATCAAGCTGCGCGATGGCTGGCGCAGCGGGACCGCGCGCGTCCTCGACGAGGACGATCCGCGGGCGCGCCTGCGGCGGATGGGACTGCGGTTCAACGCGCTCGTCGTACGCCTGAACAGCACCGATCTGCTCACCGTCCGCATCGATCTCGATCCGCCCGCGCCACGCTCGCCGAAGGCGGCGCTCTAGCCGAGCGCCCGCTTGCGCCGCAGCACCCGCTCGGCGATCCTCAGCGTCTCCTCGACTCCGGCCAGTCGTTCGGCGCCGAGCTCGCCACCGGCCGCCTCGGCGGCGGCCGCCGCGGTCACCTCGCGGCGCTGCTCGAGCGCGGCGAAGTCCGGCTCCTGGTCGGGCGCCTCGAGCAGCTCGCGCTCGGCCAGCAGCGCCTCCAGCGCCGGGCCGAGTTGCAGCGCCGCCTCCCGGGACCGGCCGGCGTCGAGGTCCGAGCGGGCCCGGATCACCAGCAGCTCGCACGCCGGGACCCCGGCGCGCCCGCCGAGCACCTCGGCGACCCGCTCCTGGGGGCGCAGCAGCTCGGCGCGCCGGCGGCGCTCGGCGTAGGGGATCTCGACCGCGGCGCTGTACTCGCCGTCGGCGAGCGCCTCACCGTCGCCGTAGCCGACCCGGACGACGAGCGCGGCGCCGGGGCCGACGTCGGCAATCTGCGGGTCGAGCGCCGCCGCGCGGTGCGCGTGCACGGCGCGGTTGATCAGCCGCACCGCGTCGTCGACCTCGGCCGCCAGCGCCTCGTGGTCGCCGCGCAGCCCGGCGAGCCAGCCGGCGGCTCGCTCGTCGGAGCCGAGGTCGTCGGGGCGGATCGCGGTCAGCGTGGTCACCGGCACCGGCGGACTCACCGCCGGATCGGCGTCCTTGGGGCGGGCGCGGCCGATCCGCCGCCGTGGTGGCGGCGGGGCGCCGGCGATCCGGACGACCAGGACGCGCTCCGGGTCGCGGCTCAGATAGCGCCCGTCCTCGAGCCCGACCGTTCCCGCGAGCTCGAGCTGGGCGAAGGGGAAGAGCAGCGTCGCTACTCGGACAGGTGCGCGGTGGAGGACCGCTTGCGGCCCTTGTCGCCCTTGCCCTTGCCGGTGGGCAGCGCCGCCTCGGAGACCTCGGTCGGCACCTCCGGGTTGTCGATCTCGCCGAGGCGGTCGATCAGGCGCTCCCACTGCTCGGGCTTGAGCAGGGCCGAGAACTGCTTCGAGACGCTGCCCTCACCCGGTCCGGCGACCGGCGTGTAGCCGACGTGGACGTGGTCGGCGTGGTCGGACATCGCGAACGCGTTGTCGGCCCCGAAGTAGTCCATCAGGCTGATGATCTGGGACGGCGCCATCGTCCCCTGGAGCTGCAGCAGGTCGCGGACCAGGGCTTCGGAGACCGAGCCCGGGCCCTGGTGGCCGAGCACCGGCAGGCCGTTGATCTGCGCGATGTCGACCGCGTCGCCGGTCGAGTGCGCCGAGATGTTGCCCGAGGTCGTGTAGACCGAGTGGCCGCACATCAGCGAGGTGAGCGTCAGGTCGTAGCCGCGGGCGACCAGGTACTCGAGCATCGCGAGCACCCGGCGGTCGATCTGGCCGCCGCGGATGTCGGTGCGCCCGCAGGCGTAGATCTCGATGCTCGGGTCGTTGAGGACCCGCTCGATCAGCTGCGTCTTCGACATCAGCAGCACCTGGCTCGCGTTCGCGGTGCCGTCGAACGGGTTCTTGCCGGCGGCGCGGTAGATCGCGGTGGCCTCGAGCAGCTTCCAGCCGTCGAGGATCGGCTTCGGATCGATCTTCGGCGCCCCGCGGCCCGCCGGGCGGATCGCGAAGTGGACGTGCGAGGCGACCTCGTCGGGCTCGGCGATCCGGCCGAGCACGGTGCCGGCGGTCACCTGGGAGCCCTTGCGCAGCGGCCGCAGATCCATCTTCTTCGGGTCGAAGCGCATCACGTTGGCGAGATAGCCCTTGAACTGCTCGTAGCCGGGCATCCGCGACGCGAGCAGCTCGTCGAGCTGGCCGGTGAGCCCGGCGCGGGTCGCGTTGTTGCGGCGCTCCGGGTAGGCGTAGAGGCGCTCGCGGGCGTCCTCGGTGTTGACCGGGCCGGACTCCTCGTCGGCTCCTGCGGCGGCGGCCCGCTCGCGCTTGTCGGGCTTCGCGGTGGCCTCGTCGTGGCTGGCCGAGCGCGGGGCGGACCGCTCGTCGTCGACCTGGCGACCGGCGGTCGCCGGTCGGTCGGGCGCCTCGTCGTCGGGGGTGACCAGCTCGAAGTCCTTGGCCGAGAGCTTGTTCTCCTTCGGCACCGGATAGGCCTCGGAGACCTCGCCGAGCTCGGCGTAGGTGAAGCGGTTGCCGTAGGTGTCCTGGAGCACCAGGTAGCGGCCGAGCTTCTTCGACTTGCCGATCTCGGTGACGACCCCGTCGTTGACCGCGACCACCGGCGCGCCCTCGCGGGCGTAGATGTTGATTCCTCGACGTGTGGTCGAGCTTGAGATCACCTCGGCGGCGTTGCCGAGCTGGGCCGCCTTGCCGGGCTTCGAGCGCTCGAGCGCGCGGCGCTCGGAGATGTCGTCGGCGTAGCGGGCGTTGGCGGCGACCGGGAAGTGGGCGCCCTCGGTGAGCCCGGTGAGCGAGCTGACCAGGGTCTCGGGGAGCTTGCCGTACTGGTTCGCGTAGAGCAGGACCTCGTCGACGTACCAGTCCGCGTGGTTGTAGGCGAAGATCGCTGTGCGCAGGTCCTCGGCGCCCCCGGCCGCGTTCAGGTACCGCGCCGCGGCGCAGATCGCGTCGACCGGGTTGTAGGGGTCCTTGCGGCCGTCGTTGTTGGCGTCGACGCCGTACATCTCCCAGGTCGCGGGCATGAACTGCATCCAGCCGAGCGCGCCGGCGGTGGAGACGTTGAGGTTGGTCCCGAAAGCGGTCTCGATCCGGTTGATCGAGGCGAGCACCTGCCACGGGATCCCGTACTGGGTCCCGCATGCCTGGTAGATCGGGAGCAGGAAGGGCGGGATCGTGAACTGGTCGATGACGAAGTTGGGAACCCCGATCGGCGCCGCGCCGAAGTCGGCGATCGTGACACTCGGGTTGGTGTCGGTGGGCGAGCCGTCCGGGTTGCGGTCGGCCTCCGGGTTCATCGGCGCCCGGGTGCCGCCGTTGTTTCCGCCACCGTCGCGATCACGATCGCGATCGCGGTCACGGCCCGGCTTCGACTCGCCGCTGTCGGTGAGCCCGCCGACGCCGCGCCCGCCGTCGCCGGTCGGGCCGACCGCGCCGCCGGGCCCGGTGCTGCCGGTCTCCGGCTCCTCGGTCGTCGTCTCGGGACTCGTGGTCGTGGTCTCGGGGGAGGTGGTGGTCGGCTGCTCGGGGGTGGTCGTGGTGGTCGAAGAAGGGGGAGTCGGGGTGCCGCTGGTGCCCGACTCCGAAGCGTCGAGCGGCCCGGTGCAGTCCGGGTCGGCCATGTCGGTGATCCCGTCGCCGTCGTCGTCGGCCGTGTTCGAGCACTGAGGCAGGACCTGGACCTGGTCGAGGTTGCCGCCGTTGGGGATGTTGATCTCGACGCCGCCCTCGCCGACGCCGACCACGCTGCCGCTGCCGGCGCCCGCCGTCCCCGCCACCACGCAAGCGCCGAGGACCGCGAGACCGACGATCAGTAGCAGCTTGCTCTTCATACCCTCACGCCCAGTTCCCGAGTGGCAGCCGGGCGCCCGCCCTGCCTGGGGCTGCGGCGGAGCTCCTCCTCCTGAGCGTGCCGAAAACTATCTGTTGGGGGATGCCTTTGCAACGTAGAACCGGCGGGGCAACGGTACCCCAAGTCAGCGGACATACACGCAGGTACACCTGCGTAACCGTTGCAACCCCATCGGCAGGCTGCAGGTGCGGCTTGAAGCACGAATAGCAGCTACGCTGCGCGCCCCGTGGATCCGGACGAAGACCGCAGCGGAATCAGGGCTCGCGGCGAGGAGGCCGTGGGCGAGCTCGCGCAGGCGCTGATCGAGAATCCGCTCTTCAGCTCGGCCCTCTCCAGGGCCCTGGGAGCGGGCGAGCGAGCGGCCTCCGCGCAGCGCTCCGCGATCGGCGCCCTCAACCTCGCCTCCGCCGCCGACGTCGAGCGCCTCGAACAGCGCCTGCGCTCGCTCTCCGGCCGGCTCGAGGTGCTGGAGGACCGGATCGACGACCTGGTCGATGAGGTCTCAGCGCTCCGGCGCCAGGCAGCGGCGTCCGAGTAGCCGTCATCCGGGCGCGCGCTCGAGCGCTCCGAGCGCCGGGACCAGGGCCGCGCCGAGCTCGACCAGCTCCGCCTCCAGGGCGTCGTCGTCGAGGCGTCCTCCGGTGCTCTCGGAGACGATCAACACCGCCGCCACCGCGATCTCCAGCCGGGCGCCGATCGCCAGCAGCGCGGCCGTCTCGAGGTCGACCGCGAGCGCCCCGCGGCGCCGCCACTCCGCGATCAGCTCCGGGGCGATCGCCGCCACCGGCAGGTCGGCGCTCGCGACCGCCGCCGGGGTGGCGCCGGCGGCTGC
>DASPGZ010000169.1:0-2561 GCA_035620355.1 Solirubrobacterales bacterium | reverse complement strand
GCCGCCCGGCTGGTCGGCGAGTGCCCCTGCGAGGCCGGCTGCCCCTCGTGCGTGCAGAGCCCCAAGTGCGGAAACCTGAACGAGCCCCTGCACAAGGCCGGCGCGCTCGAGCTGATGGACTCGATCATCAACCTGATCGCGGCCGAGCGCCGCCCGGCGGGCGCGTGAGCGGGCTCGGCTTCTCCTGGGCGCGGACGAAGGACGGGCGGGTGCGGATCTGGCGCGGCCACCGCCTGGTCACCACGCTCGCGGGCGCTGCGGCGGCGCGGTTCGCAAAGCGGGTCGAGGACGCCGATCCAGCCGTCGCCCAGCAGCTGATGGCCCGGGCGACGGGCAACTACAAGCGCGGGAACGAGCGCCGGCCGGGCGGTTGACCGGGCGCCCGGGGCGGGCTACGTTGCCCGTATCGCGATCCGGGGGAGACGATCGACGCTGGCCTGGGCGATCGGGACCGCGGCCCTGCTCGCGGCGGTGTTCGCGGCCGGCTCGCTGGCGATCGTCCCCGGCCCCGCGGTCTGCGACGAGAGCGGGCGCACGGTCAGGTTCCACAGCGTCGACACCCTGCGCGACACGATCAGCGCCTTCCGCGACCCGAGCGGGGCGATCGTCGTCAACGCCCGCGGCGCCTCCAAGGACGACGGCTACACCCGCCAGGACATCTGCCCGGCGATCCCGGGGCAGCCCTGGCTGGTGGTGATCCTGAGCGGCGACGACGGCGGTGACACGATCGGGGTGCCGACGCTGGCGGCGGAGGTGAAGGCGCGGCTCAACGGCGAGGGCACGGTCGACACGCTCGAGGGCCACGCCGGCCGCGACGAGCTGCGCGGCGGCTCCTCGCACGACACGATGAGCGGGTTCGAGGGCGACGACGAGCTGATCGACCGCGACGGGGTCGACGAGGCCCTCGGCGGACGCGGCGACGACGTGATCAAGGTCGACGACGGCGGGCGCCAGGCGGACGTGGTCCGGTGCGGCTCCGGGCGCGACCTCGCCTTCGCCGACCGGGTCGACCGGCTCTCGGGCTGCGAGAAGGTCCGCTGAGCCGGGCCGACGCTAGCCTTACGCGCCGCGGGCGAGGTAGCTCAGTTGGTAGAGCACACGACTGAAAATCGTGGTGTCGCCGGTTCGATTCCGGCCCTCGCCACTCCCCAGGGCTCCTCGGTCGCGGCTCACTGCTCGTCGATCGACTTCGCCAGCTCGACGAAGTAATCGAGCGAGTCCGGGTTCGCGAGCGAGTCGCGCGACGCGGCCCGGTCGGCCGGGGTCCCGGTGAGGATCCGCTTAACAGGCACCTCGAGCACCTTGCCGCTCAGGGTTCGCGGGACCTCGGCGATCCGGTAGACGCGATCGGGCACGTGGCGGGGCGAGCAGCGCTCGCGGATCCGCTTCGCGATCTCCTTCGTCAGCGCCTGGTCGAGCTCGGCGTTGTCGCGGAGGACGACGAACAGCGGCATCCAGCCCTCGGTCCCGGTCCGCGGGATGTCGACCACGAGCGCGTCGGTGACCTCGTCGACCGAGGCGACCGCGCGATAGATCTCCGAGGTGCCCATGCGGATCCCGGAGCGATTGATGGTCGAGTCCGAGCGCCCGTAGATGATCGCCGTGCCGCGATCGGTGATCTCGATCCAGTCGCCGTGGCGCCAGATCCCGGGGAACATCTCGAAGTAGCTCTCGCGGTAGCGCGAGCCGTCGGGATCGCCCCAGAAGAAGACCGGCATCGACGGCATCGGCTCGGTGATCACCAGCTCGCCGACCTCGCCGATCACCGACTCGCCGTCCTCGTTCCATGCCTCCACCGCGGCGCCGAGCGAGCGTCCCTGAAGCTCGCCCCGGTAGACGGGCAGGGTGGGTACGCCGCCGACGAACGCGGTGCAGACGTCGGTGCCGCCCGAGGTCGAGAACAGCCAGGTGTCGGCGCCGACGTGGTCGTAGACCCACTGGAAGCCCTCGGGGGCGAGCGGCGAGCCGGTCGAGCCGACCGAGCGCAGCGAGCTCAGGTCGCGGCCGCTGCCCGGCTCGACCCCCTCCTTCATGCAGGCGGCGATGTAGGAGGCGGAGGTGCCGAAGCAGGTGACGCCGGCCTCGTCGGCGAGGTCCCAGAGCACCCCCATGTCGGGCTCGGCCGGGCTCCCGTCGTAGAGCACGATCGAGGCCTCGGTGAGCAGGACGCCGACGAGGAAGTTCCACATCATCCAGCCGGTGGTCGTGAACCAGAAGACGCGGTCCCCGGGCTGCGCATCGAGGTGCAGGTTCAGCTTCTTCAGCTGCTCGAGCAGGATCCCGCCGTGCCCCTGGACGATCGCCTTCGGCAGCCCGGTCGTCCCCGAGGAGTAGAGGACCCAGAGCGGGTGATCGAAGGGGACCCGCTCGAAGCGGAGCTCGGAGCCGGCGCCGGACTCCTCGACCTCGTGCCAGCGCAAGCCGCCGGCGAGCCGCGAGGCGTCGGCGTCGGGGTCCAGGTAGGGCTCCAGCACGGTGTGCTCGACGGTCGGCATCGAGCGCTCGAGCTCGGCGACCACCTCCATCCGGTCGAACGGCCGCCCGTTGTAGCGGTAGCCGTC
>DASPGZ010000168.1:0-21072 GCA_035620355.1 Solirubrobacterales bacterium | reverse complement strand
GCTGCCGACGCGGGCGCGTTCGCGTCGGTCGGTTACTAGATATTAGGGAAGTTTGGTGCCCGGTTGGTGCCCGCTTCGCCGGCCGTCGAGAGCCTGGAAAGGACGAAACCCCTACGTTAGCGGGGGTTTCGTGGACGGGCCCGACAGGATTCGAACCTGTGACCTTCGGTGTCGTAGACCGACGCTCTATCCGGCTGAGCTACGGGCCCGGGTGCCGGGCATCACCCGGGGCAGCGATTGTAGGAGTTGCCCGCGGGCGAGGTAGGGTTGGGCGGCGATGAGAGGACGGGCTCTGACGGTAGTCGTGGCTGCGGTCGCGCTGCTCGTCTTCGGAGCCTCCCCCGCTCTCGGCAAGGGCCGCAAGCCTCCCAAGGTCTGGAACGGCAGCTAC
This sequence comes from Solirubrobacterales bacterium, assembly GCA_035620355.1. Taxonomy (GTDB): domain Bacteria; phylum Actinomycetota; class Thermoleophilia; order Solirubrobacterales; family 70-9; genus WHSW01. The sequence continues at coordinate 20,681 of DASPGZ010000168.1, read as the reverse complement.
ACGGGGGTCAACTACCACCCGCCGAGCGTCGGCTTGGTCACCAGCTGGTCCGGGAGCGTCCGCTTCGAGCTGCTCAACAGCAATCGCAAGCGACGCATCTACAACTACGGCGGGACCGGATCGGTGACCTACACGTTCAGCGGGGGCAACCTCTGTAGCTACTCCGGGGCGCAGACCCTCTCCACCTCCGGCGACGACGCCGCCCTGACCGTGTACCGCAATCGCTCCGGCTGGAAGTACTTCCTGGAGATCGGCACGAGGGAGGAGACGATCACGGCGCAGGAGCAGTGCCCGGAGCAGGCGGTCGAGGAACTGGACTTCCTCCCGCCCTATCCGCTGATGACCGGTCGCAAGGACCGGTCGGTCCCCGGTGGACTGGGCTCGATCTCCGGCGACTACAACGAAGCGGACGCCTACCTGACCTCGTGGAGCCTCTCCGGGACGCCGCGGGGTAGGTGACGGCGCCGTCCTCCGCCCTTAGCCGAACTCGAAAGTCGTCACCCCGAACACCCTCGCGGTGTCCTCCGGCGGCCGGCCGTTGCGGTACATCCGCGCGGTCTCGAACACCGGCTCGGTCCCCCACCCCTCGGCCAGCTCCGTCGCCGGGCCGTTCGCCGCCGGCACGTCGAGGAACACGTCTCGCGCCGGGCCGGTGGCCGCGACCAGACCGGTGAGCAGCAGTTCGGCGATCTCGGGGTCGTCGGCGAACAGCGGCCCGACCTTGACCCCCGCCCCGCACTCGCGCACCACGCCGTAGCCGGCGAGCTCGCCGTTCGCGACGCACGCCAGCGCCTGGCCCGGCGGTCGCTCAATCCAGGCGCCGAGGAAGTGCGACCGCTCGGCGCCGAAGACGCCCGCGTCGTAGGCGATGAGCTCGTCGAACGGGACCGACGCGAGCTCGACGAGTCCGGCTGGACGCTCGGCGGCCACCGCCCGGGCGCGCCAGCGGACGTTGCGGTGGGCGAGGTCGAAGCCGTGACGCTCGTAGGAGCCCTGCTGCGCCGGCACCCCGTCGAGGCCGACAGCTCGACCGGCGGCCCGGTCGAGGGCGCGTTCGAAGAGCTCGGTGCCGATACCGGACCCCCGCAGCTCCGGCCGCACGATGTACAAGCCGATGAACGCGTAGCGCTCGCCGTAGAGGGCGCACGAGACGGTCCCGGCGATCTCCCCGCCGCGCTCGGTCGCGAGGAAGGCCTCGGGGTCGGCGCGCAGGAACCGTTCGGCGTCGTCGATCCCAGGGTTCCAGCCCTCGGCCGCGGCCCAGGCGACCGCCGCCTCGGCGGCCCGACGCTCGCTGTCGCCGATCCGGCTCACCGCAGCCGCCAGGCGCGCGGGTCCGAGTCCTCCACCTCTTCCACCTCGCCGCGGAGCGCCAGGTGGTCGAGGTAGGCGAGCGCGAGCTGGAGCCCCCACGGCGCCATCGCCGGGGCGGCGTCGGCGCCGATCATCGCCTCGATCAGCTCGTAGGGGGTTCGCGGACCGTCGGCGAGGCCGGCGCGGACCCGGTCGAGCGCGTCCGCAACCTCCGCGCGGTTGCCCGCGACCTTCGCCGGGACGTCGCGAAACGGGCGACCGTGGCCGGCGAGACAGAGGCTCGTGTAGCCGAGCGCGTCGACCTCGTCGAGCCCGCCGAGGAACTCCCCCACCGGATCCGGCGTGTGCCCGTAGTCGAAGAACAGCGAGATCCGTCCCAGCAGGTGGTCACCGGAGATCAGCAGTCCGCGCTCCGGCTGGTACAGGGTCACGTGCGAGGGCGCGTGCCCAGGCGTCTCCAGGACCTGCCACGAGCCGACGTCGGTCTCGACCTCGATCCCGGGGACGAGCTCGACGTCGGGCGGCACCGCGCGCGCGATCCCGGGCCCGGCGCCGCGACGGGAGCGCTCGTACGCCTCGAGGCCGGCGGCCGGCACCCCGCTGTGGCGCGCCACCTCGATCCGGCGGTCGAGCGCCGCGTCGGGGTCGTCGATCATCGCCCGCACGTGACCCCATGCCGGGTGGATCCAGAGCTCGCAGCCGGCGCGGTCGACGATCGGCCCCGCGAGCCCGTAGTGGTCGGCGTGAGCGTGCGTACAGACCACGAGCCGCACGTCCTCGAGCCGGAAGCCGACCTGGGCGAGGGCGAGCTCGAGCTGGCGCTGCCCGTCGTCTGTGGCCATCCCGGTATCGAAGAGGACGATCCCGTCGCCGGCGCGGACCGCGAACGCGTTCACGTGCGGCACCCCGGGCCAGGGAAGCGGCAGGCGCAGGCGCCAGACGCCGGGCAGCACCCGCTCGCCGCGGCCGAGCTCGCGCTTGCGTCGCGACTGCCCCATCGGCGCGAACTCTCGCACGGGTCCGGCAAACGCGGATACGATCGGCGTGTGTCAGGCGACCCGGCCGCGAACGCCGCGCTGATCGACCGCTTCTACGAGGCCTTCGCGCGCCAGGACGGCGAGACGATGGCCGCCTGCTACACGGCCGACGCGCACTTCCACGATCCGGTGTTCCAGGACCTCCACGGCCCCGAGGTCGGCGCGATGTGGCGGATGCTCTGCGGCCGGGCCACCGACCTGAAGATCGTCCACTCGAAGGTCGACGCCGACGCCGACTCGGGCTGGGCGCACTGGGAGGCCGACTACACCTTCTCCACCGGGCGCGCGGTCCACAACGTGATCGACGCCGGCTTCAAGTTCGAGAACGGGCTGATCGCCGACCACCGCGACAGCTTCGACCTCTACGCCTGGGCGCGGCAGGCGCTCGGGCCGGTCGGCGTACTGCTCGGCTGGTCGCCCCCGGTTCACGCGAAGATCCGGTCGCAGGCGCGCGAGGGCCTGGACGAGTTCATGGCCGGCGGGCCCGCCGAGCGCACCGACAGCGGTTGAACGACCGCCTCTCGGCCTCCGACATGTCCTCGCTGCTCGCCGAGCGGGGCCCGATCCACGTCCACGTCGGCGCGACGATCATCGTCCGCGGCGAGCCGCCCGCCTTCCGAGAGCTGGTCGAGCACGTCGAGGGCCGCCTCTCGCTGATCCCGCGCTTTCGCCAGCGGATCACCTCGGTCGGGACGATGGCGCTCTCGAACCCGGTCTGGGCCGACGATCCGCGCTTCGACATCGAGCGCCACGTGCGCCGGGTCGCGCTGCCGAGCCCGGGCGGGATGGCCGAGCTGCGCGAGCTCGTCGGCCGGGTGATGTCGGAGCCGCTCGACCTGACCCGGCCGCTGTGGCAGCTGTACCTGGTCGAGGGCCTGGAGGGAGGCCGCCACGCCTACGTCAACAAGACCCACCACGCGCTCGTCGACGGGGTCGCGGCGATCGACGTCGGCACGATCATCCTCGACGCGACCGAGGACGGCCACCGGGTCGAGGTCAGCGAGGAGCGCTGGGAGCCCGACGAGCCCAGCCCCGAGCTGCTCTTCGTCCGCGATGCGTCCGACAGGATCCGCGCCCCGTTGAGGGTCGCGCGCAAGGCCGCGCGCGAGGCGCTGACAATGCCGCGCTCGACCGCCGGCCGGGTGATGCGCACAGGCGAGGGCTTCGCCAAGCTCGCCGCCAGCGGTCCGACGGCGCCCCGGACCTTCCTCAACCAGGAGATCGGCCGCGACCGCCGGGTCGGCTTCGTCGACACCGAGCTCGAGCTGCTCAAGTCGATCCGGGGGACCTCCGGGGCGACCGTCAACGACGTCATCCTCTCGGTCTCCACGGGGGCGCTGCGGCGGCTGTTCGAGCGCCGCGGCGAGGAGTTGCCCGAGCACCTGGTCGCGCTGGTGCCGATGAGCATCCGCCGCCCCGGCGAGGACCTCGAGCTCGGCAACCGGATCGCGACGCTGCTCGTCCGCCTGCCGATCGCCGAGATCGACCCCGCCGCCAGGCTCGAGTGGATCCACTCGGAGACCGCGCGGCTGAAGCAGTCCGAGCAGGCAACCGCGGCCTCGCTGATCATCGAGGCGACCGGCTGGACGCCGCCGACCATCAACCGGGTGCTCGCGGGTGCGATCTCACGCCCGCTCGCCTTCAACCTGGTCGTCTCCAACGTCCCCGGGCCGCAGATGCCGTTCTACCTGCTCGGCCGCCGGCTCGAGGCGATCTACCCCTTCGTCCCGCTGTCGCCCCAGAACCATGCGCTGACGATCGGGGTGCTGAGCTACGACGGCCTGGTCCACTTCGGGCTCGCCGGCGATCGCGACCTGCTCGGCGACCTCGAGCTGCTCGCCGCCGATCTCGGCGAGTCGCTCGCCGAGCAGGCCGGCGCCTATCCGTAGCCCGTTCGCGGCTACTGGCGGATGAACACCGGGGTCCCGAGCGGCACCTTGTCGATCAGCGCCGCTACCTCGTCGTCGGCGGCGCGGACGCAGCCGTGCGAGGCGGCGATACCGAGCGGGCCGCTGGTCCCGTGGATCGCGATCCGGTTGCCGCCGAGCCAACCCGACGGCAGGGTCGGCTGGGTCGCGCTGAGCGCCACGGCGCAGCATCCGTATGCCGACGAGCCGAGGTCGGTGAACGTGTCGGTGATCGCGAAGCGCCCGGTCGGCGTGTCGCTGCCGGGGGCGCCGACCGTGACCGGGAAGCTGTGGCGGGTGTCGCCGGAAACCTGGAGCGCCGCACGGCGCTCGGAGAGGTCGATGACGACCGAGTGCCGGGTCCAGCCGGCCTCGACCTCCGACTGGTCGAGCTTGATCCAGCCGAGCCGGTTGTTGGCGAGCTTCGGGGTCGTGACGCCGACCCAGCCGTCACGCTGCTCGACCACTCCGAAGACGCTCGGCGAGCCGAACTCGGTCCGGCGGTCGACCTCAGCCACCCGTTCACCGCCTCCGGGCTCGGTGCGCAGCTCGGTCTCGGCTCCCGACCGCACCCAGACGACCGGGTAGGTCCCCGGCGGCGGCTCGAGCCGCGGCCCCGCCTGCGACTGCGGCGGCTGCGCGGTCGGCGCCGCCTCGACCTCGCGCTCGGTCACCTTGCGTTCGCCGGCTCCGGCGGGCTCCTTGGCGGGCTCAGCCGGCGTTTCGGTCGGCGCCGGCGCCGGCACATCGGCCTCGGCGGTCACCGGGACGGTGATCGTCGTCGCCTCCGGCTGGTCGTCGGATCCGCACCCTGCGAGCACCAGCGCGCCGACGATCGCGATCGCCGTGCCCGCCGTCCGGATCCCCCGCGTCAACACCCCGTTGACGGTACCGCCTCGCGATCGCGGGCCGGGGCGCTCAGCCCGCGGCAGAAGCGAACTGCAGGGCGCCATCCTCGACCTCGCCGCGGCGCAGCATGAGGATGTCGCGGGCATAGTTCTGGTGCAGGCGCCACGGGGTCTTCGAGCCCTGGCGGGGGAACCTGTCGATCGCGCGCAGGATGTAGCCGGAGCTGAAGTCGACGAACGGCTCCTCGGCGACCGAGGTGTCGTGGTTGCGCGGCGTGCAATAGGCGTAGCCGTTGGCGTCCATGTGCTTGAGCAAGCGGCAGACGTACTCGCAGGTGAGATCGCACTTGAGCGTCCAGGACGCGTTCGTGTAGCCGAACGAGATCGCCATGTTCGGCACCCCCTCGATCATCATCCCCTTGTAGGCCATCCGCTCCGGGATCTCGACCGGCTCGCCGTCGACCTCGAGCACCATCCCGCCGAGCGCCAGCAGCTCGATCCCGGTCGCGGTGACGATCACGTCCGCCTCCAGCTCGCCCCCGGACTCGAGTCGAAGCCCGTCCTCGGTGAAGGACTCGATCCGGTCGGTGACCACCTCGGCACGACCCTCGGAGATCGCCTCGAACAGGTCGCCGTCGGGGACCAGGCACATGCGCTGGTCCCAGGGGTTGTAGCTGGGCTTGAAGTGGGTGTCGACGTCGTATCCGGCGGGCAGCTGGCGCTCGACGCCCCTGCGGATCAGCTTCTTGACGAACTCGGGGCGACGGCGGCTGAGCTGGAAGACGAGGGTCATCGTGAGCACGTTCTTCCACCGCAGCAGCGCGTAGGCGGCCTTGGTCGGCAACACCCTGCGGACGAAGCTCGCGACCGGATCGATCCCCGGAAGCGCGACCACGTAGCTGGGCGAGCGCTGCAGCATCGTCACCAGCCCGGCGTCGCCGGCCATCGCCGGGACCAGGGTGACCGCGGTGGCGCCGCTGCCGATCACGACCACCCGCTTGCCGGCGTAGTCGAGGTCCTCCGGCCAGTGCTGGGGATGGACGACCTCCCCACGGAAGCTCTCGGTGCCTCGGAACTCCGGCGTGTAGCCCTGGTCGTAGCGGAAGTATCCGGTGCAGACATGGAGGAAGCCGCAGCCGATCTCGACGATCTCGCCGGTCTCGACGCGCTCGGCCCGCACCGTCCAGCGGGCCTCCTCGGACGACCATTGCGCGCCGACTACGCGGTGGCCGAAGTGGATCTGGTCGAGCACCCCGTAGTCGGCGGCGGTCTCGCGCACGTAGTCGAGGATCGCCGGGCCGTCGGCGATCGCCTTCGCCTCTCTCCACGGGCGGAAGCGATAGCCGAGCGTGAACATGTCAGAATCCGAGCGGACGCCCGGATACCGGAACAGATCCCAGGTGCCGCCGATCGCCTCGCGCGCCTCGAGCACGGCGTAGGTCTTGCCCGGGCACTCGGTCTCCAGGTGGCAGGCCGATCCGATCCCGGAGATCCCGGCGCCGACGATCAGGACATCGACGTGCTCCGGTGTCATCGTCGGCAAACCGTAGCGCCCGGACGTGAGACGATGGGTCCGATGGAGGGCGAGCGCGGCTACAGGACGCTCTCGATCTTCGATTCGCCGGCGGTCCCGGTCGGTGACGACGCGCTGCAGTGGGTCCCGATTCGGCGCCGGCTCGACATCGGCGCGTTCGGCGTCAACGCCTACCGGGCCGCGCGGCACGGTGAACCGGTAATCGAGGACCACGCCGAGTCCCCCGGGCAGGAGGAGCTCTACATCGTCCTCAGCGGCCGGGCGAGGTTCACGATCGGCGACGAGACCATCGACGTCGCCCATGGCACCTGCGTCCTGGTCGCCGATCCGGACCTGCGACGCGGGGCGGTGGCGCTCGAGGACGGGACCGCGGTGGTCGCGGTCGGCGGCTGGCGCGGGCGCGCCTACGGCTCGTTGCCCTGGGAGCCGATCTACCTCGCCCAGCCGGCGATGCGCGAGGGCGACTGGGCCGGCGCCGCCGAGGTCCTCGAGCTCGAGTCGGGCGAGCACCGCGACACCGCGATCGTCAACTACCGGCTCGCCTACTGCCACGCACGGCTCGGCGAGACCGCCCGAGCGCTCGAGGAGCTGCGGCGGGCGATCGAGATCAACCCGGGGCTGCGCGAGCGCGCCCACGAGGAGGCGGCGTTCGAGGCCCTCCGGAACCACGAGGCCTGGCCTCGCTGAGGGGGAGCGGAGAGGGCGGGATTCGAACCCGCGAGAGAGCTTGCGCCCCCTACTCGCTTAGCAGGCGAGTGCCTTCAGCCACTCGGCCACCTCTCCGGGCACGGAGCCCAGTCTAGATACGCTCGCCGCGCCGTGAACCCGCAGCCCCCACCCGATCTCGAGGCCCTCAGGGCGCGCTACGACGCGATCTTCTCCGGCGTCACGCCACCGTTCGCTTTCGTCGATCTCGACGCGCTGCGTCGCAACAGCGAGGCGATGCTCGCGCAGGCCGGCGGGCTGCCGATCCGGGTGGCCTCGAAGTCGGTGCGCTCGGTCCCGGTCCTGCGGCGGATCCTCGAGCTCGATCCGGGCTTCGAGGGGGTACTCGCGTTCACCGCCCCCGAGGCCCTGCATCTCGCCGCCGAGGGGTTCGAGGACATCGTGATCGCCTACCCGACCGTCGATCGGGCGGCGATCGCCGAGATCGCCCGGCTGACCGCCGACGACCCCGCGCGGGCGCCGGTGCTGATGGTCGACGACCGCCCCCACCTTGACCTGATCGAGGGAGCGATCGGCGGCGGCCCGTCGCAGGTCCGCGTCTGCCTCGATATCGATATCTCCTGGTGGCCGCTCGGCGGCCGGGTCGGACGGATCGGTCCGAAGCGCTCGCCGATCCACGACGCCGCCCGGGCGCGGCGGATGGCTGCCGAGATCGCCGAGCGCCCCGGGACCGCGCTCGCCGGGCTGATGGCCTACGAGGGCCAGATCGCCGGGGTCGGCGACCGGATCCCCGGGCGGCCGCTGCGCAGCGCCGCGATCCGCTTCATGCAGCGACGCTCGGAGGCCGACATCCGCGACCGCCTGCCGCGGATCGTCGAGGCGGTGCGCGAGGAGCTCGCGGCGCACGACTCCGAGCTCGGGTTCGTCAACGGTGGAGGGACCGGCAGCCTCGCGCGGACCGCTGGCGCCGGGATCGTCTCCGAGCTCACCGCCGGCTCGGGCTTCTACGCCCCGGCGCTGTTCGACAACTACCGCTCGCTGGCGCTCGACCCGGCCGCATTCTTCAGCCTCTCGGTCGTCCGCCGCCCGGTCGGCGGGGTCGCGACGCTGCTCGGCGGCGGCTACCTGGCCTCGGGAGCCGCCGGCGCGGACCGCCTCCCCGATCCCTACCTGCCGGGCGGGCTTCGCTTCGACCGCGATGAGGGTGCGGGGGAGGTCCAGACCCCGGTCACCGGCGCAGCCGCCTACAAGCTGCGGGTCGGCGACCGCGTCTACCTGCGCCACGCCAAGGCCGGCGAGCTGTGCGAGTGCTTCGACTCGCTCTACCTGGTCGAGGGCGAGCGGATCGTCGACGAGGTCCCGACCTACCGAGGCGAGGGCAAGGCGTTCCTCTAGGCGCCGAGGACCCGGCGCGTGTACTCGTTCGCAAACCGGCCCTCGGGATCGAGCCTCGTCCGCAACGCCTGGAACTCGTCCCAGCGCGGGTAGCGCGGCGCCAGCGTCTCGGCGGTCTGGAAATGGCGCTTGCCCCAGTGCGGGCGCCCGCCGTAGGTCTCCATGACCTCCTCGACCCCGCGGAAGTAGGGCTCCCAGTCGAGCTTGCGGTCCTGGTGCACGGCGATGTAGCAGACGTCGCGGGCGTGGGCGGCGCTCAGGACCACGTCGTCGGCGGCGGCGAAGCGGACCTCGATCGGGTACGCGACCCGCAGCTCCGGGCGCGCCGCCAGATGCAGCACCCGGCGCACGGCCTCGGCCGCATGCTCTCGGGGGATCCCGTACTCCATCTCGGTGAACCTGATCCGGCGCTCCGACGCGAACACCGCGTAGGAGCGGTCGACCTTGGTCGAGCGCCCGGTGCCGGCGGCGGCCAGGCGGGCGATCCGGGGAATCTGCCCCGGCAGGTGGCGGGCGGCGAGCGCGAAGGCGCCGCCGACCCAGTTCTCGAGCATCACCTCCTGGGCGTAGACCAGCGGCGCCGGCCGCGGCCGCGGCGGCTGGTCCGTGCGGCGGCTCTCCCGGCAGAGCGCGGTCTGGGTGTGCGGGAAGACGTAGAACTCGAAGTGGTCGTGGGTGGCGTTGAGCTCGTCGAGGCTCGCCAGGGTCGCGTCGAGCGGCCGCGGCCGGTCGACGCGGTCGAGCGTGTAGGAGGGGACGGCGCGGATCGTCGCCGCGTAGACGATCCCGAGCGAGCCGAGCCCGATCCTCGCGGCCGCCAGCCCCGCGGGGTCGGAGGAAGCCGAGATCTCGAGGGCGCTGCCGTCGGCGAGCACCATCTCGACCGCATCGATCTGGGCCGAGACGCTGCGAAAACGGGCGCCGGTGCCGTGGGTCCCGGTGGCGATCGAGCCGGCCAGGGTCTGGCGGTCGATGTCGCCGAGGTTCTCGAACGCCAAGCCGAGCTGATCGAGCTTGCGGTTCAGGGTTCCGAGCACGATCCCGGCCTCGACCTTGACCAGCCCCGCCTCCCGGTCGACCGCAAGTACCCGGTCGAGCGAGTCGCAGCGCACCATCACCCCGTCGGTGAGCGCGACGTCGCTGAACGAGTGCCCCGACCCCGAGGCGCGCACCGGCTGGTCGCGCTCCCCCGCGCGGCGGACGATCTCGACCAGCTCCTCGCGGGTTCCCGGGCTCTCGATCGCGGCCGGCTCACACCGCTGATCCCCCGCCCAGTTTCGCCACCGCGCCGCCATCGCCGGGAGCGTATTCGTCAGACTCCAAAGCGCTCCCGGAGGGGTGGCAGAGCGGTTGAATGCGGCGGCCTTGAAAGCCGTTGACCGGGTTCTCCCGGTTCGTGGGTTCGAATCCCACCCCCTCCGCTTCGGCGGCGGGTCGGCTACTGCCCGCCTTGGACGCTGAACTCGGCGCTCCCGGCCGACTCGTACTCATCGGCGAGCAGGTAGTGGACGACGTAGTCGCCGGGTGGGAGCGGCCAGCCGTCGCCCTGGCTCTCGGGCCCGAGCGACGCCTCGCCGACCGTCCGCGGCGGAACGGTTCCCGCCGAGTGGCCCTCCGCGTAGGCCCAGATCAGATAGTCGTCGTCCTCGGGATCCGCCGCCGAGGCCTCGAACACCCCGAGCCAGTCCCAGCGGTTCGCCGGCCCCCGCGTCCACGAGGCTTTGATCGGCTCCCCGCGGTCGTAGGCCCGCTTGTCCGTCGACAGCTGAAGCTCAGCCCGCGGATCGCGAAGGTAGAACGGTACGCGGGCGATCTCGGCGTCGTCGCCGCCGGTCAGCACCACGTCGTAGGAGCCCGGCTCCCAACCCGCCGTGTCGACCGCCGTCGTCCCCCGCTCGCCCGAGGCCTCGAGCGCCTCGACGGGATCGGCGGGATCGCCGCCCTCGGGCACGACCGCGAGCTGACCGGGGTCGGATCCCGGGACGTTGTGGGTGACGGCGATCTCGTCGCCGACGTCGCGCAAGGCGGCGTCGACGGCGACCAGGGTCGGCATCGCGACGGGCGTCACCTCGAAGCTCGAGAGCACCGCCCGGTGGTCGGAGGTCCACGGCTCGGCCTCGATCTCGACGTCGTCGCCCCCGCGCTCGCCGACCAGCCTGCTGTCGAGCGTGGTCGACGGCCCCGCCGCGTAGACGTAGTCGATCCGCTCGCCGCTGCGGTGGGTGGTGCCGGGCTCCTTCACCGGGTCGGGATGGGCCTCGCGGTAGCTGTCGCGGAACCCGAGGTCGAAGAGCTCCTCGCTCACCGGCCACGGCACCGGTGCGGTGATCTCCTCGCGGGTGCCGACGGCCTCCTCGGTGTAGTCGAGGCTCGAAGGCTGGTTGAAGTCCCCGGTGAGGAAGATCGGATAGCCGTCCTCGAGCAGACTCCGCATCGCCTCGATCGGCCGCTCCATCGCCGACGTCCGCACCTCGTTCTCGCTCTTGACCACCGAGGCGACCGAGGCGCCGTTGGCAAGCGCGCGCGGGCCCCAGGCGACGTAGTCGAGGTGCACGTTGAAGAACGGGACCACGTAGCCCGGCTCGACCTCGAGCAGCGCGTAGAGGCCCTCGCCGCCCGACGGCTCGAGGATCGGGTACTTCGAGAGCAGCTGCAGCGAGGTGTTGTAGTACGGGTACCCGGTCCGCCTTGCGATCTCGGGCAGGCGCTCGTAGGACTCGAGCACTCCGACCACGTCGGCGTCGAGGTCGCGGATCACCCTGTCGGTGTCCGGCCCTCCGCCGTACTCGATGTTGTAGACGAGCACCTCGAGCGGCATCGGCTCGGCCTTCGCCGGCGGCGATCCCGCAGTGTCGCCGGATTCGTCGTCGCCGCCCCCGAGATCGCAGCCGGCGAACAGGAGCACGACGCCCGCGGCCAGCGCCAGGGCGCGAGAACGCCGCGCGGTCCTGATTCGCTCGGCCCCCTCGGCTGCCACTGATCTTGTAGTCAATCAGACGTTTGCGACCGTCTCTGCCGGCCGGCAGTATGCAGATTCACGTATATAAGTGTATGATTATGTTCGTGTCCACCACGTTCGAAGTCATCGCCGAACCGGCTCGCCGGCAGATCCTCGACCTGCTGCGCGAAGGGCCGCGCGCGGTCGGAGAGCTCGTCCGCGAGACCGGGTTGAGCCAGCCGAACACCTCGCGCCACCTTCGGGTGCTTCGCGACGCCGGCCTGGTCGAGTCCACCCCCGAAGGGGCGCGTCGCGTCTATCGCCTTCGTCTCGGAGGGCTGAGCGAGATCGAGAGCTGGCTCGCGCCCTACCGGCGTATGTGGGACCGCAGCCTCGCCGACCTCGAACGCCATCTCGAACAGGAGGAATGACCATGCCCGTGTCCGCTGACGCAATCCTGCAGGACCGCGACGGGCGCTCGGTGCTGCGCTTCGAGCGCGCGCTCCGCCAGCCGCCCGAGCGCGTCTGGAGCGCGCTCGTCGAACCGGGCGAGCAGCGCTCGTGGCACCCGACCCCGTTCGAGTTCGAGCCCGCGGTGGGCGGCGCGGTCACATACCTGGCCGGGGGTGACGTCCCCGAGATGCCGAGTGGGCAGGTGACCGAGTACGAGCCGCCGCGCGTGCTCGCCCACACCTGGGACGACGACCTGCTGCGTTGGGAGGTCAGCCCGACCGAGCAGGGGTCATTGCTGGTCCTGACGCACACCTTCGACGACCCGCTGAAGGCGGCTCGCGACGCCGCCGGCTGGCACGTGTGCCTCGACTCGCTCGCGGCCCTGCTCGCCGGCGACCGGGAGCGCTCGCCGGGTGACTGGCGCGAGCTGAACGCGGAGTACCAGCGGCGGTTCGGGATCTCGCCCGAGCAGGCGACACCCCCGCCCCAGGGCTGATCGCCCCGGCGTTGCCGGGGCGGGAGCCGCAACCGATCGCCCGCGAGCGCGACCCCCGCCGCTCTACCGTGTTCGCTGGTCAATGGCCCTGCAATCGAAGGCGGCAATCGGCCTGCTCGCATGCGCGGTGGCGCTGGCGGCGGCCTCGACGGCGAGCGGCGACGCCTACGCGCCGCGCGACGGGCGCGCCTTCCACGGGGTCTCCGACACCGGCCAGATCGCCGACTTCCGCACCTTCACCGACCAGGCCGGCGCCCACCCCGCGGTGCTTCAGGACTTCTTCCACTGGCGGGTGCCGTTGACCACCGGGGCGCTCTACCGCTGGGGAAAGACCGACACCCGCGGCGTGCTCAGCCTTTCGACCCAGACGGGCGAGGGGGTCGAGATGATCACCCCGCGCCAGATCGCGATGGGCAAGGACGACCGCTACATGACCCACATGGCGGCCGACATCGCCGAGACCGGCCAGACCGTCTACATCCGGCTGATGGCCGAGATGAACGGCCACTGGAACGCCTACTCGGCCTACAACGCCGACGGCAGCGCCCGCCGCGGCGGGCACTCGACCCGCTGGTACCGGCTCGCCTGGCGCCGCTTCACCCTGATCCTGCGCGGCGGCTCGCGCGACCGGATCAACCGCAAGCTGATGCGGATGGGACTGCCGCGGATCATCCGGGCTAAGTCGCAGGACGATCCCGTCTACGAGGGCGGCGCGGACGGGATCCCGCTGCCGATTCCGGAGCGGATGCCGCGGCCACGGGTGGCGATGATGTGGGTCCCGCAGAGCTTCGGCTCGCCGAACGTCAACGGGAACCAGCCGGAGGACTACTGGCCCGGAGGCAAGTACGTGGACTGGGTCGGGATCGACATCTACTCGAAGTTCGCCTCCGCCTTCGACGACGGCGTGCGCTTCTTCAACCGATACGACAAGTGGCCGTTCGTGATCGGGGAGTACGGGCCCTGGGACAACGACGTCGGCGGCGCGTTCACCGGCCGCCTCTTCCGCTGGGCCGAGGCGCACGACCGAGTGAAGATGATGATCTACTACCGCGGCGTCGATCCGGCCAACGAGTACAACCTCCAGCACTATCCCGGCGCCCGCGAGGCGCTTCGCAACCACCTCGCCGAGCCGCGCTGGGACCCGTTCGCGCCGGGGGTGAAGGAGCTCGACGACCCACCGGTGCCGCCGGTGCTCGGCGAGCGGCCGCAGGCGCGGATCTTCCCCTAGCCGCGGTCCTGGCGGAGCTCGAACTGGACCGGCGTCCGCGCCTCGATCATCTCCCCGATCAGCTCGACCACCTCGAGATGCGACGGGTGGTCGCGGTAGGCGCGCCAGCCGTCGGCGTCCTCGAAGACGGCGACGATCGCGAAGTCGCCGGCACCCTCGGTGAGCCCGAGGTCGGGTCCGAAGCGGTACTCGCGGATCGTCTCGATCAGCTCGGGGAGGCGCTCGAGCCTCGCGACCAGGTCCGCGACCCGATCCTCGCCGACCCCCTCGCGGAAGCGGTAGGTGACCGTATGGCAGAGCATCTGCGCAGCCTAGGTGAGCGCCGCCGAGCGCAGCCGCGCCCGTCCCTCCGCGAGGCAGCGGTTGACCTTGGTGTAGGTCCAGCCGCAGCGCTCGCAGATCTCGGCGTACGAGTAGCCCTGCGCCTGGAGCACTATCGCCAGCCGCTCGTTCGCCTTCAGCGCCGCGAGCGCCGCCCGCGCCTCGCTCAGCCGCTCGAGCCGCTCGCCGGGGCCCGGGAGTTCGCTCGGGGCGCCGTTGAGGCGTCCGTCGCCGCCGTGCGCCGGGGCGAGCGCCCCGAGCAGCCGCTCGCGCCCGCGGCGAACCGCCATCGCCTCGTGCTTGGTGACCACCACCATCCACGCGATCAGCCGCCCCGGGTTGATCGGCGGCGCCTTGGTCAGCAGGATCAGCGAGGCCCGCTGCAGGGCGTCGTCGGCGTCGTCGGCGCAGAGCGAGTGGCGCCGAGCGACCCGGCGGAGGACGTCGCCGTGCGCGCGCAGCAGCGCCACCGCCGCGCGCGATCGGTCGGTTTCGGCGCTTGCAGGGCCCACGCCAACCTCAATCCCGGGCGGCCCGCCGGTGCCCCCCGCGCCGCTATCCTCGCGCGGCCATGAGCACCTGCCTGATCAGCGGAGGAGCGGGCTTCCTGGGCTCCCACATGTGCGACCACCTGCTCGCCGCCGGCAGCCGCGTGATCTGCGTCGACAACCTCGACACCGGTTCGCTGCAGAACGTCGAGCACATCCGCGACGACAACTTCACCTTCGTCCAGCACGACCTGACCGAGCCCTTCTTCACCGACGAGCGGATCGACTTCGTCTACCACCTGGCCTCGCCGGCGAGCCCGATCGACTACCTGCGCCTGCCCCTGCACACGCTCAAGGTCGGCTCCTACGGCACCCACCACATGCTCGGGCTGGCAAAGAAGCACCGGGCTCGCTTCGTGCTCGCCTCGACCTCCGAGGTCTACGGCGACCCGCAGGTGCATCCGCAGCCGGAGACCTACTGGGGCCACGTGAACCCGATCGGCCCGCGCGGCGTCTACGACGAGGCGAAGCGGTACGCCGAGGCCCTGACGATGGCCTATCACCGCCAGCAGGGCGTCGACACCGGGATCGTCCGCACCTTCAACACCTACGGCAGCCGCATGCGCCCCCACGACGGGCGCGCGATCCCGACCTTCCTCCGCCAGGCGCTCCAGGACAAGCCGCTGACCGTGTTCGGCGACGGCAGCCAGACGCGCAGCTTCTGTTACGTCGACGATCAGATCCGCGGCTACGTGGCGATGGCCGAGTCCGAGGTCCACGAGCCGGTCAACATCGGCAACCCGCACGAGTTCACCCTGCTCGAGCTCGCCGAGGTGGTGATCGAGGTGACCGAGTCGCGATCCGAGATCGTCTTCGAGGCGCTGCCCACCGACGACCCGCAGGTGCGCCAGCCGGAGATCGGGCGGGCCAAGGATCTGCTCGACTGGGAGCCCCGGGTCGAGCTGCGCGACGGCCTGCGGTTGACGATCGAGCAGACCGGCGTCGAGCGCCTCGTCGGCACCGGCGACTAGCCCCGCCGGGGCGCTGGAGCCCTCGGTGCGGATCGCCCATCTGACCGCGACCTTCCCGCCCTACCGGGGCGGCGCCGGCAATACGGCGTTCCGCTTCGCGCGCGAGCAGGCCGAGCGCGGTCACCGGGTCGAGGTGTTCACCGCACCGGCGCCGGGCGAGATTCCGGACCCCGGAGCGGTCGTCGTCCACCGGATCGATCCGGTGTTCGCGATCGGCAACGCGCCGCTGATCCCGAGCCTGGCGCGGATCGACGGCTTCGACGTCGTCCACCTGCACTACCCCTTCATCTTCGGCGCCGAGCTCACCCTGCTCGGCAGGCTGAGCCGGCGGCGGCGCGACCAGGCGCTGCTCGTCCACTACAAGAACCGACTCGTGGCCGACGGAGTCCGCGGGGCGATGTTCGAGGCCTACGAGCACACCGTCGCCCCGGCGCTGATCCGCGCCGCCGACCGCGTCTGCGTCCTCTCCCCCGACCACGCCGCCTCGGTCCCCTACCTGCGGCGGGCAGGCGAGCGCGATCCGGCGAAGCTGGTGGTGATGCCGAACGGGGTCGACTCGGAGCTGTTCAGCCCCGGCTCCGGCGCGGAGGTCCGCGAGCGGCTCGGGATCCCGGCCGAGGCGACCGTCGCGGCCTTCGTCGCGACCCTCGACCGCGCCCACCACTTCAAGCGCCTCGACCTCGCGATCGACGCCCTGGCCCGGCTCGATGACCCGAGCGTGCACCTGATCGTCGCCGGCGGCGGCGAGCTCCTCGAAGGCTTCCGCGCCGGCGCCGCCGAGGCCGGGCTCGCGGATCGCGTCCACTTCCTCGGCGCGGTGCCGCACCCGGAGCTCCCGGCGGTGCTGCGGGCGGCCGACCTGTTCCTGCTCACCACCGAGCCGCCCGAGTCGTTCGGGATCGTCGTGATCGAGGCGATGGCCTGCGGCCTGCCGGCGATCGCCAGCGACTATCCGGGGGTCCGCGCCGTCGTCGATCCCGGCGAGACCGGGCTGCTGGTCGAACGCGGCAACCCGGACGCGGTCGCGGCGGCGCTCGCCGAGCTGGTCGGAGACCCCGAGCGGCGGCGGGCGATGGGCGAGCGCGGCCGGCGCAGGGCGCTCGACGAGTGGAGCTGGCCGAGACTGGTCGAGCGAATGGACCGCGTCTACTCGGAGGCGATCGCGGTGCGAGATGGCTGAGCGCCCCCGGCGCATCCTCCTCGTCGCCTACTTCTACCCCCCGTGCCGCGACACCGGGGTGCTGCGGGCGGCGGCGATGGCGAAGTGGCTGCGTCGTCTCGGCCACGAGGTCACGGTGCTCACCACCTCGGCCTACGGCGACGGGCCGCAGGACGCGAGCGAGGACGTGGTCCGGACCGCCGACGCCCAGCGCTGGCGCGCCCGGCTCGCCGGCCGCGACTCGATCGGCGCCCTGTTCGACTCGCCCACGTACTCGGGCCGCCCCCATCCCCTGAGCAAGGTCCTGGTCCCCGAGGCCCTGGTCGCCGCCTGGATGCCGTTCGCCCGCTCGGCGGCTCTGCGCCTCCAGCGCGAACGGCGATTCGACTGCGTGATCACCACCTCCCCGCCCGAGTCGGCGCACGCGGTCGGCTACGCGCTGCGGCGCCGCGGCGTGCCGTGGCTCGCCGACGTCCGCGACGCCTGGACCTTCGAGTCGCTGCGTCCGGAGTTCCCGCTCGCCTGGCAGCGGCGCCTTGACGCCCGGCTCGAGCGCCGCTGGCTCGGCGCCGCCGACGCCGTCGTCTGCGTCTCCGGCCCGGCGGCCGACGACCTGCGCGCGAGGGGGATCGCCGACCCGCTTGTGGTCCCCAACGGGTGGGATCCGGAGGTGGTACCGGAGCCCGGGGCGGCGACCGGCCTGCTCGATCCCGAGCGCGCCTCGATCGTCTACACCGGACGCTTCGGCACCCCCGGCCGCGACCCGCGCCCGCTGGTCGCGGCGCTCGGCGAGCTCGCGCACTCGGACCCGGACGCGGCGGCGAAGCTCGAGCTGGTGATCGCCGGACCGCTGACCGCCGAGGAGGCGGAGCTGTTCGCGACCGACGTCACCCCGGCCCGGATCGTCCACGCCGGCAGCCTCGACCGGCCGGCGGCGCTGGCGCTGCAGCGAGAGGCCGACGCCCTGCTTCTGATCGCGCAGCCGATCCGCTCGCAGCTGCTCAACATCAAGCTGTTCGAGTACCTGGCGGCGGAGCGGCCGCTGCTGGCGCTCGCCGCCGGGACCGAGGCGGGCCGGGTGGTCGAGGCGGGCGGCGGCGAGGCGGTGCGCGCCGACGACCCGGAGGCGATCGCCGGCGCCCTGGCGCGTGCCGCCGGCGGCGGGCTGGCGACGCCGCGGGCGGGCGCGTTGGCCGAGTACACGTACCCGGCGCCGGCGGAGGGGCTCGCGGCGGCGGTCGAGCTGGCGATCGCGGCCGGCTGACCCCCGGCTCAGCCCAGCCGGCGGACGATCGCGTCGACGACCAGCGGGGTCGTCGACGGCACCTGGTCGAGGTAGAAGTTCGGCTCGATCGCCTCGAGCTCGAGCAGCACGGGCGAGCCGCCGGAGGCCCGGATCATGTCGACGC
Source organism: Solirubrobacterales bacterium (assembly GCA_035620355.1). GTDB lineage: Bacteria > Actinomycetota > Thermoleophilia > Solirubrobacterales > 70-9 > WHSW01. The sequence continues at coordinate 2,457 of DASPGZ010000168.1, read as the reverse complement.
GGGCGTAGAGCGGCAGGTAGTCGAAGCGGCGCCTGAGCTCGGCGACCACCGCGCGCGCGAGCTCGAGCTCGTCGTCGCCAGCCTCCGCCGGGGTCACCAGGCCAGGGTCGTACATGACCTCGGCGGCGCCGACCCCGTCGTCGCGGGTCGGGGCAACCTCGTCGGGCCGCAGCACGGCGCGCTTTCGCAGCGCGTGCACCGGCTCGCCGTCGATGAACAGGACCGCCGTCTCGCCGGCCGTGTCGACGCTCGGCTGGTAGGGCTGGATCATCGCGATCCGGCCGCTGGCCCGGATCGCCTCGATCAGCTCGCGGGCGAGGTCGTGCGCCGCGGGCCCGAAGCGACCCGAGTTGCGGCCCCCGGCCGAGACGTTCGGCTTCACCACCACCTCGCCGGTGAGCTCCGGCAGCGGCTCGGAGGGCGCGACGTAGGTGGTCTCGACCGCCGGCACGCCGGCGTCGGCGAGCTCGCCGAGGTAGCGCTTGTCGGAGTTCCAGCGCACCAGCTCGACGCGGTTGTGAAGGCGGTCGCCGAGCGACTCGCACCAGCGCACGAACTGCTCGCGGCGCCGGGCGTAGTTCCAGGTCGTGCGGATGACCACCATCCGGGGGACGCTCCAGTCGGCTTCCGGATCGTCCCAGGCGAGCACCGTGGCCTCTACCCCGCGCGCGGCCAGCGCCTCGACGATCCGCCGGTCGTCGGTGAACTCGGCCGGCATCCCGGAGAAGCTTGCGATCGCGACCTGCACCCGGGCGCAGCCTAGACTTTGCGCCGATGACCGACCCGCCCACCGAGCCGGCGACCGACGCCGAGCAGGCCGAGGACGCCGACCTCAGCAGCGAGGCGAAGCGGGCGGTCGAGCAGGACCTGCACCGCTACGTCGCCCCGGTGGTCGGGCCCGACGACCCGCGGGTGATCACCGACTCGGGGATCGAGGTCGACCGGCTCTACGACGAATCCCACGTCGCCCCGGGGCTCGAAGAGCGCCTCGGCGAGCCGGGCGCTTACCCGTTCACGCGCGGGATCCACGAGGGCATGTACCGCGACCGCCTCTGGACCATGCGCCAGTACGCGGGCTTCTCCAGCCCCGAGGACACCAACGGGCGCTACCGCTACCTGCTCGAGCACGGCTCGACCGGGCTCTCGATGGCGTTCGACCTCCCGACCCAGCTCGGGCGCGACTCCGACGACCCCCTCTGCGAAGGCGAGGTCGGGCGCACCGGGGTCCCGATCGACACGATCGAGGACATGCGGATCTGCTTCGACGAGATCCCGCTCGACCAGGTCTCGACCTCGATGACGATCAACGCGCCGGCGGCGATCCTGCTGCTGCTCTACGAGCTCGTCGGCGAGGAGCAGGGCGTGGCGCCCGAGAAGCTGCGCGGCACGGTCCAGAACGACGTGCTCAAGGAGTACGTGGCTCGCGGCAACTACATCTACCCGCCCGTGCCGACCATGCGGCTGACCACCGACATCTTCGAGTACTGCGCCGAGCGGATCCCGAAGTGGAACACGATCTCGATCTCCGGCTACCACATCCGCGAGAAGGGTTGCTCGGCGGTCCAGGAGGTCGCGTTCACGCTCTCGAACGCGATCGCCTACACCGAGGCGGCGCTCGATCGCGGACTCGAGATCGACGAGTTCGCGCCCCGGCTGGCGTTCTTCTTCAACGGCCACAACAACGTCTTCCAGGAGATCGCCAAGTTCCGGGCCGTGCGCCGGATGTGGGCCAAGATCGTCCGCGACCGCTTCGGCTCGGAGTCCGAGCGCTCGCAGATGATCCGCTTCCACACCCAGACCGGCGGGGTGACGCTGCAGGCCCAGCAGCCCGAGGTGAACATCATCCGGGTCGCGCTGCAGGGCTTCGCTGCCGTCTGCGGGGGAACGCAGTCGCTGCACACCAACGGCTTCGACGAGGCGCTCGCGCTGCCGACCGAGCGCTCGGCGCGGATCGCGCTCCGGACCCAGCAGGTGATCGCCCACGAGTCCGGCGCCGCCGACACGGTCGACCCGTTCGCCGGCTCCTACTTCGTCGAGTCGCTCACCGACGAGATCGAGGAGCGCTCCTGGGAGCTGATCGAGAAGGTCGGCGAGCTCGGCGGCTCGGTCGAGGCGCTCGACTTCATCCAGCGCGAGATCGAGGAGTCGGCGCTCTCCTACCACGAGCGCTACCGAACCGGGCAGGACATCGTCGTCGGGGTCAACGAGTACGTCACCGACACCATCGACGACGTCGACATCCTCAAGGTCGACCCCGAGGCCGAGCGGCGCCAGAACGAGCGCCTGGCCAGGTTCAAGGCCAACCGCGACCAGGCGGTGGTCGAAGCGAAGCTCGAGGCCCTGCGCGAGGTCGCCCGCGGCGACGGCAACCTGCTGCAGCCGATCCGCGAGGCGCTCGCCGCCGACGCCTCGATCGGCGAGGTCTGCAACGCGATGCGCGACGTTTTCGGCGAGTAC
>DASPGZ010000167.1:0-4079 GCA_035620355.1 Solirubrobacterales bacterium | reverse complement strand
AGCGCGCCAACCTGGACCCTGAGGTGCACGCGATCGCCCTCGCCGGCAACGGCTCCGGCTTCTGCGGCGGCTACGACCTGGTGGCATCTGCGGAGCAGATGCCACCGGAACAAATGCCCGACACCTCCTCCGCTTCGCGTCCGGGGGTGCCGGGGTCGGACGAGGGCTGGGCGGTGCCCGGCTCGCCCATCGATCCTCACATCGTCGCGGAAAACCATGACCCGAGCCAGACCTGGGACCCGGTCACCGACTACCAGATGATGTCGCGCAACGTGCGCGGGTTCATGAGCCTGTTCTGGTCGGAGAAGCCGGTGCTCTGCAAGGTGCACGGCTATTGCGTCGCCGGCGGTACCGACATGGCCCTGTGCTCGGACCTGCTGGTGATCGAGGACTCGGCGAAGCTCGGCTACCCGCCGGCCCGGGTCTGGGGCGTGCCGACCACGGCGCTGTGGGCGCACCGGATCGGCCCCGGCCGGGCGAAGCGGCTGCTGCTCACCGGCGACTCGATCGACGGCACAACCGCGGTCGAGTGGGGGCTGGCGGCCGAGGCGGCGCCGGCGGCCGAGCTCGACGACCGCTTCGAGGCGCTGCTCGAGCGCGTCGCCAGGCTGCCGATCAACCAGTTGGTGATGCACAAGCTGCTCGTCAACCAGGCGGTCGCCTCGCAGGGGCTCTACCCGACCCAGGTGCTCGGCACGTTCCTCGACGGGATCGCGCGGCACACGGCGGAGGGCCACGAGTTCGTCCGCCGCGCCGCCGAGTCGGGGTTCAAGCAGGCGGTGCGCGAGCGCGACGAGCCGTTCGGCGACTTCGGGCTCGGCGGGTCGACCGCGTGAGGGCGCTGGTCACCTCCTCGCGGATGCCGTACGCGCTCGGGATGGTGAGGCTGCTCGCCGACGCCGGCCACGAGGTGTTCGCGGCCGACGACTACGAGCGGTCGCCCGGGAGCCACTCGAAGTACCTCTCGGGGCACTTCGTCTACCCGTCGGCCCGCGGCGACACGGAGGCGTTCATCGACGAGCTCGAGCGGCTCCTGGGCGAGCACGAGATCGACGCGCTGGTGCCGGCGTTCGAGGAGGCCTTCTACATCTCGACCCAGCTCGAGCGCCTGCAGCGCGCGGCGACGATCTTCGCCGCCCCGTTCGGGTCGCTCGCGCGCCTGCACGACAAGGCCGCCTTCGAGGCCATGGTCCGCGACCTCGGCCTGCCGATCCCCGAGACCGTCGTCGCCACCTCCGACGAGCAGCTCGAGCAGGCGATCGGGCGCTTCGACCGCTACTTCGCCCGCGCCGTCTTCTCCCGCGGCGGAGTCGCCCTGCTGACCAACACCGGCCCGCTCACCGGGCTGCTCGACCCGGCCGACGTCCACCCGACGCCGGAGGAGCCGTGGGTGGTGCAGCCGTTCGTCGAGGGCGAGACCGTCTGCACGTACTCGACCGTGCACGCGGGCACGGTCAGCTCGCACCTGATGTACCGGATCCCGCGCCAGTGGCACCACTCGACCGGGATCCAATTCGAGTCGGTCGACGGGCTCGATTCGCTGCGGTTGATCGAGCCGATCGTCGCCGAGCTCGGCTACACCGGGCAGATCTCGTTCGACTTCCTGGTCACCCCGGACGGACTCAGCTTCGTCGAGTGCAACCCGCGGGCGACCGACGGGCTGCTGCTGTTGGACTCCGAGCAGCTCGCGCGCGGCCTGTTCGAGGCGGACGCCGACACCTTCCTGTTGCCGGCCGGGGAGACGACCCAGCTCGACCTGGCGCTGGTCGGCGACGCGTTCTCGGACAAGCTCGAGCGGGTGCCGGAGACGATCCGCGACCTGGCTCGGTTCAAGGATGCCGGCGACGGCTGGCACGACCCCTTGCCGACGGTCTACTCGGCCCTCTCGCTGGCCCACTTCGAGGGCGTCAGCCACAAGAGCCACGCGGTGCTCCAGGACGCGATGGACGCCGACATGAGCTGGGACGGCGACCCGATCAAGGGGATGTCGGACGCCGACGCGAAGCTGCTCGACGCGCTCCGAGACGGCTGATCGCGAGCAGCGCGACGGCGATCCCCGCCCAGTCCGTGAGCACGTCGATCGGATCCGAGTCGCGGCCCTCGACGTAGCGCTGGTGGATCTCGTCGCCGACCGCGTACAGGGCGCAGATCGCTGCCGCGACCCAGAGCCCGCGGCGCCCGAGCTCCGGGACCAGGGCCCAGGCCCAGAGCGCGGCGAGCAGGGCGTACTCGCCGAAGTGGGCGACCACCCGCGTGAACGCGGGCAGCTCGGGCCCGACGCTCTCCTGCGCGGAGAGGTAGAAGATCAGCGCCATCAGCGCCAGCGGCGCGAGCGCTCGGAGCGCGGTCGGGCTCATCGCCGGCCGCTCAGGAGCGCAGCGCGTCGAACAGGCCGCGCCAGCGCTGCTCGTCGTGCTCGGGCGGCAGCTGCAGGGTGATCCGGGTCGCGATCTCGCCGTAGCGGCGCTTGATCTCGGCGACCGCCTCCTCCGGGGTGCCGACGACGGCGAAGGTCTCGACCAGCTCATCGGAGACCAGCTCCGACATCCGGTCCCACTCGCCGCGCTTGGTCATCGCCCGCAACTCGTCCTGGAGCTCGCCCCAGCCGTGCAGCTCGAGCACCGGGCGATAGGCGGGCGTCGAGCCGTAGAAGGCGATCTGCTGCTTGATCTGCGCCACCCCGGCGGCGACCTCCTCCTCGGTGTCGGCGGCGACCACGAAGGCCGGGGCGGTGATCTCGAAGCCCTCCTTGGTGCGCCCAGCCTTGGCGAAGCCGCGCTCGAGCGCCGGCAGGGTCGCCTCGCGCAGGTAACGCTCGGTCGAGAAGCCGTGCACGAGCACGCCGTCGGCGACCTCGCCCGCGGTCTCGGTCATCAGCGGGCCGACCGCGGCGAGCATGATCGGTGGGTTGCCGTGCGGGTTCGGCCCCGGGTCGAAGAACGGCGCCATCAGCGTGTGGGTGTAGAAGTCGCCCTCGAACTCGAGCGGCGCCCCGGTTCCCCAGGTGTCCCAGATCGCCCGGATCGCGAGGATGAACTCGCGCATCCGGGCCGCCGGCTTCGACCACGGCATCGAGTAGCGGCGGGTGATGTGAGGCTTGATCTGCGAGCCGAGGCCGAGCGTGAAGCGGCCGCCCGAGAGCGCCTGGACGTCGTTGGCCTGCAGCGCCACGGTCATCGGATTGCGGGCGAAGGCGACCACGATCGAGGTCCCGATCCCGATCCGCTCGGTGCGCTCGGCGGCGACCGCGCAGCCGAGGAACGGATCGATCTGGGTCTCGAACGCCCACCAGCCGTCGTACCCCTGGCCCTCGGCCTCGACCGCGGCCGCGCCGGCGGCGTCCAGCGTCGGCTGGTAGGTGCCCGCGTCGACCTTCACCTCAGGGGACCCTATGGACCTCGAACAGGTTCGTGCCCAGGTCCTGCTGCGGGAGCCCGGCGGTGATCGCGATCAGGTCGCCGGAGCCGGCGACGCCGGAGTCGCGGGCGATCCGCGAACAGTCGTCGAGCAGGGCCGTGATCCCGGTCCACTCCTCGGCGATCTCGCAGCGGACGCCGAACAGCAGGTTCAGCCGTCGTACCGTCTCCAGCCGCGGCGAGATCGCGAGCACCGGCGTCCGCGGGCGGTGCGCCGAGACCAGGCGCGCGGTGCGCCCGCTGCGGGTGGGGACGACGATCGCCGCGAGCCCGAGCGTGTAGGTGGCGCCGACGGCCGCCCTGGCGACCGACGAGGCGACGTCGGTGTTGTCGGTTACCACCCGGTTGAAGACCCAGTCGCCGTAGGGGAGCTCGGGCTCGGTCTCGCGCGCGATCCGGTCCATCACCCTGACCGCCTCGGCCGGGTACTGGCCGACAGCCGTCTCCTCGGACAGCATCACCGCGTCGGTGCCCTGGAAGATCGCGCTGGCGACGTCGGAGACCTCGGCCCTCGTCGGCCGCGGCGAGGCGACCATCGAGGCGAGCATCTGGGTCGCGGTGATCGACGGGCGCGAGTACTTGCCGGCGAGCGCCAGCAGCCGCCGCTGGACCCCGGGCACCTGCTCGATCGGCAGCTCGATCCCGAGGTCGCCGCGCGCGACC
>DASPGZ010000166.1:0-2156 GCA_035620355.1 Solirubrobacterales bacterium | reverse complement strand
GAGCTTCGCGGGCTGATCGCGACCGGCCGCGAGCGCGGCTACCTGACCTTCGAGGAGATCTCGCAGACGCTCGAGGAGGTGGAGGTCACCAAGGAGCAGGTCAAGGGCCTGCATGCCTACCTGGTCGAGCACGGTGTCGACGTGGTCGCCGCCGACGGCGTCTCCGCCTACAAGGAGTCGAAGGGCGAGACGGGCCCGAAGAGCGCCGAGCTCGACCTCACGGTCGAGCCCAGCCTCGACTCGCTGCGCCTGTACCTGCGCTCGATCGGCCGCGTCGAGCTGCTCACCGCCGACCAGGAGATCGAGCTGGCGAAGCGGATCGAGAAGGGCGACATGGCGGCGAAGCGCCACATGGTCGAGGCCAACCTGCGGCTGGTCGTCTCGATCGCCAAGGGATATCTCGGGCGCGGGCTCAGCTTCCTCGACCTGATCCAGGAGGGCTCGCTGGGGCTGATCCGCGCGGTCGAGAAGTTCGACTATCGCCGCGGCTACAAGTTCTCCACCTACGCGACCTGGTGGATCCGCCAGGCGGTCACCCGGGCGATCGCCGACAAGGCGCGGACGATCCGGATCCCGGTGCACATGGTCGAGAAGCTGAACCGGGTCGTCCACGTCGAGCGCCAGCTGGTCCAGAAGCTCGGCCGCGAGCCGGAGCCGGACGAGATCGCCGCGGAGCTGCAGATCACGGTCCGCGAGGTCCGCGACATCCTCCGGGTGGCGCAGATGCCGGTCTCGCTGGAGAAGCCGGTCGGCGACGAGGAGGAGTCCGAGCTCGGCGACTTCGTCGCCGACGACCAGACCGAGGAGCCGTTCGAGGCGGCGACCGAGAACCAGCAGCGCGAGGACATCCAGAAGGCGCTCAACGCGCTCCCCGAGCGCGAGCGCCAGGTGATCGAGCTGCGTTACGGGCTCCGCGGCCACGAGCCGCTCACCCTGGAGGAGGTCGGGCGGGCCTTCGGGGTCACCCGCGAGCGCATCCGCCAGATCGAGAACAACACGTTGAAGAAGCTCAAGCAGCTGCCCGAGGCGCAGCGGCTGCGGGAGCTCGCCTAGACGGCTACTCGCAGGGGGTCCCGGCGGCGGCGTCGCGGCCGGCGATCCCGTTGCAATCGCGAAGCGCGTCGAGCCGCGCCGCGAGCTCCGCCTGCAGCGGCGACGGCGCCGCCAGCGCCGGGTTCACCGCCTGGTTTCGGAGCTGGTAGGGATCCCGCTTCAGGTCGTAGAGCTCGTACTCCGGCCGGTCGCACTCGCCGGTCTCCTTGTTGACGCGGTCGAGCTCGACGTAGACGTAGCGCTTGGTGCGGATCGCGTCGTAGAAGTTGTTCAGCCCGGCCTCCGGAATCTGCCCGCAGTCCCGGTTGCCGCCGAGCTGGTAGAGCAGGGCGCGCCCGCGTGTCCAGTCGGGCCGCTCGCCGCTGAGCAGCGGGCGCAGCGAGCGGCCGTCGAGCGTCCGGCAGGCGCCCGAGGCCGTGCACGGCGCGGCCCCGGCGAGATCGAGGATGGTCGCGGTCAGGTCGAGGTTGTTGACCGGGACGCCGACATCGTCCGGCGGCCCCTGGCGGCGGGCGCGCGCGCCGAGCAGGCCCGGCGGCACCCGGGCCAGCAGCGGCACCCGCAGCGCCTCCTCGTAGGGGTAGACCTTGTTGAGGAAGATCCGGTGCTCGCCGAAGAAGTAGCCGTTGTCGGAGGTGAAGAAGATCGCGGTGTTGTCGAGCTCACCCTGGCGCTCGAGCTGGTCGACGAGCTCGCCGACGCCGCGGTCGACGGTCGACAGGGTCGAGAGCGCGCAGCCGAGGCCGAGCTTCAGGTTCCGGCGCCGGGTGTGCCCGAGCGCCGGCCGGGTCGCGACCCACTCGGGCTTGTCGGAGATCTTGCTCTCGTCAAACGAGGGCGGCTTCGGCAGCTTCACGTTCCGATAGGGGCGATAGGCCGCGGCGTCCTCGGGAATCGGCAACCCGCCCTTGCCGCAACGGCCGACGCCTGGCACCGGCGTGTTGCTGGAGTGCGGGGCGAGATGGCTGACCCTGAGGACGACCGGGCGCGGGTCCGCCTTCGCGCCGCGGACGAAGCCGAGCGCGTCGCGATTGATCAGCTTGGTCGAGTCGTCGGCGGGGCCGGTCCCGGCGGTCACCGGGGTGCCGTTGTCGGAGAAGGTG
>DASPGZ010000165.1:0-7369 GCA_035620355.1 Solirubrobacterales bacterium | reverse complement strand
ATCACGATCAAGGCCCAGGCCGTGCGGGTCGACTACGCCGCCGACGACGGCGAGACCTACCACCTGCACCTGATCGACACCCCCGGCCACGTCGACTTCTCCTACGAGGTCTCGCGCAGCCTCGCCGCCTGCGAGGGGGCGTTACTGGTCGTCGACGCCGCCCAGGGGGTCGAGGCGCAGACCGTCGCCAACACCTACGCGGCGGTTGAGGCCGGGCTCGAGCTGATCCCGATCCTGAACAAGGTCGACCTGCCGGGAGCGGAGCCGCAGCGGGTCGCCGGCGAGATCGCCGACCTGATCGGCGGCGATCCCGACGACGTCCTGCGGATCTCGGCGAAGACGGGCGAGGGTGTCGACGAGGTGCTCGAGGCGATCGTCGAGCGGATCCCGCCGCCCGAGGGCGCACCGGAGGCACCGCCGCGCGCGCTGATCTTCGACTCGGCGTTCGACCAGTACCGGGGCGTGGTCGCCTACGTGCGGATGGTCGACGGCTCGTTCGCGAAGGGCGAGGCGATCAAGGCGATGCAGGCCGGGACCGAGGCCGAGATCGACGAGCTCGGCTTCTTCGCCCCGCAGATGGAGCCGGCGCCGCGGATGGCCGCGGGCGAGGTCGGCTACGCGATCACCGGGCTCAAGGACGTCTCGAAGCTGCGGGTCGGCGACACGCTGACGGCGCGCGACCGTCCCGCCGCCGAGGCGCTGCCCGGCTACCGCGAGGTGAAGCCGATGGTCTTCAGCGGCATGTTCCCGATCGACACCGACCGCTACGAGGAGCTCCGCGACGCGCTCGAGCGACTGGCGCTCAACGACGCCGCGCTCTCGTACGAGCCCGAGACCTCCCACGCGCTCGGCTTCGGCTTCCGCTGCGGCTTCCTCGGCCTCCTGCACATGGACATCGTCCGCGAGCGGCTCGAGCGCGAGTACGACCTCGAGCTGCTCTCGACGACCCCGAACGTCTCCTACGAGGTCGAGCTGACCAGCGGCGAGACGGTCGAGGTGCACTCGCCGGTCGAGATGCCCGATCCCGGGGTGATCGCCGAGATCCGCGAGCCCTACATCCGCGCCTCGGTGATCTGCCCGACCAACTACGTCGGCCAGGTGATGGAGCTGTCGCAGAGCCGCCGCGGGACCCACGTCGACCTGCACTACCTCTCGCCCGAGCGGGTCCAGTTGCGCTATGACATCCCGCTGGCGGAGATCGTGCTCGACTTCTTCGACCAGCTCAAGTCACGGACCGCGGGCTACGCCTCGCTCGACTACGAGCCGATCGGCAACCGCGCCTCCGACCTGGTCAAGCTCGACGTGCTGCTCGCCGGCGACACCGTCGACGCGCTCTCGGTGATCGTCCACCGCGACGCCGCCTACGAGGCCGGCAAGGCGCTGGTCGAGCGGCTGCGCAAGACGATCCCGCGGCAGCTGTTCGATGTCCCGGTGCAGGCCGCGGTCGGTTCGCGGATCCTCGCCCGGGAGACGGTCAAGGCGCTGCGCAAGGACGTGACCGCGAAGCTCTACGGCGGCGACGTGACCCGCAAGCGCAAGCTGCTCGAAAAGCAGAAGAAGGGCAAGAAGCGGATGAAGCAGGTGGGCTCGGTCGAGGTCCCGCAGGAGGCGTTCCTGGCGGTGTTGCAGGTCGATGAGTGACGGCGACCCACACGAGCGGCTGATCCGCGACGGGATGGAGGCGTTCAACCGCGGCGACATGACGATGCTGGCGACGATCTTCGACGAGCGGCTCGAGTCGCGCGTCGGTCCGCAACTCGCCAACAGCGGGACCTGGCGCGGCCGCGAGGGGTTCACCGAGATGATCACCACCTGGGGCGAGGCCTTCGAGTCCCAGCAGAACCGGATCATCGGCTTCACCCACCCCGACGACCGTCACGTGATCGCCGAGGTCCACCAGGCCGCGACCGGCGCCGGCAGCCGGGTGCCGGTCGAGATGACGCTCTTCTACCTGTTCGAGTTCCGCGACGACAAGGTCGTTCGACTGCACCTGTACGCGGAGCGCGACGAGGCGCTCGAGGCGGTCGGCGGATGAGCGGCGACGATCAGCGCCCGGCGCTTCAGGTGGTCACCGAGGGGTTCGAGACCTTCGGCGCCGGCGGCCCGCCCGCGGCGGCCGCGATCGCCCATCCCGAGATCGAGGTGTTCGTGCCCGACTCGCTACCCAACCACGGCAGCTTCCAGGGCCGGGAGGCGTACATCGGCTGGATGGAGACCTGGCTCGAGGCCTGGGACGAGTTCGAGATCGAGATCCTCGACCATGAGGCGCTCGGCGAGGCGCACGTCGTCACCCGGACCTTCCAGCGCGGGATCGGCCGCGGCAGCGGGGCCGAGGTCGAGATGGAGTCGTTCTGGATGACCGAGGTGCGCGACGGCCGGTTCGCGGTCGTCCACCTGTACCCGACGCTCGAGGAGGCGCGCGCCGCCGCCCGCGAGCGCGAGGCGAAGCGCTCCGAATAGACTGCCGCGCTCGATGGCCGTCAACGAGGACGCGATCGGCAAGTCCTACCCGCCCGTCACGTACCAGGTCGGGCGCGAGAAGATCCGCGAGTACGCGCACGCGCTCGGGATCACCAACCCGGTCCACCACGATCGCGAGGCGGCGGTGGCGGCTGGCTTTCGCGACGTGGTCGCGCCGCCGATGTTCTGCGTCGTCTACTCGGCCCCGGCGCTGGGCCCTGCGGTGGTCGACCCCGAGGTCGGGATCAACCTGGCGACGATGGTCCACGGCGGCCAGGAGTTCGTCTGGGGCGAGCCGGTCTGCTCGGGCGACGAGATCACGACCGAGATCGAGGTGACCGAGATCTACGAGCGGGGCGGCAAGGGCTTCTATGTGTTCGAGTCGGTGTCGACCAACGGCGACGGCGACGAGGTCGTGCGCGGCACCTGGACCGACATCGTCAGGGGGGTGTGAGGTGGGCGAGCTGAATCCAGGCGACGCGATCGGAGAGCTCCGGGTGACCCCGGACAAGTACCTGCCGCACCGCTACGCGGGCGCCTCGGGCGACTTCAACCCGATCCACATCGACGTCGAGTTCGCGAAGGCGGTCGGCCTGCCGCAGAACATCCTCCACGGGCTCTACTCGATGGGCATCGTCGCGCGCGGCTGCGTCGAGGCCGCCGGCGGTGACCCGCGCGCGCTCAGGCGCCTCCGGGTCCAGTTCCGCGGCATGGGGGTCCCCGAGCAGGAGATCGCCGTCACCGGGACGGTGAGCGAGGTCGGCGACGGGCGGGCGACGGTCGAGGTCGAGGCCGCCCAGGGCGACAATCGGATCATCCGCAACGCCGAGGCCGAGCTCGAGCTCGAGCGCTAGTTCGCGCGCAGCCACTCGAGCACCTCGCTCGCGTGGCGGTCGGGCGGGAACACCGGGTACCAGACCCGCTCCACCCTGCCGGCGTCGAGCAGCAGCGTCAGCCGCCTGATCAGCGTCTCGCCGGCCGCCTCGAAGGTCGGCAGCGCCAGCGCCCGGGTGAGCGCGAGGTCCGCGTCGGAGAGGATCGCGAACGGCAGCCCGAGCCGCGCGGCGAGCTCACCCTGGTAGTCGCTCGCCTGGGTCGAGAGCCCGTAGACGGCCTCGGCGCCCGCCTCGCGGAGCTCGCCGTGGTGGTCGCGAAAGCCGCAGGTCTCGGGCGTGCAGCCGCGGGCGCCGGGGATCAGATCCCAGCCGTCGACCAGCAACGGCTCCCCGGGCCGGCCGGTCCACGGATACGCGTAGACGACGGTGCGACCCGCGAGTGCGGCGAGCTCGACCGCGGCGCCGTCGGTCGCCTCGAGCGCGAGCCCGGCGGGCAGTTGCGCACCCGGGAGGTGGTCGGCGGCGCCGTCGTCAACCGGCGCCGGGAGGTCATCGGGAAGGGTGTATGGGTTGATCATCCGCACCGATCCTAGAATCGTTGGATGCTTTCGGAGCGTCGTCAGCGGATTCTCAACCTGGTGGTCGGTGCGTACCTCGAGTCGGGCAAGCCCGTCAGCTCGGCCGCGATCGCCGACGATCCCGCGGTCGAATGGGGTCCGTCGACCGTCCGCGCCGAGCTCGCGGCGCTCGAGCACGAGGGCTACCTCGGCCATCCCCACACCTCCGCCGGCCGGGTCCCGACCGATTCCGGCTACCGCTTCTACGCCGACGCCCTGGTCAGCGCCGAGGCCCGTCCGGGCCCGGCCAGCGGGCTGCTCGACCTGTCGCAGATGCGGCGCGAGATCGAGCAGGCGCTGCAGGAGACGACCGCGACGCTGTCGCGGATGACCGACCTGCTCGCGATCGCGACCGCCCCGCCGCCGTCGGCCGCCCGCATCCACAGGGTCGAGGTCCTGCAGCTGCAGCCGGGGGCGGTGATGGTCGTCGTGATCGCGTCCAACGGCGCGGTCACCAAGCGCATGTTCAACTTCGCCTCGCCGGTCGACCCCGGGTTGGTCGAATGGGCATCGAGCTTCCTCAACGAGCGCCTCGCCGGGCTCGCGCTCGGCGCCCGGATGGCCTCCGGCCGACTCGACGACCCCGAGCTCGGGCCGGCGGAGCGCCAGTTCCTGGCCGAGCTCGCGGACGCCTTCGCCGGGCTCGAGCACGAGGCCGAGAGCGACCTCTACGTCGAGGGAGCCGCGCGGCTGCTCTCGGCCGACCACGCCCCCGACCTGCCCCGAGCCGACTCGCTGATGCGGGCGCTCGAGCGCCGCGCCAACCTGCTCGAGGTCCTGCGCTCGACCCTCGACCGGCGCTCGGTGTTCATGTGGATCGGCGGCGAGAACCCGGCCCCGGAGCTGCGCGAGGTGAGCGTGATCGGCGCCAACTACGGCCTCGGCTACCGGAACCTCGGCGCCGTCGGCGTGGTCGGGCCGCTGCGGATGGACTACGCGACCGCGATCAGCTCGGTGCGCGAGGCCGCGGGCGAGCTCTCCCGATTCTTCGAGTCGGTCTATGAGTGAGGCGTCCCGCGCCGTCCCGCGCGATCCCTACGAGGTCCTGGGCGTTTCCCGCGACGCCGGCGACGCGGAGATCAAGAAGGCGTTCCGGTTGCTCGCCCGCGAGCTGCACCCGGACGTCAACAGCCACGACCCGCAGGCGGAGGAGAAGTTCAAGGAGGCCGCCGAGGCCTACGAGATCCTCTCCGACCCCGAGCGGCGGCGAACCTACGACGCCTTCGGCCACGAGGGGCTGCGCAGCGGCGGCTGGACGCCCCACGCCCAGGGCGGGATCGAGGACATCCTCTCCGCGTTGTTCGGGCAGGGCGATTCGCCCTTCGGCGACCTGTTCGGCGGGCGGCGCGCCGGGCCCGCCTCCGGCGCCGACATCGGCGCGGTGGTCGAGATCTCGCTCGCCGAGGTCGCGACCGGCGCCCAGCGCCAGGTCAGCTTCGAGTCGGTGGCGGCGTGCGAACGCTGCCGCGGCAACGGCGCCGAACCGGGTACCCCGATCCGGACCTGCGAGACCTGCGGCGGCGCCGGCCAGGTGCAGCAGGTGCGGCGAACCGCGTTCGGCCAGCTGGTGCAGACGTCGGGCTGCCCGACCTGCGGCGGCGCGGGCAAGATCCCCGAGCAGCCGTGCGAGCGCTGCGGCGGAGCCGGGCGCGAGCGTCGCGAGCGCACCTGGGACGTCGACATCCCGGCCGGGATCGAGTCGGGCCAGCGGATCCGGATCGCCGGCGCCGGCCATGCGGGCGAGCCGGGCGGCCGTTCCGGCGACCTCTACGTCGAGGTCGAGGTCGCCGCCGACGAGCGCTTCGAGCGCCGCGGCGACGACCTGATCTCGGTCCTGCGGGTGCCGGCGACCACGGCGATGGTAGGCGGCAAGCTGAACGTCCCGACGCTCGATGGCGAGCGCGAGGTGAAGATCGCCGCCGGCACCCAGCCCGGCCACACCGAGCGGCTCAAGGGTCTCGGCGTGCCGTCGCTGCGCAACGGTCGGCGCGGCTCGCAGTACGTGGTCGTCGAGCTGACCGTGCCGAAGAAGCTCTCGCGCAGCCAGCGCGACCTGGCCAAGCGCCTGCACGAGTCGCTCGGCGACGCGTGATCCGGCTCGCGGTCCGCTGCCGCCCTGAGCTGGCCGAGGCGGTGCTGGCGCAGCTGCTCGAGCTGGTCCCGGACGGGGTCGAGGAGGTTGGATGGGTCGCCGACCCCGCCGCGCCCGGACGCGAAGCGGAGGAGGCGGCGGGCTTTTATGAGTACGCGGTCTACGGGCCGCCGGGCGAGCTCCCCGAGGTCCCCGAGCTCGAGGCCGCGGCCGGCGACGGGCTGGTCGAGATCAGCTCGACCGAGATCCCCGACGACTGGGCCGACCGCTGGCGCGACTTCCACGAGCCGGTCGTGGTCGCCGGCGGGCGGATCGTGGTCAGGCCGTCGTGGGAGACGGGCCGTCCCGCGCCCGACCCGGCCGTCCCCGGACGCGAAGCCGAGGAGCTGGCCGGCATAGATGTCGTCGTCGATCCGGGTCAGGCGTTCGGCACGGGCGCGCACGCGACCACCGGCATGTCCCTGGAGCTGCTGGTCGAGCTCGCCGATCGGGGCGCCGCAGGGCCGTTGGCAGACCTCGGGACCGGCTCCGGGGTGCTGGCGATCGCCGCCGCCAAGCTCGGCTTCGCGCCGGTGCTCGCCTGCGACTCCGAGCTCGCCGCGGTCGAAGCGGCCGCCGCCAACGCCGCCGCCAACGGGGTGGAGATCGAAGTCCAGCGCCTCAACCTGCGCCGGTCGCCGCCGCCGCCGGCGCCGACCCTGGTCGCCAACCTGACCGCGCCGCTGCTGCGCGAGGTCGCCGCCCGGATCGAGGATCCGCCCGAGGCGATGGTCTGCTCGGGGCTGCTCGCGGCCGAGGTCGGCGAGGTCGCCGCGGCGCTGGGCGCCGCCGGGCTCGAGCCGGCGCAGGAGCGGCGCTCGGGCGAGTGGGCCGCGCTGCTGTGCCGCAGGGTTTCCGGCGCCGCCAAGGAATAGGCTGGCTCGCATGCAGACGCTTGCTGTGACCTTCTACGATGTCGTCGTCTGGCTTCACGTGAGTTCGGTCGTGGTCGCCTTCGGCCCGACCTTCGCCTTCGGCATCTACCTGGCGCTCGCGGCGCGCAAGTACCCGCGCGCGATGCCGGCCGTGCTCGAGAGCACGATCACGATCAGCCGGTCGATGGTGACGATCGGCGGGGTGCTGATCCTGCTCACCGGCGTCTACCTCGCGGCGGACCGCTGGGATTTCAGCGAGTTCTTCATCGGCTGGGGGATCCTCGCGATCCTCGTCCTGCTGGGACTCGTGCACGGCTTCTTCATCCCGCACGACAGCCGGGCGCTGCGAGCGGCCAAGCGCGACATCGATGCCGCCGGGCCGTCCGGCGAGGTGCAGTTCGGCGAGGACTTCCAGCGCGAGACCGGGCTCAGCGCCCGGATGGGCCCGGT
>DASPGZ010000164.1:0-2578 GCA_035620355.1 Solirubrobacterales bacterium | reverse complement strand
AACCACGTCTTCATGACCTACGAGCTGCGCGAGGACGGATCGCTGACCGAGCTGCCACAGCGCAACATCGACACCGGGCTCGGGCTCGAGCGGATGGCGATGATCCAGCAGGGCGTCGACTCGATCTTCGACACCGACGCGTTCACTCCCTTGATCGGGCTTGCCGAGGAGCTCTCGGGCCGTGAGTACGGCTCCAACCCGAAGGTGACGCGGGCGATGCGGATCATCGCCGACCACTCCCGCGGCGCCGTCAACCTGATCGCCGACGGGGTGGTGCCCTCGAACGAGGACCGCGGCTACGCGCTGCGCCGGGTCATGCGGCGCGCGATCCAGCAGGGGCGCGTGCTCGGGCTCGACCCGCCGTTCCTCGGCCGCTTCGCCGAGCGGGTGATCGAGCTGATGGGCGGGGCCTACCCGCACCTGGAGGGCGAGCGCGAGAGCATCATGCGCTGGGTCGGCGACGAGGAGCAGAGCTTCGGCCGCACGCTCGACCGCGGCACCGAGCTGCTGGCGAAGCTGGTCGCCGAGGCGAAGGCCGCGAACACCTCGTGGATCGACGCCGGCGACGCGTTTCAGCTCCACGACACCTACGGCTTCCCCTACGACCTGACCAAGGAGCTGCTCGCCGAGCAGGGGCTCTCGGTCGACGACGACGGCTTCGAGGCGCTGATGGACGAGCAGCGCGAGCGCGCCAGGCTCGGCGCCGCAGGGCCGGTCGCCGACCGCCACGGGCAGGTGATCGAGTTCGCGTCGAAGGCGCCGACGACGACCTTCGTCGGCTACTCCGAGCTCAGCGCGCAGACGAGCGTCGCCGCCGCCGAGCCGGTCGGCGACGGTGAGGCGCTGCTGGTGAAGCTCGAGGAGAGCCCGTTCTACGCGGAGGGCGGCGGCCAGGTCGCCGATTCCGGAGTGATCGCGGCCAACGGCTCGCAGGCGCGGGTCGAGGACGTCTACCGGGTCGGCGACGACCAGGCACTCCGGGTCGCGGCGGCCGGCTGGCGGGCGGCCAGCGGCGACCGGGTGAGCGCGGTCGTCGATCACGAGCTCCGCCACGCGACGATGCGCAACCACACAGCGACCCACCTGCTGCACGCGGCCCTGCGCGAGGCGCTCGGCACTCACGTGCGCCAGGCGGGCTCGGCGGTGCGTCCCGACAAGCTGCGCTTCGACTTCACCCACGGGGCGCCGCTCGACCCGGCGGAGGTGCGGTCGATCGAGGACCGCGTCAACGGATGGGTCAAGGCGAGCCGCCCGGTCCGGGCGCTGGAGATGGCGCGCGCCGAGGCCGAGGCGATGGGCGCGATGGCGCTGTTCGGCGAGAAGTACGGCGACTGGGTCCGGGTGGTCGAGGTCGACGAGGTCTCGCGTGAGCTGTGCGGCGGCACCCACGTCGCCAACACGGCCGAGGTCGGGATCGTCGCGATCGTCTCCGAGGGCTCGAGCGCGGCGAACGTGCGCCGGATAGAGGCGCTCACCGGCCCCGCCGCGATCGACTGGTACCGCGAGCGCAGCGACCAGCTCGAGCAGACCGGCGCGCTGCTCGGTTCGGGCCGCGACGCCGTCGCCGCGGCCCGGCGCGCGTCCGAGCGGCTGGCCGAGCTCGAGGCCCGGGTCGCCGAGCTCGGTCGCGAGGAGTCCGGCGCCCAGGCCGAGGAGCTGGCCGAGGCCGGCGAGGTGGTCGGCGGGATCAAGGTCGTGGTCGCGACCGCGAGCGGCGACCAGGGCGGCCTGCTCAACCTCGCCGACAAGATCAAGCAGCGCGAGGGCGACGCCGCGGTGGTGCTCGGCGCCGTCGGCGACGGCAAGGTGGCGCTGGTCGCGAGCTTCAGCCCGAGCGCGGTCGAGCGCGGCGCCTCGGCGGTCGACGTCGTCCGCGAGGCGGCGGCGATCGTCGGCGGCGGGGGAGGGGGACGACCCGAGGTCGCCCAGGCCGGCGGGCGCGCGCCGGAGAAGCTCGACGACGCGCTGGAGGCCGCTCGCGCGGCACTCGCAAGGGCGCTTTCGTAGGGTCTCGGGCGGATGCGGGTGCTGGCGATCGACCACGGCGACGTGCGCGCGGGCACGGCCATCTGCGATCCGAGCGGGACGATCGTCCGCCCCCTGGGCGTGGTCAGCCCGCCGGATCCGGCCGAGGCCGCGCGCGTCGCCCGCGAGCAGGGCGCGGAGCTGATCGTCGTCGGGCTGCCCGTGTCGCTCGACGGGACCGAGCGCGAGCAGGCCGCGGCGGCGCGCGCCTTCGCCGCCGACCTCTCCGCCGAGACCGAGGTCCCGGTCGAGACCTACGATGAGCGGCTGACCACGCGGATGGCCCCCGAGACGGCCCGCGCCGGCGCCGAGGCGCCGGCGGACGCGATCGCCGCCGCCCACCTGCTCGAGTCCTTCCTCCTCAGCCGCACGTGATCCGATGAGCGGATCCGACTGGCACGACCCGTTCGCCGAGGACCCGGACGCGGTCGAGCGCGAGCGCCGCCGGGCTGAGCGCGAGGCACGCCGCCGCGGCCGCCGCCAGTCGCTGGGCGAGAAGGCCGCCGCCGGGGCGGCCCCGGCCGAGACCCCCCCGGCCGAGACCCCGGCCCCG
>DASPGZ010000163.1:0-4759 GCA_035620355.1 Solirubrobacterales bacterium | reverse complement strand
CTGAGTCAGGACGGGGTCCTCAACTGGCTGCTCGAGCCGCTCGGAATCGAGGGACCCGGCTACGGCCTGGTCGCGATCTGGCTGGTGATGAGCTACATCTGGCTTCCGTACATGATCATCCCGATCTACGCCGGGCTCGAGCGGATCCCGGACACCCTGCTGAGCGCGTCCGAGGACATGGGCGCGAAGCCGGGCACGACCTTCCGGCGGGTAATCCTGCCGCTGGTCTTCCCGGCGGTGATCGCCGGCTCGATCTTCACCTTCTCGCTCACCCTGGGCGATTTCATCACCCCCGGCCTGGTCGGCTCCGGCGAGCAGTTCATCGGCACGGTGGTGCGCGACAACTTCACCGTCAACCTGCCTTTCGCCGCCGCCTTCGCGACCGTGCCGATCGTGATCATGGTCATCTACCTGCTGATCGCGAGGCGGCTCGGGGCGTTCGAGCATCTATGAGGCTCTCGGGGACATCGCAGCTGCTGTTGCGGCTCGGGACCGGGTTCACGCTCGCGTTCATCTACGTGCCGCTGCTGGTCGTGGTCATCTACGCGTTCAGCGAGGCGCGCACCTTCGAGTGGCCGCCGCCGGGGTTCACGCTCGAGTGGTTCGAGAAGGCGATCGACAACACCGGCGCCCGCGACGCCCTCCTCTACTCGGTGAAGACCGGGCTGCTCGCGACCGCGGTCGCGCTCGTCCTCGGGACGCTGGCCTCGCTCGCCGTGGCCCGTCACCAGTTCTTCGGCCGCGAGACGATCTCGTTCCTGGTCATCCTGCCGATCGCGCTGCCCGGGATCGTCACCGGGATCGCGCTCAACTCGACCTTCACGCAGGTCTTCGGGATCAGCCTCGGGCTGCTGACGATCGTGATCGCGCACGCGACCTTCTGCATCGTCGTCATCTACAACAACGCGATCGCCCGGCTGCGGCGGATGTCGTCGTCGTTCGAGGAGGCCTCGGCCGACCTCGGCGCCACCCCGTGGCAGACCTTCCGCATGGTCACGCTGCCCAACATGCGCGGCGCCCTGGTCGCCGGAGCGCTGCTCGCCTTCGCCCTCTCCTTCGACGAGATCATCGTCACCACGTTCACGATCGGGGCCGGCGACGAGACGCTGCCGATCTGGATCCTGAACAACTTCTCGCGCCCGAACCAGCTGCCGATCGTCAACGTGGTCGCCGTGTTCGTGATCCTGCTCTCGATCATCCCCGTCTACTTCGCCCACAAGCTGACCACCGACGAGGGCAGCGGCGCGCCGGGCGGCGGCGCCGGGGCAGCGGTGGTCGGCGAGACCGCGGCCGCGCCCTAGGACGCCGCGGCGGCCGGCTCGACCGCGGCCAGGTCGGCGCCGGTCGCGGCGCCGGCCCAGGTGACGAGGATCGCCTCGGCGGCGGCGCCGTCGATGCCCGGGTGGCCGAGAACCACCTGCAGGCCGAGGCCGTCCTCGAGCGCGACCAGCCCGCGGCCCAGGGTTTCCGCGTCGGCGGTCAGCGTGAAGGCGCCCGACTCGGCGCCCCGCTCGAGCACCCGCTCGTAGAGCGCCGCCTGGCGATCGAAGAAGCCCGCCGAGAGAGTCGCGAACACCTGACTCGTCCCGGTGAGCGCATCGAGCTCGTACAGCAGGCGGCTCTCCTCGTCGCCCGGGCCGGTCGGCACCCCGAGCTGGATCGCAAGCCTCAGCTGCGCGGCAGGGTCGGCGAGCTCGCGGATCGCCTCGGCGCGGCGCTCGCCGTAGCGATGCATCGCCTCACGGGTGACCTCGAACAGCAGGTCGGCGAGGTCCGGGTAGTAGTAGAGGACCGAGCTCGGGGCCATCCCGGCCCGCTCGGCGACGTCCTTGACCCGGAGCCCGAGCGCGCCGCGGTCGAGCAGCACCGCCCTGGCCGCCGCGACCAGCTGTTCTCGCCTGCGTCGTTGGTCCTTGCGTCGCATAGCTCGAACGATACGTGAGATATCGGCGCATTGTGCCCTTGACATGCGCTTTCTGCGCGGGTTATTCTTTAAATCTGATTCAAAGTAAGAGCATCCTTGCGTTTCTGGCCGCGGCCGTTGCCAGCGCCGTGCTGGTCGCCTGCGGGGGCGGCGAGTCGGGGATCGAGTCCGGCGCGGCGGACAGCCCCGCGGGTGCGGTCCCATCCGGCGAGCCCGGCGATGAGCTGACGATCTCGCAGTGGCCGCTCTACATCGACCCGGGCAAGGACGGCACCGTGGCCGAGTTCGAGCGCGACACCGGGATCGACGTCGACTACATCGAGGACATCAACGACAACGTCCAGTTCTACGGCAAGCTGCGCCCGCAGCTCGCGCGGGGCGAGTCCGGCGGGCGCGACCTGATCACGGTCAGCGATTGGCTCGCGGCGCGCATGTACGACCTCGGCTACCTCTACGAGCTCGATTACTCGAAGCTGCCGAACGTCGAGCGCAACCTGATCCCGAGCCTGCGCGGTGCGGCGGCCGACCCCGAGCGCAAGTTCACGGTCCCTTGGCAGAGCGGGATGACCGGGTTGATCGTCCGCACCGACCTCGCCCCCGACGTCGATTCGATCTGCGACCTGTTCGATCCTCGCTACGAGGGCAAGGTGACGATGCTGCTCGAGCTGCGCGACTCGGTGCCGATGACGCTCAAGTGCATGGGCATCGACCCCGACACCGCGACCACCGAGCAGATGCTCGCGGCCGTCGACAAGATCGCCGCCGCCGCCGATTCGGGGCAGATCCGCGACTTCACCGGCAACGACTACATCAAGGACCTGGCGACCGGCGACACCGCGATCGCCCTCGGCTGGTCGGGCGACGCGGTGCAGATGCAGAACGACAACCCGAACATCGAGTTCGTGATGCCGAAGGAGGGCTGCATGCTGTGGTCGACGAGCATGGAGATCCCGGTCGGCGCACCCGATCCGCAGGCGGCGCTCGAGTGGATCAACTACGTCTACGACCCGCAGGTGCAGGCCGACATCGCCGAGTGGGTCAACTACGTCACCCCGGTGGCCGGCGTCAAGGAGATCCTGCAGCAGCGCGACCCCGCGCTGGCGCGCAACCCGCTGATCTTCCCGAGCGAGGAGTACACCGCCAACTGCTCGTTCGAGCCGGTCCTCGACGGCGCGCAGGGCGAGCAGGTGACCGAGGCGTTCGAGAGCGTGGTCACGGGCTGACGTGCGCACGCTCTCGATCGCGGCGCTGCAGACGACGCCGATCGCGCGCGATCCGCTGGCGACGCTCGAGCTGTTCGCCGAGCGCGCCGCCGCGGTCCGCGGCGCGGTCGGGCACGCGCAGCTGCTGCTCGCGCCCGAGCTCCACCTCTCCGCCCCACCGCCGCTGCTCTCCGAGAGCGCCGGCCACGCGCGCGAGGTCGCCTGCGAGATCCCCGGGCCGCTGACCGAGCGGCTCGGCCGGATCGCGGCCGAGACCGGCCTCTGGCTGGTGCCGGGCTCGGTCTACGAGCGCGCCGGCGAGCGCCTCTACAACACCGCGATCGCGATCTCCCCACGGGGCGAGCTGGTCGCCGCCTACCGCAAGGCCTTTCCGTGGCAGCCGCTGGAGACCACCGACCCCGGCGATCGCTTCGTCACCTTCGAGATCCCCGACGTCGGCCGGATCGGTCTCGCGATCTGTTACGACGGCTTCTTCCCCGAGGCCTTCCGCCAGCTCGCCTGGATGGGCGCCGAGGTGGTCCTGCACCCCACCCTGACGACGACCAGCGACCGGGCAGCCGAGCTGGTCACCGCGAGGGCGAACGCGATCGTCAACCAGCTCTACGTGATCAGCGTCAACGCCGCCTCGCCGGCCGGGCTCGGGCGCAGCATGGTCGTCGACCCGGAGGGCCTGGTGCGGGTGGAGGCGGGCTCGGGCGAGGAGCTGGTCACCGACGTCCTCGATCTCGACGCGGTCACGCGCGTGCGCCGGTTCGGCACCGCGGGCGTCTCGCGGATGTGGGAGCAGCTCGACGCCGGCGCCGCCGCCGGGCTCGAGTTGCCGATGTACGAGGGGGGCGGGATCCGCCCGCGCCCGGGCTCAGGCGCGGGCGAGTGAGGACGCCGCCGCGCGCCCCGAGCGGATCGCGCCCTCCATCAACCCGTTGAACCGCCCGCCGATGTGCTCGCCGCAGAAAGCCAGCGGGCCGACGGGTTCCGCGAGCGCCGCGGTCAGCTCCGGGGGCGGGAAGATCGAGTAGGCGCCCTCGACCCAGGGATCGTCGTCCCAGGTCGAGAGCACCGCGCCCAGCGGGTCGAGCGTGAGCTCGGGTCGCAGGCCCGCGAGCGACTCGAGCCAAGCGCCCGGACCCGCCTCCACCTCGAGCCGCTCGAGCGCCGCCGCCGAGCCCGCGAAGCAGGAGACGACCGGCATCGGCCGGTCGCCCTCGCCGGTCGCCGTCCAACACCACCAGCGCTCGGGCACGTTGATCACCGCACCCGGCGCAGCGGGCTCGGCCAGCGGAACGAACAGCTTCGCGGCGTGCCCGTAGCGGACCGCGGCGAGCGCCTCGCGCTTGGCCTCGGGGAGCCCGGGCTCGAATTTGATCCGCCCGAGCACGCCCGCCGGGACCGCGATCGCGCAGGCGTCGGCCTCGTGCACGGCGCCGGACTCGGTGGTCACCCGGACGGCGCCCGGCTCCCACTCGACCCGGACCGCCGGGTCGCCGAGCCGGATCGCGTCGCCGAGCTGGGCCGCCAGCCCCAGCGCCAGCCCCTGGTTACCGCCGGCCACGCTCGGGGACGGGTCGTCGCCGATGTGGGCGACTCCGGCGAGGTCGGTCGCCGGAATCTC
>DASPGZ010000162.1:0-18455 GCA_035620355.1 Solirubrobacterales bacterium | reverse complement strand
GTCAACATCGAGGACGCCGACATCCTGGTCGGCGGCGGTCGCGGCTTGGGCGAGAAGGACAACTTCAAGCTCGCCGAGGAGCTCGCCGACGCGATGGGCGGCGCCGTCGCCGCGACCCGCGCGGGCGTCGACGCCGGCTGGTACCCATACGCGGCCCAGATCGGCCAGACCGGCAAGACGGTCGCCCCGAAGCTGTACCTCGCGGCCGGGATCTCGGGCGCGATCCAGCACAAGGTCGGGATGCAGAACTCCGAGAACATCCTCGCGATCAACAAGGACCCGAACGCGCCGATCTTCGAGTTCGCCGACCTCGGGGTGGTCGGCGACCTGCACAAGATCATCCCGAAGCTGACCGAGGCCGTGAAGGCGAAGAGGGGCGGCTGAGGCCGCAATGACACCTCCCGCGGGTTCTCCGGTGATCCCGAAGGACTACCCGCCGGCGTTCGACGACCGCGAGCTGATCGTCGCGCCGACCGATCCCGAGGACGAGCGGATCGAGGTCGGCGTCGCGATCGTCGGCGGCGGGCCCGCCGGCCTCGCCTGCGCGAACCGGCTGCTGGACCTGCTCGCCGGCGAGCCCGAGCTGATGGAGAAGCTCGGCGAGGTCCCGGTCGCGGTGATCGAGAAGGGCAAGGTCTGCGGCGCTCACACGCTCAGCGGGGCGAACATGAAGCCGGCGGCGATGCGGGAGCTGTTCCCCGACCTCGATCCGTCGGATTGGCCGTTCGCCTACCAGGAGGTGACCAAGGACGCGGTCTACCTGCTGACCAAGCGCGCGGCGCTGCCGCTGAAGCCGATGCCGCCCAACTTCCGCAACCACGGCAACTACGTGATCTCGGTCTCGAAGCTGTCGCGGTTCCTCGCCGAGCAGGCGGAGGAGAAGGGCGCCTACATCCTCACCGAGACCGTGGCCGACAGACTGCTGGTCTCCGACCGGATCGTCCGCGGGATCCGCTCCGGCGACCGCGGGCGCGGCAAGGACGGCGAGCCGCTCTCCAACTTCGAGCCGGGCTCGGACGTGGTCGCGAAGGCCACCGTGCTCGCCGAGGGCACGCTCGGGCACCTGACCCAGGGGGCGCTCGACTACTTCGACCTGCACGGCTCCCTGCCCACCCGCTGGGAGGTCGGGGTGAAGGAGGTCTGGGAGGTGGAGAAGCCGCTCGACCGGGTGATCCACACGATGGGCTGGCCACTGCGCAAGCGGGCGAAGTGGAACGAGTTCGGCGGCAGCTTCATCTACCCGATGGGCACCGACAAGCTCTGCATCGGGCTGGTGATCGGGCTCGACTACACCGACTCGACCCTCTCCTGCCACGACCTGCTGCAGGAGATGAAGACCCATCCGTTCATCAAGAAGATGCTGACCGGCGGCAAGCGGGTCGCGTGGGGCGCGAAGACGATCCCCTCGGGCGGCTACTACTCGATGCCCCGCAGCCTCGCGGTCCCGGGGATGGCGATCGCCGGCGACGCGGCGAACATGGTCAACATCCCGACCCTGAAGGGCATCCACTACGCGATCCAGGCCGGTATCTACGCCGCCGAGGCGATCTTCGAGGCGCTGAAGCGCGACTCGGTCAACCTCGACGGCTACGACGAGCGGGTTCGCGGCTCCCAGATCGACAGCGACCTGTTCGAGTCGCGCAACATGCGCCAGCCGTTCTCGAAGGGCTTCTTCGCCGGCGGCGCGATCGCCAGCGCGATGACGATCACCAAGGGCCTGTTCCCGGGCGGCAAGTGGAAGTACGAGCCCGACACCGAGATCCCGATGCGCGACGGCGGCGCCAAGAAGCACTACCCGAAGCCCGACAACGAGCTCACCTTCAACAAGCTCGACTCCGTCTTCCTGTCCGGCAACGCGACCCGCGACGACGCCCCGAACCACGTCAAGATCCAGGCCCACGTCCCGCTCGAGCTGGCGAAGACCTGGGTCAACCTCTGCCCGGCGCAGGTCTACGAGATCCCGGACGCCCAACTCGAGAGCGGCGCTCCCCAGGTCGACGTGCACGTGACCGCCTCCAACTGCGTCCAGTGCGGCGCGATCAACGCCAAGGGCGGCCGGCTGACGATGCCCGAGGGCGGCGACGGGCCGCTCTACCAAGAGGTCTGACCGCGGCCTCGACCCGGGTCAGGCTGCGCGACGACTCGGAGGTCGTCGTGCGCCCGATCCGGCCCGAGGACAAGGATGCCCTGACGCGGGCGTTTCAGCGGCTCAGCGAGCAGTCGCGCTACCAGCGGTTCATGACCGCGGTCTCCGAGCTCTCGGAATCCCAGCTCCGCTACCTGACCGAGGTCGACCACAGCGACCACGAGGCGCTGATCGCCTTCGACGCCGCGACCGGCGAGGGGGTGGGCGTCGCCCGGTTCATCAGGCTCGCAGGCGACCCGGCGCGCGCCGAGGCGGCGGTCACGGTGATCGACGAGTGGCACGGGCAGGGGCTCGGAACGGCGCTCGCGGCGCTGCTCGCCGAGCGCGCACGCGAGCAGGGGATCGAGCGGTTCACGGCGCTGCTGCTCGCCTCCAACGACCAGATGCAGGACGTGCTCGCCTCGCTTGGCCCGGCGACGGTGATCTCGCGCGAGGCCGGCACGGTCGAGGTCGAGGTCGGGATCCCGGAGGAGGGGATCGGCGACCACATGGCCGGGGTCCTGCGGGTGCTCGCCGGCGGCACGGTCGAGCTGGCGACGCCGCCGTGGGGCCTGCGCCCGACCGCGGACTGAGGGCCTCTCAGGTGGTCGCGAATTCGCCGATCAGCTCGGCGAGTCGCCGCGGCTGATCCTCGGAGACGAAGGTGCGCGCCTCGGGGATCCACTCGAGCCGCGAGCCGGGGATGTCGGCGGCCAGCCGCTCGGCGAACCGCGGCTTGAAGAAGCGGTCCTCGGTCGCCCAGGCGAGCATCGTCGGGCCCTCGAACTCGCGCAGCCGCGGCGCCGCCTCGAGCGTGTAGCGGCTCGAGATTCCGCGCAGGACCGCGCGCGCGTCGGCGCGCACGGCGCGGTCGCGGATGATCGGCTCGGTCCAGTGCGCGAGCACCTCGCCCGGGATCCGGGTCTTCGAGAGCCAGCCAAAGGCGAGCGGCGTCCGGCGGACCGCCGGGATCCGCATCGACTGGGCCACCGCGCCGACCCCTCCCGGGACCCGCGCCAGCCCCTGCAGGTAGCGGAACGCCGGCGGGAGGAAGTTCTCGTAGGCGTCGCAGGGGGTGAGCACCAGCCGACCGACGCGCTCGGGGTGACCGGTGACGACCAGCTGGCAGAGGGCGCCGCCGGTGTCGTTGCCGACCAGGGTCACGTGATCGAGCCCGAGCTCTGCGAGCAGGCCGCCGATCAGCTGCGCGAGGCCCGGGGGAGTCAGGTCGGCTCCCGGGCTCATCGCGGTCCGGTGCGCGCCCAGCGGCAGGTCCGGGACGACGCATCGGAACCGGTCGGTGAGCAGCGGCGTCACCTTGCGCCAGCTCGTCCCGTCGACGAAGGCGCCGTGCACGAAGACCACCGTCGGGCCGTCGGACGGGCCGCTCTCCGCGTAGGAGACCGTGCCCTGCTCGAGGGTCACCGCCCCTCTCGTCGTCGTCCGGTCGGCAGATAACATACAGGCTGTAGGTTTCTAACATACAGGTTGTATGCATGTCAAGCCGAACCCAGTCCGAGCGCTCCGAGGCCACCCGTGGAGCCCTGATCGACGCCGCCCGCCCCCTGTTCGCCGAGCGCGGCTACGCGGACGTCGGCACCGAGGAGATCGTCCGCGCCGCCGGGGTCAGCCGCGGCGCCCTCTATCACCACTTCGACGGCAAGCGGGACCTGCTGGCCGCCGTCTACGAGCGGATCGAGGCCGAGATCGCCGAGCGGGTCGCCGGCGGGGTGACCCCCGGGGCCGGGCCACTCGAGACGCTCGAGGCGGGCGCCGAGATCTTCCTCGACCACTGCCTCGAGCCCGAGGTGCAGCGGATCGTCCTGCTCGATGCGCCCGCGGTGCTCGGCTGGGAGCGCTGGCGCGAGATCGGCGCCCGCTACGGGCTCGGGCTGATCGCCGGGCTGCTGACCGCGGGGATCGAGTCCGGCGAGGTCCGCCGCCAGCCGGTCGAGCCGCTCGCGCATGCGCTGCTCGGCGCGCTCGACGAGGTGGCGATGCTGGTCGCGCGCGCCGACGACCCGGCCGCGGCGCGCGCCGACGCCGGCCAGACGCTGGCGACCCTGCTGGCCGCGGTCCGCGCCTAGCCCGCGGTCCGCGGCACGACCAGTACCGGGCAGGCCGAGCCCCGCATCACGCCCCAGGAGACGTTGCCGAGCAGCGCGTGGCGGACCGGCCCGTAGCCGCGCGAGCCGACCACCAGCAGGTCGAGCCCCCGCGAGCGCTCGACCAGGACCTCGGCCGGGTCGCCGTCGTGCTCGCCGATCGTGATCGTCTCGACCGTGGCGCCGAGGTCGGCGGCGAGCGCCGCCGCCACCTCGCGCGCGTGCCCCGCTTCGGTGCGGCCGTCGTAGCCAACGCCGATCGCGCGGATCTCGAACGTGTCGCGCCCGGCGAACCCGCTCGGCGCGACCAGCACCGCGCACGGTGCGCCGTGCAGGAGGCGCTCGCCGACGCTCCCGGGCAGCACCCGGCCGAGCCCCTCGCGGTGGGTCGAGCCGAGCACGATCACGTCGGCGCGCTCGTCCTCGGCGACCTCGTGCAGCGCCCGCGGCGCGCCGACCCCGCCGATCGTGCGGATCCGAAACGGGGTCTCGCCGAGCACCCCCCGGGCCGCGGCCGAGAGCCGCTCCTCGGCCTCGGCCATCGCCCGCGCGTAGGCGTCGGCGGGCGTGGCGAGCGGATCGAGATCCAGCGCCGCCAGCAGCACGAGCCCGGCGCCCTCGATCGCGGCGAGGCCGCGGGCGAGCGCGAGCGCGTCGCGAGAGCCCTCGCGCCCGTCGAAGCCGACCAGGATCGTCCGGTACATCGCGCGGGAGGATAAGCCGCCGCCGCTAGAATCGAAGGCGATGAAGACGGAGATCCACCCCGAATACGGCCTCTCCCACGTGCGCTGCTCGTGCGGGAACGAGTTCTACACCCGCTCGACCAAGCCCGAGATGCACGTCGAGATCTGCTCCGCCTGCCACCCGTTCTACACCGGTAAGCAGAAGCTCGTCGATACCGGCGGCCGGGTGGAGCGCTTCCGCCGCCGCGCCGCGCGCAGCAAGCAGTCCGACTAGACGGGCTCGGCGATGAGCGCCGACGCGGGCCCGAGCATCGACGTCACCCGGATGCCCGACGGCATGCCGGTCGCCTCGCGCGACGCGCCGGTTGGCGGCCAGGCGGTGCTCGAGGGGGTGATGATGCGCGGCGTCTCGACCTGGGCGGTCGCGGTCCGCAAGCCGGCGCCCGAGGGCCCCGACGCCGCCGAGCCGGCGCTGGGCGAGATCGAGGTCACCTCCGAGCCGCTGGTCTCGTGGGCGAAGCGCCACCGGATCCTGCGCCTGCCCGTGATCCGGGGTGTGGTCGCGCTCGGCGAGTCGCTGAAGATCGGCTTCCGGGCGCTGGCGATCTCGGCCAACGCGCAGATGGTCGGCGAGGACGGGGAGGAGCCCGAGCCGATCGGCGGCTTCACCTGGGGGCTGACGATCGCGCTCTCGATGCTGCTCGCCGTCGGGCTCTTCTTCGTCGTCCCGGTCGGCGCGACCAGCCTGATCAAGGACCAGCTCGGTTCGGCGCTGTTGTTCTGGCTCGTCGAGGGGGTCCTGCGGACGGCGATCTTCATCGGTTACATCGTCGCGATCAGCCGCCTGCCCGACCTGAGGCGCGTGTTCGAGTACCACGGCGCCGAGCACAAGACGATCTCCTGCTACGAGGCGGGCGACCGGCTGATCCCGGCCCGCGCCGAGGGCTACTCGCGGCTGCACCCTCGCTGCGGAACCAGCTTTCTGCTGATCGTGATGGTGCTCGCGATCTTCGTCTTCGCCCCGATCGGGCTCCCCGAGTGGTACTGGCTGGTCGCCTCGCGGATCCTCGGCATCCCGCTGATCGCGGGCCTCTCCTACGAGGTGATCAAGTGGGCGGGCCGGAACCGCCGCAAGGCCTGGGTCCGGGCGCTGATGTGGCCCGGGCTGATGCTTCAGAACCTGACCACCCGGGAGCCGGACCGGGCTCAGCTCGCGGTCGCGATCGCGGCGCTCGAGGCGGTGCTCGCGGTCGAGAACCCGGCCGCCGAGGCCGCGGACCCGGACGCGATCGAGATCGTCGCCTAGCCGGCGGCTAGCGCCTCCGGCTGGGAGCTTCGCAGTTGCGGACGGGGCCGTTACCGGTGTCCTGCCGACACTCGTCGGTGCCGGAGCCGCCGTCGATCGTGTCGTTGCCGCCCTTGCCGCGGATCACGTCGTCGCCGGAGCCGCCGTCGAGCCGCTCGCCCTTGTTGTGGAAGCTCCTGCCGTCGCCTGAGATCGAGTCGTCTCCCGGGCCGCCCGAGACCTTGTCGACACCGACTTCGCGCAGGTACGCGGAGCTGTCGAGGTTGTCGTCGCCCGAGCCGCCCTTGATCACGCTGCCGCCGAGGATCAGGTCGGGGCCGCCGCCCCCGATCGTGGTGTCGTTGAGCCCGCGCCGCCCGTCGACGAAGTCGGCTCCCTCGCCGCCGTCGGAGTGGTCGCTGCCGTCGCCGCCGTGGAGCTCGTCGGCGCCGCCGCCGCCGCAGACGTAGTCGTTGCCCTCGTGCGCGTCGACGACGTCGTCGCCGTCGCCGAGGTAGATCACGTCGTCGAAGTCGGTGCCGCCGAGGTGGTCGTTGCCGGGCCCGCCGACGATCGTCGGCGCCGTGCCGAAGCACGAGGGCGCGGCGCCGGACGAGCCGCCGCCGAGGGCCAGGGCAGCGAGCAGCGCCATGCCGCCGATCATCGTCCTCACTCGCAATTCGCCACCGGCCCGCTTCCCGGCCCCTGGGCGCAGGAGTCGTTGCCGTTGCCGCCGTCGAGGTCGTCGTCGCCGTCGTCGCCGCGCAGCGAGTCGTCGCCGTCGAGCCCACGGATCTCGTCGTCGCCGGCTCCGCCCTCGAGCCGCTCGCCCGGACCGTTCTGGCTGTCGCCGACGACGCGGTCGTTGCCGGCGCCCCCGAGCAGCTTGTCCTGGCCGGTCTCGGCGCGGTAGCCGGCGCTGTCGAGCCGGTCGTCACCGCCACCCCCCTTGAGCAGGCTGCCGCCGATCAGCCGGTCGTCGCCGCCGCCCGCGACCAGCTCGTCGGTGCGCCCGCGGCGGCCATCGAGGAAGTCCTCGCCGGGCCCGCCCGCGACCCGGTCGTCGCCGTTGTAGCCGTGAAGCTCGTCGTTGCCCTCGCCGCCGTCCATGAGGTCGTCGCCGGTGCCCGCGTCCATCGTGTCGTTGCCGTTCCCGCCGCAGACGTAGTCGAGCCCATCGCCGGCCGCGACCGTGTCGTTGCCGTCGCCGGCGAAGATCACGTCGTTGCCGGCGGTTCCGTGGATGTTGGCCGAGGCGGGGCCGTCGACGATCGTCGGCGCGCGCCCCAAACACGACGGCGCTGCGCCGGCGCCCGGCAGGGCCACGATCGCGAGCGCCGCGAGCAGCGCGGGGACGGATGCGATCAACGCTCCTTTTCGCATGTCACAGCTGTAACACGCGACCTGGACCGAAGCTGCGCGGGGTCGTGACCTCACCGGGGCGCAGGTAGCCTCAGCGGCGTGATCGAGAAGCTTGTCGAGCAGGTCGAGGAGCGCTTTGCCGAGCTCCAGCGCCAGATGTCGGACCCCGAGGTGATCTCGGACCGCGAGCGCTACGCCGCGGTCGGCCGCGAGTACCACGCGCTCGAGCCGGCGAGCGTGCTGGCGTCCCGATGGCGTCGCCTGCACGGCGACCTGGAGGGCGCCCGCGAGCTGCTCGCCGAGGGCGACGAGGACGCGGAGATGCGCGCGGTCGTCAACGAGGCTCCCGAGCAATTGCGCGGGCTCGAGGAGGAGCTGCGCCTCGCGATGGTCGAGCGCGACCCCAACGACGACAAGAACGTGATCATCGAGATCCGCGCCGGCGCCGGGGGCGATGAGGCCGCGCTGTTCGCGGGCGACCTGTTCAACATGCTCACGCGCTACGCCGAGGAGCGCGGTTTCGCCAGCGAGGCGCTCTCGCAGTCGGCGGCCGAGGTCGGCGGCTTCAAGGAGGTCACGTTCGAGATCCGGGGCGAGGGCGCCTTCTCGGTGTTCAAGTTCGAGGGCGGCACCCACCGGGTCCAGCGGGTCCCGAAAACCGAGTCGCAGGGCCGCATCCACACGTCGACGGCGACCGTCGCGGTGCTGCCCGAGGCCGAGGAGGTCGAGATCGAGGTCGCCCCGGAGGACCTGCAGGTCGACGTCTATCGCTCCTCCGGGCCGGGCGGGCAGAGCGTCAACACGACCGACTCGGCCGTCCGGCTCACCCACAAGCCCACCGGGATCGTGGTCTCGATGCAGGACGAGAAGTCGCAGCTGCAGAACCGGGAGAAGGCGATGAAGGTGCTGCGCGCGCGCCTCTACGAGCGGGCGCTCGAGGAGCAGCGGGCGGAGATCGCCGCCGACCGCCGCTCGCAGGTCGGTACCGGCGAGCGTTCGGAGAAGGTCCGCACCTACAACTACCCGCAGGGCCGGGTCACCGACCACCGGATCAAGCTCACCGCCCACAACCTCGACGAGGTGCTCGGCGGCGACCTGAGCGAGTTCACCTCAGCGCTCGCGGCCGAGGAGAAGCGCGTGCGGTTGGAGGAGCAGACCGCGGCGGAGCCCGGCCGCCGTTGAGGCCGCTCCAGTGAGGCGGAGTCCGACAGGACGAAGCCGAGCCCGGCCGCCGTTGAGGCCGCTCCAGTGAGCTCGGCGGTGGCGGGGTCGGTAGGCGAGGCGCTCGCCTCCGCCGCCGACGCCCTGGCCGCCGCCGGCGTCGACTCGCCCCGGCTCGACGCCGAGCTGCTGCTCGCGGAGGCGACCGGCGCCGACCGGGCCCGCCTCGCCGCCACCCCCGAAGCGGGGGTCACGGCCGTCGACGCGCGCGCCTTCGGCACCATGGTCCGGCGCCGGGTCAGGCGCGAGCCGCTCGCCTACATCGTCGGGCGCAAGGGGTTCCGGGGGATCGAGCTCGCGGTCGATCGGCGGGTGCTGATCCCGCGGCCCGAGACCGAGCTGCTGGTCGAGCTGGCGCTCGAGCTCGAGCCGGCGGCGGTGCTGGACGTCGGCACCGGCTCCGGCGCGATCGCGCTCGCGATCGCCGACGAGCTCGGCGTCGCCCGGGTGCCCGCCCCCGCCACCTCGCTCGACGCGCTCGCGGTGGCCGAGGCGAACCGCGAGCGGCTCGGGCTCGGCGAGCGGGTCGAGCTCGCGTTCGGCACCCTCGCCGAGGGCCGTTTCGACCTCGTGGTCGCCAACCTGCCCTACGTCGCCGACGGCGACTGGGCGGCGCTGCCGGCCGAGATCCGCGAGTACGAGCCACGCGAGGCGCTGCTCGCCGGACCGACGGGGCTCGACGCGATCGACGCGCTGCTCGCCGGGGTCTCGCTCGCCGCCGAGCCGCCGCGAGCGGTGGCGCTCGAGGTCGGCGAGGGCCAGGCGCCGACGGTGGCCGAGCTCGTCCGCCGGACCGGGTTCGAGCGGGTCGAGACGAGGCGCGACCTGGCCGGGATCGAGCGGGTGGTCGCCGGGTGGGCCTGAGCGACGACCTCGACGGCTGCGTCCTCGGCGGCGGCGTGGCGCTGTTTCCCGCCGACGGCCTCTACGGGCTCGCGTGCGACCCGACCCGCGCCGAGGCGATCGAACGTATTCACCGGATCAAGGGACGCGACGACGGCAAGCCCTCCGCGGTCATGTACTTCTCGCCGCTGGCGATGCGCGAGGTGCTCGCGGCGCTCGGCCCGCGCACCCGCGACGCTCTCGGGGCACTGCTGCCGGGCCCGGTGACCCTGGTCGTCGCGAACCCCGAGCGGCTCTATCCGCTCGCCTGCCGCGAGGACCCCGAGCGCCTCGGCCTGCGGCTGATCGGCGGCCCGCTGGCGGGCGCGGCCGCCGCGATCTTCCAGACCTCGGCCAACCTCGCCGGCGAGCCGCCGCCGGCGAGCTTCGACGAGGTCGACCGGACGATCGTCGATGCGGTCGACCTGGCGATCGACGGCGGCCGGCTCGGCGGCCTGCCCTCGACCGTGGTCGACATCACCGGGATCGAGCGTGGCGAGCCGCCGCTGATCCTGCGCGAGGGCGGGCTCGCCCGCGACGAGCTCAGCCGCCGCCTCGAGCTGCTTCGAGGCCCGGATAGCGGATGAGCTCGATCTCGGCGCTCAGCCGTCGACCCCCGCCGCCTCCCGGGCCTGCTCGAGGCTGGTGAAGAACTCGAGCCGGCGCATCTTCCCGTCGGCGGCGGTGGCGATCGTGACCGCCGGCTGAGCGGTCTCGATCCCGCTCGCCTGGCCCCTGGCGTGGATCAGGAACTCGATGATCACCCGGCCGTCGCCTCGGTCGTCGAAGGACAGGGCCTCGAGCCGGACGTCGTCCATCACCTCGAGGAACGACTCCCACCAGCGGCGGACGCCCTCGTGGCCGCGGTAGACGCCGGGCTCGCTCGCGACCGCGGCCGTCGTCACCATCTCGAAGTCGTCGGCGATCAGCGGCATGACGCGCTCGTAGGAGTCCGCGTTGAGCAGCCCGAAGGCCTCCCGGATCAGCTCCTCGTCGGCGCTCATGATCCAAGTATCGCCCCCCGGGCAGCCGCCCGTCCCGGTGCTATCGTCGGCGCCCAGTGACGCTCGAGCTCCCAGACGACTTCCAGACCGCCCCGCTGGCCGAGGTCGACCCCCAGATCGCCGAGGTGCTGCGGCGCGAGCTCGAGCGCCAGCAGAACACGCTCGAGATGATCGCCTCGGAGAACTTCGTCCCCCAGGCGGTGCTCGACGCTGCCGGCTCGGTGCTCACCAACAAGTACGCCGAGGGCTATCCCGGCAGGCGCTACTACGGCGGCTGCGAGGAGGTCGACGTCGCCGAGCAGCTGGCGATCGACCGCGCCAAGGAACTGTTCGGGGCCGGCTTCGCCAACGTCCAGCCGCACGCCGGCGCGCAGGCCAACAACGCCGCCTACATGGCGATGCTCGAGCCCGGCGACACGATCATGGGCATGGCCCTCGACCACGGCGGCCACCTCACCCACGGGATGAAGCTCAACGTCTCGGGCAAGCTCTACGAGGTCGTCCCGTACCACGTCCGCCGCGAGGACTTCCGCGTCGACATGGACGAGGTCGCGGCGCTCGCCGCCGAGCACCGGCCGAAGGTGATCGTCGCCGGCTGGTCGGCCTACCCGCGGCAGCTCGACTTCGCCGCCTTCCGCGAGATCGCCGATTCGGTCGACGCGAAGCTGATGGTCGACATGGCGCATTTCGCCGGCCTGGTGGCCGCCGGCGAGCACCCGAACCCGGTCGAGGACGCGCACGTGACCACGACCACGGTCCACAAGACGCTCTGCGGACCGCGCAGCGGGATGATCCTGACCAACGACGAGGAGCTCGCGAAGGAGATCAACCGGGCGATCTTCCCCGGCCAGCAGGGCGGCCCGCTGATGCACATCATCGCCGCCAAGGCCGTAGCGCTTGGGATCGCCCAGTCGGAGCCCTTCCGCGCCCGCCAGCGGCAGACGATCGCCAACGCACGGGCCTTCGCCGACGAGCTGATCGCGAACGGGGTCGAGGTGCTGACCGGCGGCACCGACGTGCACCTGGTGCTCGTCGACCTCGGCCCGACCGGTCTCGACGGCAAGACCGCCGAGGACCGGCTCGAGCAGGTTGGGATCACCGTCAACCGCAACGCGATCCCGTTCGACGAGCGGCCGCCGATGAACCCCTCCGGGCTGCGGATCGGTACCCCGGCGCTGACCACCCGCGGCATGGTCGAGGACGACATGCGCGAGATCGCTCGGGTGATCGCGGTCGCGCTCTCGGACGAGTTCGAGGCCGAGCGCGAGGCGCTGGGCGAGCGGACGCGCTCCCTGATGGAGCGCTATCCGCTCTACCCCCAGCTTTCTCCGACCGCGGTCTAGCCGATCACCCCGGCCCAGAGGCCGGTGTTGGTGAAGGTTCCGGTTCCACCGCCGGCGACGCTGTAGAAGAGCGTGAACGTGTAGGTGCCCTTCTCGGCCGGGAAGACGATCCAGCCGCCGC
This sequence comes from Solirubrobacterales bacterium, assembly GCA_035620355.1. Classification (GTDB taxonomy): domain Bacteria; phylum Actinomycetota; class Thermoleophilia; order Solirubrobacterales; family 70-9; genus WHSW01. The sequence goes on along the minus strand of DASPGZ010000162.1, from coordinate 6,324 downwards.
GCGTCAGCGAGGCGGTCCCGTCCACGTTTCCGGTCCCGGGGGTGGTGATCCGCAATTGCGGATCGGACGCGTTGAACTCGAGGATCCGGGGCGCGTTCGGGAGCAGCTTCGGCTCGAACAGGTGCACCTGGGCGAGCGCGTTCTGGTTGCCGCCGTCGATCTCCCCGGTGCCGCGCGCGTAGATCGCGACCAGCCCGGTCTCGGGCACGGTGACCTTGACCGAGGGGCCGCCGAGGTTGGTCGCCGGGACCGACGCGGTCGGCAGCGGGCCGGCCTCGCCGTCGACCTTGATCAGGTCGAGGTCGGCGGGCTTGATCGCACCGGTAGCGATCTGCTTGCCCTTGACCGCGTTGTTGGCGATGTCGTTGGCCTTGACCGAGTTCTTGCCCGGCAGCGCCAACGCGGTGCCGCCGAGCGCCGCGACCAGGGCGATGACCGCGACCAGCAGCGCCGGCGAGGGCAGTCCTCGCGAGGCGTAGCCGCGCCGCGACGCCGTTGAGTCGCCTTGTTCCTTACTCACTTTTGGACCTCCCTTGAGAGTCGTTGACTCCCCCCACCGGTCAAACCCCCGGGCCCGCCCGTAAGTTTCGGCGCGCTGATGAGGATCTGGGTCGATTGCACCGCCGCGGCTCATCCGCTGGTCCTGCGCCCGGTGGTCGAGCGGCTGCGCGCACGCGGCCACACGGTCGAGATCACCGCGCGCGAGTACGGCCAGACGGTCGGCATCCTCGAGCGGCTCGGGCTCGAGCACGAGGTCGTCGGAGCGCACGGCGGCGGTGCGACCGCCGGCAAGGGGCTGGCGCTCGCCCGCCGCAGCGGCGCGCTCGCCCGCTGGGCCCGTCCGCGAGGGTTCGAGCTCGCGATCGGGCACGGTTCGGTCGACCTCGCGATCGTCTCGAGCCTGCTGCGGATCCCGTCGGCTCAGATGCAGGACTACGAGCACGCCGGGCTCCAGCGCCAGCTCGCCTTCCGCGCCGCCCGCAGGGTGTTGGTCCCGGACGCGATCGGGGTCGAGGCGATGCGCCGCGCCGGCGCCGCCGAGGGCAAGCTCGTCCGCTACCCCGGGCTCAAGGAGGACTACTACCTCGCCGACTTCGTCCCCGACCCGGCGGTGCTCGCCGAGCTCGGGATCGATCCGCGGGCGTTGCTCGCGGTCGTCCGGCCGCCGCCGGAGACTTCCGCCTATCACCAGCGCAACCCCACCTACGACGCGGTCATCGAACGGCTGGCCGGTGCCGAGGGCGCGGTCGTGGTGGTGATCCCGCGCACCGAGGGCCAGCGGGCCGTCCTCGCGGCCCGGCCGAGGCCGGGCCTGATCGTCCCCGAGCGGGCAATCGACGCCCAGAGCCTGATCGCCCACGCCGACGTCGTCGTCAGCGCCGGCGGGACGATGAACCGCGAGGCGGTGGCGCTCGGAACCCCGGTCTACACGATCTTCAGCGGTCGGATGGGCGCGGTCGACGAGCGGCTGATCGACGCCGGGCTCCTGCGACCGCTCGCCGACCCGGGCTCGATCGAGCTGGTCAAGCGGGAGGCCGCGCCCGGTCCGCGCAACCCGCGTGACCCCGAGCTCTGGGTCGACGCGGTCCTCGGGGCGGTCCGCTAGCCGTGTTCGTCGACGGCCGCCCGGAGTCGATCCAGGCGCTGTTCGCGTTCCTGGTCGCCGCCGTGCTCGCCTGGCTGCTGGTGCCGGTGGCGGAGCGGATCGCGTGGCGGATCGGCGCGATCGACTACCCCAACGCCCGCAGCCTGCACACCGACCCGACCCCGAAGCTCGGCGGGCTGGCGATCTTCGTCGGCACCAGCGTCGCCGCGATCCTCTTCTTGCCCTGGGCCGAGCAGACCCAGGCGCTGTTGATCGGCGCCGTGGTGATCGTCGTCGTCGGGGTGCTCGACGACGTCTACGACCTCGCGCCGCTGCTGAAGCTCGGCGGCCAGACCATCGCCGCCTCGATCCCGGTCCTCAACGGCGTCAACGCGAGCTCGTTCACGCTCCCGTTCGTCGGCGGGGTCAACCTGCGCGGGGTGGAGCTGTTCGACTTCGCGCCGGTCGGCAGCGTCCACCTCGGCCATCTGCTGACGATCGTCGGGATCGTCGCGGTGATCAACGTGATCAACCTGATCGACGGCGTCGACGGGCTCGCCGCGGGCGTCTGCGTGATCTCGGCGGCGGCGCTCTCGGTGATCGCGCTCTCGCTCGACAAGCCCGGCGCCGGGGTGCTCGCGGCGCTGACCGCGGGCGGCGCGCTCGGCTTCCTCCGCCACGGGTTCCCGCCCGCCTCGAGCTTCATGGGCGACACCGGCTCGAACCTGCTCGGCTACCTGCTCGGTGCGATCGCGGTCCAGGGGGCGCTGAAGACGAACGCCGTCGTCGCCCTGATCCTGCCCCTGGTGGTGCTCGCGGTGCCGATCCTCGACACCGGCTTCGTGATCGCGAAGCGGATCAAGTACCGGCAGCCGATTTACCGCGCCGACCGCTGGCACTTCCACCACCGGATGGCGAACATCGGCTTCTCCCAGCGGCGGACGCTCGCCTACCTGTACGCCTGGGCGGCGATCATGGCCAGCCTGGCGCTGGCGCTGCGCTTCGTCCCCTACTCGGACGACCACGGCAACTTCGACCCGCTGTGGACCGCGGTGATGATCGCCTGCGTGATCGGCGCGCTCGCCGCCAGCGTCTACCTGGTGATCACCCTGGAGATCCTCAAGCTGCGGACGAAACGGCTGCGCGAGCTGTTCGGGACCCGGGGCACCGCCCCGGAGGAGGCGGCCGTCGACGAGGGCGTCGCGGTCGAGCTGGAGACCGGCAGCTTCCCCGCCGTCGACCCCGAGACGGGCGAGTTCGCGGCGGTCGAACCGGGGCCGGAAGAGACCCCGTAGCGGCTGTCACAAACTTGTTACAAGCGCGACTCCGAGGCCCGCGTTTCTCGGCTATAGTCGTCGTCCGCCCAGCCCCAGCACCGGCCCGGGCGGTTGCTCTTCGTTTCGTTTCCCTGGGAGATCCACTTCCGTTTCGCGACCGCCCATTGCCTGGCCGCTACTCCAACTACTCAGATGATCGAGGACCCTCCGACGAGGGCGGACGCCGACATGGCCGGCCGCCGTTCGATCGATGCGACGACCGCCGGGTCGGCGGCAGCGTGAGGGCTCGGATCGCCGGGCCGCCCTGTGGCTCCGCCCGCCCCCGATGGGCGGTTCGCGGAAAGCGTCGCCGCCCCTGCCCTTGTCAACGCTCGCTCTAGACGGTTCGAAGGCGAGTGCCGCCTCCGGCGGCAGAAGCCGCTCCGGGCTGCTGCTCCGCTACGCCGACCTGGCGCTGCTGGCGCTGGCGCTGCCGATCTTCATCCTCGCCGACTGGCCCCTGGTCGGGTACGCCGCCGCAGCGGCGGCCTGGCTCGCCCAGCATGCGATGCTCGCGTTCGCCGACCGCGCCTCGGTCGCGGCGCTGAAGGCGGGCGAACGGCGGCGCGCGCTCGGGATCGTCGGCGCGCTCACCCTCGGCCGCCTCTGGCTGGTGACGCTCACGATCCTGCTCGTCGGCCTGCTCGGCGACCGCGAGGACGGCCTCGCCGCCGCGGTCCTGACCCTGGCGCTGGTCACCGTGCACCTCGCCTGCCTCGCGCTCAGCAAGCTGCTCTCCGGGGAGGGGCTCCGATGAGCAAGCTGAGCACCAAGGCGAAGGTTTTCATCGCGCTCGGCCTCTACCTGCTGATCACCGTGCTGCTGGTCGTGATCGTCGGCTCGGCCGGAGAGAACGACGAGTTTCAGCCCCAGAACGAGTTCCGGCTCGAGCCCTGGATCGACATCTCGATCGGGGGAGTCGACATCTCGATCACCAAGGCCGTTCTCTACCTGCTGCTCGCCAGCGGGTTGACGATCGGGACGATGCTGTTCATCGCCAACCGGATGCAGCGGGAGCCGAACAAGGTCCAGATGGCGGTCGAGCTCGCCTACGACCTGACCCGCAACAACATCACCGGCGGCAACATCCCCGACGAGAAGCTCGCCCGCAAGTGGTTCCCGTACCTGGCCGGGCTGTTCTTCTTCATCTGGTTCTCGAACATGCTCGGCTACCTGCCGCTGCCGACCAACACCGAGCACAAGGTCGACATCTTCGGGCTCGAGGTGCCGTCGCTGGCGATCTACGCGGCGACCGCGAATATCTCGATCCCGCTCGTCCTGGCGCTGATCTCGGTGGTCGCCTACCACCTCGAGGGGGTACGGGCGAAGGGCTTCCTCGGCTACCTGAAGTCGTGGCTGCCGCCGGGGCTCGAGGACATGAACGTGTTCGGACGCGCCGCGATCTGGCTGATCGAGGCGATCTCCCACTTCGTCCGGCTGATCTCGCTCTCCGTGCGTCTGTTCGCCAACATCCTCGCCGGCCACCTGCTGATCCTGTTCATGGCCGGCGGGCTCGCCGTGCTGCTCGGGCTCGCCGCGCTCGGCGCGCTCACCTTCCCGCTCGCGTTCGCCTTCTTCGTCTTCGAGATCGGACTGGTGGCGACGCTGCAGGCATTCATCTTCTCGACCTTGACAGCCATCTACATCGGCGGCGCGACCGCCGAAACTCACTAGAAAAGGAGCAAACTCACATGGCCCTTGACCTCTTGCTGCCGCTCGCGCAGTCGACCGAAACGGTCACCGACACGGGGATCACCGACGCCGGCAAGGCGATCGCGCTCGGCGTCGGCGCCGGGCTCGGCTCGATCGGAGCCGGCATCGGAATCGGCTTCATCTTCGGCAAGGAGATCGAGTCCGTCGCCCGCCAGCCCGAGATGAAGGACGAGCTGCAGTCGATCCGCTGGCTCGGCTTCGCGCTCACCGAGGCGGTCGCCTTCTACACCTTCATCTTCGGCCTGATCGCGTTCTTCCTCTAGGCCGCTTGATGGACCTGCTGTCCACATTCGCGACGGTCCTGCCGGTCGCGGCGACGGAGGAGGAGGGAGGCAGCTTCCTCGTCTCGCCCTCGCTGGGGCTGATGTTCTGGACTCTGCTCGCCTTCGGGGTCACCGTGTTCGTGCTCTCGAAGTTCGCCTTCCCGCGGATCGGCGAGGCGCTCGAGAAGCGCGCCAACGCGATCCGCGAAAACATCCAGGCGTCCGAGCAGACCCGCGAGGAGGCCGACCAGCTGCTGAGCGAATACCGCCAGCGGCTCAAGGAGGCGCGCGAGCAGGCGGACGACATCGTCGCCAGGGCGCGCAAGGCGTCCGAGAACGCGGTCGCGGAGGCGACCGCCGACGGCAAGACCAAGCGCGAGGAGCTGGTCGCCGCGGCACGCCGCGACATCGAGGCGGAGACGAAGCGTTCGCTCGAGCAGATCCGCAACGAGATCGCCGACCTGACCGTGCTCGCGACCGAGAAGATCACCCGCAAGTCGCTCGACGACGCCGACCACAAGCGGCTGGTCGAGGAGGCGCTCTCCGAGGTCGACTTCTCGGCGCTCGCCGGAAGCGAGTCGCGGAGCGGCTGATGGAGGAGATCGCGCGGGTATATGCCGATGCCCTGTTCGGGGCCGCGCAGGAGGCCGAACGCCTCGACGAGGTGCACGAGCAGCTCGACGCGTTCGCCGACGCGATGAACGAGTCGCACGACATGCGCGTGTTCTTCTTCAGCCCCTACTTCTCCTCCGCGGAGAAGAAGGAGGCGCTGAAGCAGATCGTCACGGACGCCGAGCCGACGTTCCAGAACTTCCTCGAGCTGCTTGCCGACAAGCACCGGATGCCGGCGATCTTCGCGATCCGGAGGCGCTTCGACGAGCTCTGGGCGGAGGCGCGGAAGCGGCTCGAGGTGACGGTTACGAGCGCGGTCGACCTCGATCCGAAGGTGGTCGAGGAGGTCGGCAAGGAGGTCGAGCGCCAGACCGAGCGGGAGATCGACCTGGAGACCGAGGTCGATCCCGAGATCCTCGGAGGGCTCGTCTTGCGGGTGGGCAACATGGTCCTCGACGCGAGCCTGCGCAACAAGCTGGAAAGACTGAGAAAGGAAGTCGCCTCGGCTGCGTAGCCGCGCCCGGCGACTGTTACGACAAGGAGCACTGAACAGCGTGGAGATCAAGCCCGACGAGATTTCGAAGATCCTCAGAGCGCGGATCGAAGGACTCGAGACCGACGCCGCCGACCTGTCCGAGGTCGGGACCGTGCTCTCGGTCGCCGACGGCATCGCCCGCGTCCACGGCCTCGACAACTGCATGTCGCTCGAGATGCTCGAGCTGCCGCACGACGTCACCGGCCTGGCGCTCAACCTCGAGGCCGACAACGTCGGCGTGGTGCTGTTCGGCGACTGGGTCAAGATCGAGGAGGGCGATACGGTCAAGCGCACCGGCCG
>DASPGZ010000161.1:0-3631 GCA_035620355.1 Solirubrobacterales bacterium | reverse complement strand
AGCTCTCGTCGATCGGCTTCTCAGTCGTGAACGAATGGTCCAACTCGGTCGCCATCTCTCCGCCTCCTTCAGGTTGGTGTCGGCCCTTTATATGCTCGCCGCGTGCCGGCCACGTCGGGTACCCATCGGCTCGGCCCCGAGAACGCCACCCTCTCGGTGCGGACGAAGCGCGCCGGAGCGGCGGCCAAGGCCGGGCACGACCTGCTCATCCACGTCACCGCCTGGGAGGCGACGATCGCGCTCGCCGACGAGCCGGCCGAGACCGAGCTCGAGCTGTCCGCGGACCCGACCTCGCTGCGCGTCCGCGAGGGCACCGGCGGCTTCCAGGCGCTCGTCGACGAGGACATCGAGAACATCCAGCAGACGATCGACGACGAGGTCCTGAAGCGGCGCGAGATCGCCTTCCGCTCGACCGCGGCCGCCCCCGGGCCCGGCGGCGTCCTCCATGTCGAGGGCGGGTTGACGCTCTCCGGAAGCAGCCGGCCGATCGCCTTCGACCTCGAGCTGGGCGACGACGGGGCGGTCGAGGCGAGGGCGGTGGTCAAGCAGAGCGAGTGGGGCATGAAGCCGTACTCGGCGCTGTTCGGGGCGCTCAAGGTCGCCGATGAGGTCGAGGTCACGCTCGAGGGCCGCATCGAGCCGCCGGCCTAGTCCCGGTAGACGGCCTGCGCATCGAGGCCGCCCTCGACGCCCGGCGGCAAGGCCCCGGTGCCGTGCGCGTACAGCGCCAGATCCTCGATCGTCCGCGCCTCGCCGGCGGCGCCGGTCCAGGCGCCATTCGTCCACTCGAGGCTCTCGGCCGGGGCGTCCATCGCCGCCCCTGCGAGCAGGCGCGCCTTGTCGCGGATTCTCGCGCTGGCGGTCGCGACCGCGGCGGAGGTGCCGGGCGACGGGCTCGTGTTGAAGCCGTGGTCGGTGCCGAAGCGGTCCGTGTCGGCGGCGACGACCTTGACGTCGAGCGGCGGGACCCCGAGCTCGCGGGCGACCAGCGCGGCGTACTCGGCCTCCGTGCCGTCGGACTCGGTGGTCAGGCTCAGCACCATCTTGCCCGTCGGATGCACGCGCAGGAACACCGCCCGGTAGGCCTTCTCAGCCATCGCTCTCCTCCTGGTTGGTCTCGACCCGCTCCGCGAGCCGTTGTCGTTGCTGGTGCGCGGTCAGCGCGTTGTGCTGCTCGAGATCGCAGAACGCCGGCTGCGGCCCGCCGAGCGGGTGCGGCGGCACCGCCGGCCGATCGCACCCCGGATAGATGCAGGTCCGCTCAGTCTCGCTCACCGACCGACCATCCCGGAGTCGTCCTGCCCCTGCTCGGTCCGTAGCCGCTCGGCATGGCGACGGAGCTTCCGGGCACCGGGGTGGCGCTCGCCCAGGTCTCCTCCGTCTCCGGCGGCTCGACGAATGTCTCCGCGGGCGCCTGGCCGAGCGAAGCCGAGGGGGCCCCGATCGCCTCGACCACCTCGGCGAGCGCCGCGTAGCTGTGCCCGCTGACCAGCGCGTCGCAGTGCTCGAGCGCCGCCACCATGCCGCCGGCCCTGACCGAGAAGTCGCCGGCCCCGACCCGCGGGTTGACCCAGACGATCCGGTGCGCGAGCCGCGCAAGGCGCTCCATCTCGCGCGCGACGCCGGCCGGATCGGCGCGCTCCCAGCCGTCGGAGAGGATCACGACCACCGCCCCCCGGGCCATCCCGCGCCGCCCGTGGCGATCGTTGAACTGCTTCAGCGCGCCGCCGATCCGAGTCCCGCTGGACCAGTCCGGGGCGGCGGCGGCAGCGCGCTGGATCGCGCGGTCGGGGTGGCGCGACGCCAGCGCGCGGGTCACCCGGGTGAGCCGGGTTGCGAACACGAACGCCTCCGCGTTCGGGCCCGCCCCCGCCGCGCAGGCGAGGAACTGCAGGTAGGCGCGGGAGTACGGCTCCATCGAGCCCGAGATGTCGCAGAGCATCACCAGGCGGCGCGCCAGCACCCGGCGGCGGCGATGGGCGATCGCGATCGGATCGCCGCCGGTGCGCAGGCTCGCCCTCAGCGTCCGCCGCATGTCGACGCGCCGCCCGTGGCCGCGGCGCTCGTAGCGCCGCGTCAGCCGCGACGGGGTCGCCAGCTCGAGCCGCGACATCAGCCGGTAGAGGCGGGCGAGCTCGTCGGGCTCGAGCGCGTCGAAGCTCTTCGTCGCCAGCACCTCCTCGTCACTCGCCATCGACAGCGGAACGTCGATCTCGCGCCCGGGCTCGTCGTCGCCCGGCCGCGTCGGCGACGTCGCGCCGCGGCGCTCGATCCCGGCCTCGCCGGCGGCGCGTCCGGCGCCGCCGGGCCGCGCATCGTCGCCCGCCGGGACCGTCGTCGCGCCCGCTTCCGGGAGCTCCGGCCCGGGCTCCGGACGGCCGCCGCCGAAGACCGCGGCGAAGACGGTGTCGAACGCGGCCGCGTGGGCGCGGTCCTGGACGAACACCGAGCGCGCCGTCCAGTAGAGGCGGCGACGGCTCTGCGGTCGGGTCAGGGTGAGCGCCCGCGCGAACGCCGCCGAACGCTCGGAGGTCACCGGGACCCCCGCCGCGCGCAGGCGCTGGCCGAAGGAGCCGGCGAGCGGCGCCAGATCGAGGTGGATCGTCTCGACCGCGAACGCCGGCTTGCGGTCCGGCTCAGCCACCGCTGCGCACGAGCTGGTCGAGGCCGGCCGCGCGGATCACCTCCTGATCCTCGTCGTACTTGAGCACCGATCCGAGCGTGAGCTCGATCGCCTCGGGGTCGAGCCGTTCGACCCCGAGCAGGTCCAGCGCCGCGAGCCAGTCGATCGCCTCGGCGATCCCGGGCGGTTTCTGCACGTCCGATTCGCGCATCCGCGAGACCGCGTCGGCGACCTCGACCGCGAGCGTCTCGGCGGCGCCGCGGACCCGGCGGCGGATGATCTCGACCTCGCGCTCCGCCGAGGGGTAGTCGATCCAGCGATACAGGCAGCGCCGCTTGACCGCGTCGTGGAGGTCGCGGGTGCGGTTCGAGGTCAGGACGATCACCGGCGGATGGGTCGCTGCGATCGTCCCCAGCTCGGGAATCGTCACCTCGGCACCCGCCAGCAGCTCGAGCAGGAACGCCTCGAAGTCGTCGTCGGCGCGGTCGATCTCGTCGATCAGCAGGACCGCCGGGCGCGGGCCCGGGTGCTCGAGCGCCCGCAGCAACGGCCTGCGGATCAGGTACTCGGGCCCGAACAGGTCCTCCTCGCCCAGGGCCTCGCCGTGGGAGTCGGCGAGCCGGATGCTGAGCAGCTGCCGCGGGTAGTTCCACTCGTACAGCGCCTCGGCGGAGTCGATCCCCTCGTAGCACTGCAGCCGCACGAGCGGCGTCTCGAGCACCGCCGCCAGCGAACGCGCCGCCTCCGTCTTGCCCACCCCGGCCTCGCCCTCGAGCAGCAGCGGCTGCGGCAGGCGCAGGCTCAGGAAGATCGAGGTGGCGAGGGCCTCGTCGACCAGGTAGTCGACCGAGGCCAGGCGACGGGCGAGCGTCTCGACGTCGGGAACAAGCCGCGCAACCTCCGCCGCCGCCTCGCCGGGGTCCGGCCCCGGGCTCATGCGTGGGCGAGCGCGTCGAGGACGGCCCGGTAGTCGTCCTGGGTGTCGACGTCGCGCGGGATCGGCCCGGG
>DASPGZ010000160.1:0-8393 GCA_035620355.1 Solirubrobacterales bacterium | reverse complement strand
GGCTGCAGATCATGGAGGAGCTGTGGCAGTCGGAGTTCTCCGGCGACGTCCGCGCCTGCGACGTCCACATCTCCAACCTGCGCCAGAAGGTCGAGCTCGACCCGCAGGAGCCCGAGCTGGTGCTGACGGTGCGCGGCGTCGGCTACAAGCTCGCCGAGGGCTAGGCGGCGCCTTATTACACTGGGCCGCCGTGCCGGCGTAGCTCAGTTGGTAGAGCACTTCACTCGTAATGAAGGGGTCAGCGGTTCGAGTCCGCTCGCCGGCTTTCGATGCATCTGAGCAACCATCACCGCAACACCCTCGAGCAGCTCTTCGACCACCAGGCGTCGGGCAACGTCGAGTGGCGCAACGTCCGCTCGCTGCTCGAGGCCGTGGGCACGGTCGACCAGGAGCACGACGGCAAGCTCCGGGTCACGGTCGGCCCCGAGACCGAGGTCCTGCACGTCCCGCGCGGCAAGGACATCGACCGCCAGACGATCGTCGATCTGAGGCGGATGCTCTCCGAGGCCGGCCTCGAGCCCGGCTCGCCGGGGGCGACCCCCGACGAGCGCGACCGCAACTACCGCGACTCGCGCTGGGGCAAGCCCACCGAGGACGACTGAGCCCTCAGCGGAGGATCTCGACCAGCAGCACCCAGGCGTTGGCGACGGCGCTGCAGATCGCGGCGGCGATCCCCGCCACGATCCAGTAGAGGCCGCCGCCGCTCTCGGCCGCGATCGAGATCCCGCCGACGATCAGCGGAACCATCGCCAGGGCGGTGACGACCAGGCGGCTGACCAGATACCGCGTGGGAGCGACTTCGACCGGCAACGAGCGTCTCCCGAGCACCGTCGCACCGACCGCGTAGGTGGCGGCGATCGCGAGCAGCTCGATCGCGAGGGCGGTCGTGCTCTGCCCCGGGATCAGGCCGGCGATCGAGATCAGGACCACGGTGAGCAGGGTGATCACCGTCTCCAGCGCCCGCTCCGGGATGCCCTCGAGCTTCAGGATCCGATCGATGTTGATCGAGATCGCTACGAAGACGAGCCCGGCGAGCGCCGCACCGGCGCCGGCCGTGGCGACGAACAGGTCAGACCACGGCTCGACGTCGTAGGCGGCCACCGGCTAGTCGTCGGTCTCGGGCATCGCCGTGAGCGCGCTCGCGTCGGGGATCTCCTCGAGCACCCCGAGCAGCTCGCCGACCCGGCAGACGAGCAGCTTCTCCTCTTCGACCTCGACCCAGGCGCCGGCCGAGGCGGGGAAGACGACGTGGTCGCCGGGCTTCACCGGCATCCGCACCCCGGCGCCCTCCCACCAGTCGAGCCCCGGGCCGACGGCGAGCACGATCCCGTGCTGGGGCGGCGGCTCGTGGGTCCCGGCCGGGACCACCAGGCCCGAGCTGCGGATCCGGTCCGGCTCCAGCTCCTTGAGCACCACACGGTCGAAGATCGGGCGCAGTTGCTGCTTCATCGCCCGCCATCGTAGGGTGCCCTGCCGTGTCCTCGCTCTCGGTGATCATCGTCACCCACGACTCGCGCGCCGCGATCGCCCCGACGCTGGCGGCGCTCGCCGCGCAGCTGCGCGACGGCGACCAGCTGATCGTCGTCGACAACGCCTCCTCGGACGGGACGCCGGGCGCCGTGCGTGAGCTGGTCCCGTCGGCGGTCGTGATCGAGGCCGGCGCCAACCTCGGCTTCGCCGCCGGCTGCAACCGGGGCGCGGAGGCCGCCTCGGGCGAGCTGCTCTGCCTGCTCAATCCGGACGCGGTCCCGCAGCCGGGCTGGCGCGAGGCGATCGAGCTCCCGTACGGCGACGGGCGCGGCTGGGCGGCCTGGCAGGCGCTGGTGACCGCCGCCGGCGGGCGCGAGATCAACAGCCGCGGCGGCGTCCTTCACTTCACCGGGATCGGCTGGGCCGGCGGTGCGGGGGAGCCGCTCGAAGGGCTGCCGGCGAGCGAGCCGGTGGCGCTCGAGCGCCCGGGCTTCGTCTCCGGGGCCTGCCTGGTGATCGGCCGCGACCTGTTCGGCGCTCTCGGCGCGATGCCCGAGCAGTTCTTCCTCTATCACGAGGACGTCGATCTCTCGCTGCGGGTGCGGCTCGCGGGCGGCGAGCTCGGGGTCGAGCCGGCGGCGCGGGTCGACCACAGCTATGAGTTCGAGAAGGGCGCCTACAAGTGGCGCTACCTGGAGCGCAACCGCTGGGCGACGCTGATCCGCGCCTACCCGGCGGCGCTGCTGCTGTTGCTGGCCCCGGCGCTGCTGGCGACCGAGCTGGCCCTGGTGGTGGTCGCCGCGGCCGGCGGCTGGCTGCCGCAGAAGCTGCGCGCCTGGGGGGAGACGATCGTCTGCTTGCCGCGGCTGTTGGCCGAGCGGCGTCGGATCCAGGCCGCCCGCACGATCGGCACCGGCGAGTTCGCCGCCGGGCTCAGCGCGAGCCTCGGGTCCGCGTACCTGGGGCGGGCGGGGCGCTGGCGCGCGCTCGACGCCGCGCTGCGTGGCTACTGGGCCGTGGTCCGGGCGCTGCTCCGCGACTAGGCGTCGCGGGCGGGCTCGTCCTGCTCGGCGGAGGCCCCGTTCGCGGCCTGGCTCTCGCCGCGGACCGCGCGCAGCTCCTGCTCGAGGCGGGCCGTCTCCTGGGCGAGGATCTTGGTCTCCTCCGAGAGCCGCGAGGTGGCGACCGAGAAGTTCAACAGCAGTAAGAACACTGTGCCGAAGGCGAGGATGAAGATCGCGTTCGCGGGCTCCTCGATCCCCATCAGGTCGGCGATCACGTCGAGGCCGTCGGTCCAGATCGCCAGCACCAGCAGGATCGCGGCGACGGACATCCACAGGAGCGCGTAGCGCTCGACCAGCCGCCGCCGCCGGACCAGCTCGAGGATCAGGGCGAAGATCGCCAGGGTCGCGATCAGGGCGATGATCTGCGCCTTGGTCTCGATCTGCGAGCCGGCGTCGCCGCCGGTCTGCTTCGCCGGCGCCACCGACAGCCCCGAGTAGGTGATCTGATCGAGCGCGTCGCCACCGCCCGAGGGGACGATCGTCGTCTGGCCGACGCCGGCTCCGCGAAGGACGTTGCCCTGCTCGATCAAGGTGTCGCCGTTGGTCAGCAGGTAGGTGCCGGCCGGGATCTCGATCGTGTCGCCGGGGCCCGCCTCGAGGATCGTCTCGCCGAGCGAGCCGGGACCCTCCTCGGCCTCGGAGGTGACCTCGAGGGTCGCGGCCCTTGCGACCCCCGCGAGCGCGAGCAAGGCGACCAGCGCCAGCGCAGCGAGTCGCAGCCTCACGCCGGGTCCTCCGCCGGAGGGCCGACGCCGGGCTCGTCCTCGCCGGTCGCCTCGACCGGGGTCGGGCGGCGGCGGAAGAGACCCACGAACAGGGCCAGCATCACCTTGACCATGTAGTAGGCGCTGCGCGGGTAGTCGATCGAGCTCTGCCCGAACCCGCGCGCGTTCATCCGCACCGGGACCTCGTGGATTCGCAGGTGGTTGGCGTGCAGCATCAGCAGCGCCTCGACCTCGGGATAGTCGTGCGGGTAGTCGCGGGCGAAGAGCTCGATCCCGCGCCGGTTGGTCATCCGGAAGCCGGAGGTCGGATCGGTGATCCGCTTGCGGGTCAGGGTCGAGAGCACGACGGAGAAGATCAGGTTGCCGGCGCGGCGCGCGAGCGGCACCTTGTAGCCGGGGTCGCCGAGGAAGCGGCTGCCGTAGACCATGTCGGCCTCGGCCCCGGTGGTGTGCAGCGCGTCGACCATCTGCGGCAGGTACTCGGGCTTGTGCTGACCGTCGCCGTCGACCTGGACCGCGACGTCGTAGTGGTGGCGGAGTGCGTACTTGTAGCCGGACTGCACGGCGCCGCCGATCCCGAGGTTGTAGGGGTGGCAGATCACCGTCGCCCCCTCGGCGGCCGCCTCGGCGGCGGTCGTGTCGGTGGAGCCGTCGTCGACCACAAGCACGTCGAATCCGGGCGCCTGGCGCTGGATGTCGCGCACCACGCGTCCGACCATGCCCCCCTCGTTGTAGGCGGGGACGATCGCGAGCTTGCGGAGGTCGGCGGCAGGCGGCATCGCAGCCCGCCAGCGTAGAGCGTCAGAGGCGCTCGCCGAGGATCTGATCGCGCTCTGAGAGACGATTCGCGCGCCGCAGCTCCGCCTCGCGCTGGCGCCGGCGCTCATCCTCGGTCGCGGTCAGCACCCCCGGGACCGGAGCCGGGCGCCCGGCGTCGTCGAGCGCGACCATGGTCACGTAGGCGGTCGAGGTGTGGCGCCGGGTCCCGGTGCGCGGGTCCTCGGCCTCGACCCGGACCCCGACCTCCATCGAGGTGTGCCAGGCGGCGTTGACCGAGGCCAGGCAGGTGAGCAGCTCGCCGACGTGGACGGGTTCGGTGAACGTCATCCGGTCCATCCCCGCGGTCACCACCCGCCTGCCTGAGTGGCGGACGGCGGCGATCGCCGCGGCCTCGTCGCAGGTCTTCATCACCATCCCGCCGTGGACGAAGCCGGCGGTGTTCGCGTCCTGGACCCCGGTCCAGCGGATCAGCTCCGAGCGCGAGCTCGAGACCTGCCGCGGCTCGAGGCCGTCGGCCATGGCTACGAGCCGGTCGGCGCCGCGTCCGAAGCGACCTTGGCAGCGGCGGTCGCGGCATCGGCCGGAGAGTCGCCGGCGAAGCCGCCGAGCACGACCAGATGCTGGGCCTGGCAGCCGGCGATCTCGGCCGCGGTGGTCGCCAGGTCGGCGCTGTCGAGCGCCGGCCCCTGGCCCGCGTACAGGGTCAGCTGGTCGGTCTCGAGATCGGTCAGCAGGGTGACGAACTGATCCGGGGTCCTCGCCTTCCCGACATCGCCGAGCCGGCCCTTGAGCCGGTCGGCGGTCTCGGTGTCGAGCCCGTCGACGTCGTCGAAGACGCCGGTGTCGGTGGGCGAGTCGGGCGCCTCGGGCGGGTCGAAGCCGATCTCGTCGATGGCGCTGCGCAGCGCGTTCGCGTGCGCCTGCTCCTGATCGCGGAAGTCCTCCAGCTGTTGGCGATCACCGCCACTGTCCGCGGCGTCGGCGGCGCTCGCGTAGGCGAGCACCGTGATCTGCTCGAGCCCGATCGCCTCGGCGAGGAAGTCGCGCAGGTCCTCGTCGGTCGCCGACTGGGCGCCCGCGAGCGCCGGGCGCAGGAGCCCGGCGGCGCCGACCGTCCCGGCCGCGATCACGCCCCGGCGGATCAGCTCGCGGCGGCTGGCGGGGGCCTCGCTCACTGGCCCTCCGTCGAAGTCGTCTCGGTCGAGGTGGTGGACGAGGTCGGGGTCTCGCCCTCGGAGTCGCTCGTGGCGACGTGCGGCTCGGCGTCGCCGCCGGTGACGAACGCCCGCGGCACCTCAGGCTTGCCGGCGAAGCCGCTGACCACCGCGGTCTCGGCGGCGCAGGCGGCGAGCGAGGCGGTCGCGAGCCCCCGCGCCTCGGCCGAGTCGAGGCCCGTGGTCGCCGCCCGGTGGGCGGCTATCGCCTCGTCGGCGAGGTTGATCGCCGCGCTCAGCGCCTCGGCCGAGTCGGGCCCGCCGTCGGGCGGCGGATCGTTGTCGCCGGTCCCACCGCCGAGCGCCTCGGCGCGCCGGCGGGAGGCGTCGGAGAACTGCTCCAGGGCGGTTCGCTCCTCGCCCGGGCCGAAGGCCGAGGCGGCGTTCGAGTAGGCGGCCGCGAGGCTCGCCTCGGCGGAAGCCTCGGCCGAGACCAGCGCCTCGTCGTCACCGTCGGCGCGCGGATCGACCGATTCGCCGCAGGCGCTGAGCAGTGCGCCGGCGGCGCCGGCGCCGCCGATTGCGAGTAGGCCACGACGCGAGAGGGTTGGCATTGGCGGCACCCTACTGGGGCGAATGACCTCGAAGCCCGGCAACCACCGTCGCCTCGAGCGGCTCTCGACCGCGATCGCCGGGTGCGCCCGCTGCCCGCGGCTGGTCGCCTGGCGCGAGGCCTGCGCCGCCGACCCGCCCCGTCGCTATCGGGGCGAGCGCTACTGGGCCCGGCCGCTGCCGGGGTTCGGCGACCCCGACGCGAGCCTGGTCGTGATCGGCCTCGCCCCCGCGGCCCACGGCGCCAACCGCACCGGCCGGATGTTCACCGGCGACCGCTCGGGAGAGTGGCTCTATCGGGCGCTGCACCGGGCCGGTTACGCCAACCAGCCCACCTCCGAGCACCGCGACGACGGACTCCGGCTCAGCGGCGCCTACGTGACCGCGGTCGTCCGCTGCGCGCCGCCCGCGAACAAGCCGACGACCGCCGAGCGCGACACCTGCCTCGAGTGGCTGGTCCAGGAGCTGCCTCTGCTGGGCTCGGCCACGGTGCTGCTGGCGCTGGGGTCGTTCGCCTGGGACGGGGCGCTGCGGGCGGCGCGCGCGCTCGGCCATCCGGCCCCGCGACCGCGTCCGCGCTTCGGCCACGGCGCCGAGGCGCAGCTCGGCTCCCTGACCCTGCTCGGGAGCTTCCATCCCTCGCAGCAGAACACGTTCACCGGCAAGCTCACGGTGGAGATGCTCGACGGCGTCTTCGCCCGGGCCCGCGAGCTCGCCGACGACGCCTGAGCCCGGGCGCGGCGTGACGACAGCGCCATACTGGGCCGGCGATGTTCCCGGTCAACGTCCCGAACGTGCTCACGATGCTGCGGATCGTGGCGGTTCCGGTGCTGGTCGTCGCGCTGCTCGACGAGACGCCCGACGGCGACGTGATCGCGGCGATCGTGTTCGCGCTCGCGGCGCTCAGCGACGGGCTCGACGGCTACATCGCCCGGCGCCGCAAGCAGGTGACCAACTTCGGCAAGCTGATGGATCCGCTGGCCGACAAGCTGCTGGTGATCGCGGCGCTGATCTCGCTCGTCTCGCTCGACCGCCTCGCCGCCTGGATCGCGATGGTGATCATCGCCCGTGAGCTCGCCGTCACCGGGCTGCGCAGCGTCGCCGCCGAGCGCGGAGTCGTGATCGCCGCGAGCTGGCTCGGGAAGCTGAAGACCGCGCTCCAGGTGGCGGCGATCTTCGCCCTGATCGCGTTCGACCCGGCTCCCACCTGGGTCGACGTGCTGCTCTACCTCGCGGTCGCGGTCACCGTGATCTCGGGGCTCGACTACTTCTTCGGCCTGCGCAAGCGGATGGCCGAGCACGAGCAGCGCTCGTCGACGACCCCGACCGAGCCGGTCGCCGGCGGCTAGCGGCTCAGGCGCAGGGGGCCTCGAGCCACTCGCGCCGGGTGGTGTGGTGGCGCGAGTGCTCGCCGGTCTCGAGCTCGGCGAGGATCTCGGAGAAGAGGCCGGAGCGCTCGGCGGTCACCGAGTGGCGATGGATCGTCTCCAGGTTCTCCTGGCGGGCGAGCACGAAGCCGCCCTCGCCGAGGCCCGGGTAGGCGTCGGCGACCCGCCGGATCATCTCCCGGACGACGTCCTCGACGAAGCGCGGGTTGCGGTGCGCCTTCTCGACCACGTGGGCCTCATCGGAGCGCTTCATCAGCTCGTAGATCTCGGAGCTCATCGACGACTCGACGATCTCCAACAGGTCGCGCGCGTCGAGGGCGACGTCGGCGCCCTCGAGGCGGCCGATGTGCAGCGAGCCGATCCCGCGCTGGTTGTGGGTGGCGACGGGGACGGCCTCGAAGATCCGCTCGATCTCGTCGCCGCCGAAGCCGTCGGCGACCAGCCGCTCGCGGGCGGAGTCGGCGAGCAGCCCCTGGGCGCAGGGGCAGGCGGTCATCCCGTGGGCCTCCACCCCGGTCAGGGTCCTGGTGCCGCGCTCGGAGGCGACCGCGGTCCCGAACAGGGTGTAGATCTCCTGGGTCTGGATGCCCGAGACCGGGGTGGACACCGTCTCCGGATAACGGGCCGCTACGGTGACCTCCGCCCGCAGGCCGTCCTGGCGGACGCGGATCTGCTCGGCGATCCGGCCGGCGAGCTCCTCCGCGCGCAGGGTCTGATCGAGGACGACGCCGTCGATCGCCTCGTTGACGACCTCCTCGAACCTCGACATGTGGACGCCTGCCTGCTGCGGGTTGAGGTCGACCATGCACTCGAGCTCGGCGAAGTAGAGCTGACCGTCGCCCGGCGTCCCGTCGTTCCCGGGAGCGGCGGCGACCTTGATCACCTTCTCGACGCCCTGGACCCCGACCCGGGTCAGGCTGACCTCGGTCGCGGGTCGACCGGCCTGGACGTCGGTCGAGGGGACGGGGATCGAACGCGCTTCTGTGGTGGCCATGCGCACAGGGTACGCGGGCCGCGACACGGCCGGGGGTGCGCTCGCAACCCTGGACAGTCTTTATACTCCCGGCCGCCCAAGAGAGGGAAGGATGGGCAATTGTCTGAGAAGGCGGACGTGCTTCTCGCGGAGGAGGCCCCGGGAGGACCGGAGGGAGATGGGGGCCAGCCGAGCCAGGACGGCGAGTCGTCGCTGCCCGACTCGGA
>DASPGZ010000159.1:0-7972 GCA_035620355.1 Solirubrobacterales bacterium | reverse complement strand
GTGGCGGCGGAGAGCGGCACCACGCTGCCCTCCTCGAAGCCCTCGTCGGAGTCGCCGAGGTTGATCTCCAGGTACTTGAGTCCGAGGGCCGAGCGCGAGCGGACGATCACGGTCGAGTCGACCGGGATCGGGTCGACGTCGCGGTCGAGCTTCAGGTTGAGGGCGGCGCTGAGCTCGCCGTCCTCCGTCTGCTCCGGGTCGATCGACTCGACCGCGCCGACCCGCACGCCGCCGACGCGGACCTCGTTGCCGGGCACCAGCGTGTTGGCGTCGGGAACCTGGACCGTGATCCGGTAGGTGGGCACGAACGGCAGACCGGTGTTGGCGTTGTAGGCGAGGAATACGGCGAGGATCACGACCATCACCGTGAGCGCGCCGACCATCGTCGGGCTCGCCGTCAGACCCGGTCCCCGGCTCCTCATCGGCGCTTCTCCCTGCGCTCGCGCTGCGACCCGATCAGGAAGTCGAGCAGGCCGCGGGCGTCGCGCATCTGTGCCCGGCTGCTGGAGGCCGGCGCCACCCCGACCTCGGGCTCGGAGCCCTCGGGCGTGGTCGGAACCGGGGTCGTCGGGGTCGAGGGCTCGGTCTCGAGCGGCGGCGCCGCGTCACCCTCCGGCGTCGTCGTCTCGGGCTGCTGCGGCTCGTTCTGCGGCCCGGAAGGCTGCGGCTCGGACTCGACCGAGCCCTGCGCGTCGTCGCCGGTGTCGCGGCCCTCGCCGGCCGGCTGGCGCTCGGCCCGGTCGCGCTTGGGCTTGCCCTTCTCGGCCTTGGTCTCCTCGGTCTCGGTCGGCTCCTTGAAGTTCGCGATGCAGTCGAACAGCAGTTGGTCGGTGACGTAGTCGTTGCAGTTGGTGATCAGCAGGAAGGCGCGCCCGAAGTGGCCGAGGTCGTCGAAGGCGTTGAAGGCGCCGGTGGCCTGGTAGGCGAACTGGAGCAGGTTCTCGAACCCGTTGTGGCGCCGGGTCGAGCGCAGGAACTTGGCCAGCTCGCGGGTCGCCGGGGCGGCCGAGTTGGCGAGCTTGCGGATCTGGCGGATCAGCGAGTCGGAGCGGACCAGGGGCGACTGGCTCGCCTCGGCGGCGTCGCCGAGCGAGAGCAGCGCGGTCTCGGCCGAGTCGGCGAACGGCCCGAGCGCCTGGGTCGCCCGGGTCGCCGACGGGGCGGCCGCGGCGAGCTGGGTGAAGGTCGGCGTGCCGGCATCGGTGAACCGCTTCAGCTCGGTCATCGTCGAGCGCACCTCGCGCAGCGTCTGCGGCAGCAGCGCCAGGTTCTGCTCGAGCTCGGCCCCGCGCTCCGCGGTCGCCTGCGCGGTGACCGTGGCGCTGTTGATGAAGCCGCCGATCTGGTCGCGGTCGCGGGCCAGCGGCTCGAGCACCGCATCGCCGTTGCGGGCCAGCTCGGCCAGCTGGCGGTTCTGGTCGGCGAGGATCGCGAGCACGGCGTTGGTCTCGCGCAGCGCCGGGTCGGAGCGGTCGATGATCTCCGCCAGGTCGTCGCCGCGGGCTGCGAGCCCGGCCCCGAGGTCGTTGAGGATGAGCCGGAAGCGGTCGGCGTAGGGCTCGCGCATGATGTTGTTGACCAGATCGAGGTCGACCGCCTTGCCGTTCGACTCGAGCGGCAGGAAGCGCTCGCCCTCGCCCTCCTCGCCGTCCTCGATCACCGCGAGCTCGGGCGGCGCCTCGCTGCCGGCCGCGCGCGGCTGGGTCGGCTCGCACTCGACGAACTTCTCGCCCAGCAGCGACTGCGGGCGGATCAGGCAGGAGGCGTCCTCGCGGAAGTCCTGGAAGCCCGGGTCGTCGATCCGCAGGACGAGCACCGCGCGGCCGGGCTGCGGGCTGCCGTCGGCGTGCGCGGCCTCGGTCTCGTTGGTGACCGTGACGTCCTCGACCACGCCGACGTTGGCGCCGGCGATCCGGACCTCCTCGCCGGGAACCATGAAGGCGCCGTTGTCGAAGATCGCGCGGACCTTGTAGGTGCCCTCGTCGCCGCCGGCGCCGGTGCCGACGACCAGGATCGCCACCGAGGCGGCGAGTGCGACCAGGATCGCCAGGGCGCGCCTCATGGTCCCTCCGGGACCGCGGCCGGGTCGCAGACGCCCGCGAGCGAGCCGTCGTCTAGGAACGGGTTGGAGCCGGCGATCGGCTGCGTCGAGCCACCGGGGCAGCGGTTGAAGAAGCCGCTGTCGAAGTCCTGGAACTGCTGCGAGGTCGGGGCCGGGTCGAGCACGCTGGTGGCCGGGTTCCAGTTGAAGAAGTTGATCCCGGTCGGCTGCACGCGCAGGTAGTGGCCGCTGGCGTCGTAGTTCGACGACGCCTGGCCGAAGCGGCCGAGGAAGGCGAGCAGGTCGGGGGCGTAGGGGCGCAGCTGGGCGATGTTCGGCTGGCTCGCGTCGAGCGCCCTGATCTGCTGCGGCACCGAGGAGGAGGCGCGCCGCTGGGCGCCGGGCAGCGCCCCGAGCGTGTCGACGAGGTCGTTCGCGGGGCCGTCGAGGTGCAGGACCTTGCTCAGGTTGCGGAACACGGGCACCGAGCGGTCGGCGACGTTCGCGAGGTCGACCAAAAACGGCGTCAGCTGCGGGGTCGCCTCCCCGGTCGCCTGGATCAGCGGGTCGAGGTCGTCGAGCGCGGCGCGCAGGTTGACGAAGGTCGAGTTCGCCTGGCGCAGGGCGGGCGGCAGGGCGACGAGGCTGCGGTCGAAGGCCTCGTTCTGATCGGCGATCGCGCCCAGCGCCTGGTTCGCGTTCGAGGTCAGGGCGGCGAGGTCGTCGCGGCGCTCGGCGATCGAGCCGAGCACGGAGGAGCCGGAGGCGAGGAACTCGGAGAAGGTCTGGTCGTCGCGGGTCAGCTCCTCGAGCAGCCGGGTGGTCGACTGGATCCCCGGCGCGAGGTACTTGTAGGCCTGGTTGGCCTCCTCCTCGTTACCGGTGTAGACGGTCGCCTGGCCCTGGATGAACTCCGAGAGGCCCTCGCGGGTGCGGCGATCGAAGGTGTTGAAGAGCTGGTCGATGTCGACCGGGGTGCTCGTCTGGCTCGACGGGATCACCGTGCCGTCGGGCATCTCGGGCTCCGAGTTGGGGCCGGGCGAGATCGAGATGTAGCGGTTCGCGATCCCCGAGAGCGAGGTGGCGCGGATCACGGCGGTGGTGCCGTCGTGCAGGGCCTCGTCGACGCTGATCTCAACCTGCGCCTGGGCGTCCTCGGTGAGCGAGATGTCGTCAACGGTGCCGATCGGCTGGCCGCCGACCAGCACCTCGTTGCCGGGGACGAGCTGGCCGCCGGTCTCGAACAGGAGCTTGTACTTGGTCCCGCTCTCGCCCCCGAACAGCAGCAGCGCGACCAGGACGATGGCGACGATCAGCGCGGCGAAACCCGCGACCCGCGCGACTAGGCGTCCCGCTCCTCCGCTATCCGGTCGCTCTCCCTGCACTACGGGACGGCGTACGCCTGACTCCTCTCTACCCACTAGCGTCGTGCGCTTACGCTCGGAGGCATCCTCACACCTCCCGGAAACGGCACCCAATCGGCCGATCTGTACCCGCGCGCATCCTAATCGGTCTCAGAGGCGGCGCAAGAACCCGCACTGCCCGCGTAACCAACGCTCAACGACGGGCATCTCGACCAGTCAAACCCTTGTAGAGGTCGTTCGCGCGGGTGCCGGTGAGCGCCGCGACCACGCTCGCGGCCGCTCGCGGCCGGGCGCCCGACTGGACCAGGCGCCGCAGCGCGTCGACCGCGAAACCGACGTCGGCGCCCGCCGCGCGCGCCGAGGCGGGCGCGATCACGACCACGATCTCGCCCTTGACGTCATCGCGGAACTTCCGCGCCAGCTCGCCCAGCGTGCCCCTGGCGATCTCCTCGTGCATTTTGGTCAGCTCGCGGCAGACGACCGCCTCGCGGTCGGGCGCCAGGGCCGCAAGGGCGGAGAGTGAGGCGGGGAGCCGCTTCGGCGACTCGAACGCGACCACGGTCTCGATCGAGCTCAGAACCCGCTCGAGCTCGCCCGCGCGCCGCGGCAGGAAGCCCTCGAAGCGCCAGCGGTCGACCGGCAGCGCCGAGGCGACCAGGGCCGTGATCACCGCCGAGGGACCCGGGAGCACCTCGAGCTCGAGCCCGCGGTCGACGCAGGCACGGATCAGGCGGTAGCCGGGGTCCGAGATGGCCGGGGTGCCGGCGTCGGAGATCAGCACGACCTTGGCCCCGCGCTCGATCTGGGCGACGAGCTGGCGGGCGCGCTCGACCTCGTTCTGCTCGTGGTTGGAGACCAGCCGGGGACGGTGCATGTCGAGCCGCTCGAACAGCCGCCCCGCCCGCCGGGTGTCCTCGCAGGCGACCAGATCGGCCTCCTCGAGCGCCCGCCGCCCGCGCGGGCTCAGGTCCTCGAGGTTCCCGATCGGCGTCGGGCAGACGGTCAATCTCCCCGCCATCAGAGACTCTCTTCCAGCGCCATCGTCGCCGAGCCGATCATCCCGGCCTCGGGACCGAGCTCGGCGGCGACCACCCGGGTCTCGTTCATCGGCGCCAGCGCCCTGGCGCGCAGCTCGCGGCGAGCGGGATCGAGCAGCAGCTCACCGGAGGCGGCCGCCCCGCCGCCGATCACGATCACGTCGGGCTCGAAGATGTTCGCGTAGCTGGCCAGGGCGACGCCGAGGTGACGGCCGACGCCGGCGACCACCTCGACCGCGATCCCGTCCCCGGCGAGCGCCGCCAGGGTCACCGTCCTGCCGGTGATCTCCTCACCGCGGGCGAGCGCCTTGCCGAGCGCCGAGTCGGGGTGGGCCTCGGCGGCGATCCGCCCGGCCCTGCCGAGCGCGGTGCCCGAGGCGAGCGCCTCGACGCAGCCGTGATTGGGGCAGTTGCCCTGGCAACGCGGGCCGTTCTCGTCGATCACCATGTGGCCGAGCTCGGCCCCGGCACCGGTCGAGCCGCGGTAGAGCTCGCCCTCGAGCACCAGCCCGCCGCCGATCCCGGTCCCGATCGTCAGCAGGACGAGGTTGCGGGTCCCCTTGCCGGCGCCGAAGCGGTGCTCGGCGAGGGCCGCCATGTTCGCGTCGTTGTCGATGAAAACCGGCAGCCCGAGCCGCTCCGACATCAGGTCGCGCAGCGGCACGTTGGCGATCGGCAGGTTGACCGAGGTGATCGCCAGCCCGCGCTCGCGGTCGATCGTGCACGGGATCCCGAGCCCGACCGCGGGCGCCTCCGGCCAGGCGTCGAGCGCCTCGCGCAGCTCGGCCTCGAGCGTGTCGAGCAGCTCGTCGAGCTCGAGCCCGATGGTCGGCTCGGTGCCACGATGGAGGACGTTCAGGTCGGAGTCGACGACCCCGATGGCCATCTTCGTCCCTCCGAGATCAGCGCCGATCGCAGCCCTCATTTAAAGGATTCCCCGAAGGGCATGCGGTATTGATAGCCGATGCCTGACGCCGGGGATAAGCCTGAGCAGCCTGAGCGAACGGACCCGCCCGAGTACACGGTCTACAAGTCGCGCCCGCGGCTCTCCGACCGGATCCGCAAGCCGGACCTCTCCGGCCTCGGCGACCGGTTCAAGCGCGGCGGCGACGGAGGCGACAAGCCCCCGAAGGGTCCCGGGTCGCCGGACGACCGCCCCTGGTGGCGCAAGGCGCTCAAGTGGGCCGGGATCTTCGCCCTCGGCTGGATCGCGCTCAGCTTCCTCGCCTTCGCCGTCTCGGCCCAGATCCAGAAGGCGAAGCTCGCCGACGGCGTCGGCAAGGTGATCGACGGCAACCCGTTCATGCTCGTCAGCCCGCAGACGATCCTGGTGCTCGGAACCGACGTGCGCTCGGGCGCCTTCGCCGGCGCCGACGAGGCCGAGTCGAAGAACTGCATCGACGCCGTCACCAGCGGCCGCCCGACCGACGACAACTGCAAGAACGGCCCCTTCCGCTCGGACACGATCATGCTGATCCGCGCCGGCGGCGGCACCTTCCGCAAGCTCTCGATCCCCCGCGACACACTGGCCGAGGTCCCCGGGCAGGGCCCGCAGAAGATCAACTCCGCCTACGCCGCCGGCGGCGCCAAGCTCGCCGTGCGCACGGTCGAGGGCCTGCTCGGGATCGACGTCGACCAGGTCGCGATCATCGACTTCGACGGCTTCCGCAGCTTCATCGACACGATCGGCGGGATCGACGTCGACCTGCCGACCGACGTCTGCTCGAGCGTCTCCGAGGGTGCCTTCAACCTCGACCTCGAGCAGGGCGAGAACCACCTCGACGGCTTCCAGGCGATCACCCTGGCGCGAACGCGCTCCAACAGCTGCGGCGAGGGCGAGTTCGCCGGCACCGACGTCGAGCGGGCCCAGTTCCAACAGCTGATCCTCGACGGGATCAAGGGCAAGCTGACCAGCATCACCAGCCTGCCGATGAACTTCATCAAGGGCCCGCTGATCGGCTGGAACGCCCCCAAGGCGATGGTCTCGAGCATGGGCGCGCTGACCATGCCCCAGTTGGTGCTCTCCGCCGCGATCGGCGGCGGCGGCACCGACGTGCTCACCCCGTCGGGCACGACCGCGGCCGGCAACCTGGTAGTCGCGCCCGAGGAGTGCGAGCGCGCCGCCGAGAAGCTGCTCGGCGAGAAGCCGCCGCGTAGCCCGAACTGCCCCCAGTCCTAGGCGCTCAGTCCGAGGAGCCGGAGCTCGACGAGCCGCTCGAGCCCGAGCTCGACGCCGACTCCGAGCTCTTCGAATCCGACTTCCCCGACCCCGAGTCGGAGCCCTTCGACTCCGACTTCGAGCCCGAGTCGTTGGACGACGAGCCCTTCTTCGCGTAGTCGGTCGTGTAGAAGCCCGAGCCCTTGAAATGGACGGCGATCGGGTGGAAAACCCGCTCCACCGGCTTGCCGCAGACCTCGCAGACGGTGACCGGATCGTCCGACATCGACTGGACGACCTCGAAGGCATGGCCGTCCGGACACTTGTACTCGTAAATCGGCATCGACCGTGCAAGTATTCCAACCACGGGATGAGGCATCGCCTGGGGAGGCATGTGAGGGTTGGAATCGGGGCTGCGTGCGCGTGCGCCGCGCTGCTCGCTGTCGCCCCCTCCGCCCATGCCTTCGAGCTCGAGAACGTTACCGCAGCTCCGGCCAGCAATCAGGCCGGAGCGAACGCCGATCTGACGCTCTCGTTCGAGGTCATTGAGCCCGAAGCGGACCTTCGTGACCTCACCATCCACCTGCCACCCGGGTTGATCGGCAATCCGCGGGCGGCATCGATGTGCACCGAATCCGAGCTCAGCGCTGACAACTGCCCAGCCGGGAGCGCCGTCGGGACTGTGGTCAATGACCTGGAGGTCGATCTCGTCGTGCCGATCCCGTTGAGCGTGTCGGGCACCGTCTACAACGTCGTGCCGCGCGCCGGCGAGCCGGCTCGTTTCGGCATCGTCCTCGACCCCCTTCCGATCCCCCTCCCAGGGAATCCGCTGTTTCCGAAGATCATCGTCCAGTCGGCAGCCACCCTTCGCCCGAGCGACCTCGGCCTCGACACGATCCTGAACGGGCTGCCGAACACGGCGACCGTGGCGGGGATACCCACGCAGATCAACATCACCTCGCTTTCGCTGACGCTCGACGGCACGGCCCCATCGGGCCAGGGCTTCATCCGCCTGCCGACCTCCTGCAAGACCCACAACGTCGGCTTCGACGCGGCCGCCTACGACGGCCAGACCGCCACCGCCAACGCCCAGTTCGCGACCTCGAACTGCGGCGCGCTTCCGTTCACGCCCGAGCTCAGCGCCCGGGTGAAGCGGGTCGGCGCGGTCAACGACCCGATCGAGCTCAGCACGACGATCGCCCAGACGATCGAGGAGGCAGGCCTGCGGCGGGCGCAGGTCGTGCTGCCGGCCGGGATCGGCGGCAACAACGACGTGCTCAGCAACCAGTGCTCGCAGGCGGACTTCCTGGCCGAGACCTGCCCCGCCGCCTCGCTGGTCGGGTTTGCGAGCGCGACCTCGCCGCTGCTCTCC
>DASPGZ010000158.1:0-22390 GCA_035620355.1 Solirubrobacterales bacterium | reverse complement strand
GCGATCGACCTGAACCCGGTCGAGAACCCCTACGTCTCGGGCTCGCACGTCTCGCCGCCGGCCGGGCGCGAGTCCGCGGATCGCTCGGGCGACGCCGTCGGGATGATCCACGACGGCGACCGGGTGGTGAAGGCGTTCGCTCGGCGCGCCGGCTGGGAGTGGCTCGGCGACGGCCCCGGCCCGGTCCGCGACTACCAGCACTTCTCCGCCGACGGGACCTGACCGTGCCCCGCTTCGAGCTCGCCGACGACGTCCACCTGCGCTCGCTCGAGCCGGGCGACGCCGACGAGCTCTACCGGCTGGTCGACGCGAACCGCGACCACCTTGCCCGCTGGATGCCGTGGGCTCCCGGGCAGACCCGGGAAGGCGTGGTCGCGTTCATCGACGAGTCGATCGCCCAGGAACGTGAGTCCGACGGGTTCCAGGTCGCGCTGGTTGCCGGCTCGGCGATCGCCGGGGTGCTCGGCCTGCACCGGCTCGACCGCGACAACCGTTCGACCTCGTTGGGCTACTGGCTCGCGCGCTCGGCCCAGGGCCGCGGCCTGATGACCCGGGCGGTCGCGCGCCTGATCGACCACGGCTTCGGCGAGCTCGGCCTGCACCGGCTGCAGATCCGGGCCGCCCCCGACAACCCGCGCAGCCGCGCGATCCCCGAGCGGCTCGGGTTCACCGAGGAGGGCCTGCTGCGCGGCGCGGAGCGCTTCGGCGGCCAGTACCGCGACCTGGTCCTCTACTCGCTGCTGGCGCCGGAGTGGCGCGGTCGCGACGGCGCGAGCTAGCCGAGAATCTCGCCGAGGGCGTCGAGGAAGCGCCTGTTCTCGTCCGGGGACCCGTAGCTGACGCGGATGTGGCCGGGCCCGCCCAGCGGCGTCCCCGGCCGCACCAGGATCCCGCGCTCGGCGAGCGCCGCGACCACCTCGGCCTCGTCCGCGTCGCCCAGCGCGACCCAGGAGAAGTTCGCATGCGAGTCCGGCGTCTCGAGCCCGAGCTCGCGGACGCCCTCCTCGACCAGCACCCGCTCGACCAGGTTGCGCTCGACCCGGGCGGCGACGTCGTCGCCGTGGCGGACCGCCTCGGCGGCTGCGGCCTGGGCGAGCGCGTTGACGCTGAACGGCTGGCGCACCGCATCGACCGCGGAGCGGAACTTGGCGCCGCCGATCGCGTAGCCGACCCGCAGCCCGGCGAGCCCGTAGACCTTGGAGAAGGTGCGCATGAGGACGAGGTTGGGGAAGTCGCGGCGCAGGTCGAGGCTGGCGTCGGGGTGGTCGTTGAGCTGGAACTCGACGTAGGCCTCGTCGACGATCACCGTCACGTGGCCCGGGACGCGCTCGAGGAACTCGGCGATCCGCGCCGCCGGCAGGTGGGTCCCGGTCGGGTTGTTCGGATTGCAGACGATCACCAGCTGGGTCGCGGCGGTGATCTCGGTGGCGATCGCGTCGAGATCGTGGACGTCGCCCTCGCCGAGCGGCGCCCGGATCTCGCGAGCGCCAGAGAGCGGCGCGAGGTAGGGGTAGATCGAGAACGACGGCCAGGCGTAGACGAGCTCCGCGCCCGGCTCGCAGAGGGCGAGCGCCGCCGCCAGCAGCACCTCGCAGGAGCCGTTTGCGAGCGCGACGCCGGCGGGGTCGACCTCGTAGCGCTCGGCGATCCGGCGCCGCAGCAGGCCGG
This sequence comes from Solirubrobacterales bacterium, assembly GCA_035620355.1. Lineage (GTDB taxonomy): Bacteria > Actinomycetota > Thermoleophilia > Solirubrobacterales > 70-9 > WHSW01. The sequence goes on along the minus strand of DASPGZ010000158.1, from coordinate 20,722 downwards.
CGCTCGGGTCCGGGTAGCGGTTGGCGGCCGCGGCGGCGCGCGTGATCGCCTCGACCACGGCCGGGTGCGGGCCGAACGGCGACTCGTTCGACGCCAGCTGGGCGATGCCCTCGTCGGCGATCGACTCGGGCGCCTTGCCGGCCGGTGCCCCGGCGACGTAGCCGGGGATCTGCGCGAGCTTGTGGGCGAACTGGACGCTCATCGGGGATCGCGGCTCATTGTGCCGAGTGCAGGTCCGCGCGCAGGCGCTTGGTCTCGCCCAGGTAGACGTGGGCGGGCTTGCGATCGGCGGGCCCGTAGTAGTGGGCGAGCACCCGGATCACCCGCTCCATCGCCCCGGGGACGTCGAGCTCGCGGTTGCACAGCAGCGGCACCTGGTCGAGCCCGACCGCGCGCGCTCCGACCGCCGGGAACTGGGCGTTGAGGTCGTCGGTGCAGGTCAGGATCACCGAGACCATGTCGTCGGGGACGAGCCCGTTGCGCTCCATCAGCGCGGTCATCAGCTCCTCGGTCGCGGCCAGGATCGAGGGCTCGTCGTTGCGCTCCGCCTGGGCCGCACCGCGGACGGCCCAGAGCCTGTTCTCGGTCCCGCTCATTCCCCCTGATCCTTCCAGAGGCGGCGGAGCTCGGCCGGGCGCAGCATGCGCGCCTGGCCGCTTGCCAGCTCGCCGAGCCGCAGCGGGCCGAACGCGACCCGCTCCAGGTCGACGACCTCGTTGCCGATCGCCTCGCCCATGCGCCGCACCTGGCGGTTGCGGCCCTCGGTGATCGTCAGCTCGAGCACCCGGGGCGAGACCCGGCGCACCCTGGCGCGCCTGGTCGGGCCGTCGTCGAGCAGCACCCCGTCGCGCAGCCGGCCGATGTCCGTCTCGGTCGGCGGCCGGCGCAGGCGCGCACGGTAGGTGCGCGGGACCTCGTACCGCGGGTGCATGAGCCGGTTGGCGAGCTCGCCGTCGTTGGTGAGCAGGATCAACCCGGTCGAGTCCGCGTCGAGGCGGCCGACCGGGTAGAGGCGGCGCTTCGACTCGACCAGGTCGGTTACCGCACGGCGGCGGCCCGGCTCGTGCGCGGTCGAGGTCACGCCGACCGGCTTGTTCAGCATCCAGACCTCGCGCGGCTCCGGCCCGACCTGGCGCCCGTCGACCTCCACCCCGCTCTCCCACTCGACGTCGCGGGCCGGGTCGCGGACCACCTTGCCACCAACCCGCACCCGCCCGCCAGCGATCAGCTCCTCGGCCTTGCGCCGCGAGGCGACCCCCGAGTGGGCGAGGTATTTGGCGAGCCGCATGCGGCGAAGCTAGCCGCATTCGGGTCGGTCAGGCGAACGCTGACCGGGTGAGCGGGTTACTCGGCGCGCTGCTCGCCGGCCTTCAGCAACCGCTCGCGCAGCTCGGCCTCGTCCTCGGGGGTCGGGTCGAAGCGGGCCGGGTCCGGCAGCGCGTCGAGGTCCGAGAGCCCGAAGAGGCGCTCGAACAGCGGCGTGGTCCGGTGGATCACGGCGCCGAAGCGGGAGCGCCCCGACTCCTCGATCAGGCCACGCTCGGTGAGCGTGTGCAGCGCCGACTCCGAGGAGACGCCGCGGATTCGGGCGATCTCCGGCCTCGAGACCGGCTGCAGGTAGGCGATGATCGCCAGGGTCTCGGCCTGAGCCTGGGTCAGCGGCGGCGTCTTCGGCCGCGCCAGCAGCCGGCGGGCGGCGTCGCCGGCGCCGGGGTGGGCGGCGAGGGTGTGACCGCCGGCGACCTCGCGCAGGACCAGCCCGCGGCCGGCGAGCGACTCGCCGAGCAGGTCGAGGGCCCGGTCGACCTCGGCCTCGGTGACCTCGCACGCCTCGGCCAGCTCCGCCGTGCTCACCGGCTCCGGGGCGAGGAAGAGCAGCGCCTCGACTATCCGCTCCAAGCGAGGCGTAGCCGAGCCCCGCCGCTGTTGAGGCGGCTCGTTCGACACCATCAGGCCCGGGCCTCACCCGGCACGCCCGGACGCGAAGCGGAGGACGTGCCGGCGGTTTTGACCTCGATCGCGCCGAAGACCTCGCCCTGCTCCCAGGTCGCCTCGCCTCGCTTGTGCAACTCGAGCAGCGCGAACAGGGTCACCGCCTGGGTCAGCTTGTCCTCGTCGCCGAAGCTGCGGTCGAAGTCGATCGAGCCCTGGCCTGCGAGCAGCTCGCGCAGCACCCGCAGGCGTCGGTCGAGCGAGACGGTCGGGCGGATGTGCGAGAGGTCGGGCTTCGGCGGGGTCCGCAGCAGGTCGCCGATCGACGCCGCGAGCAGCTCCGGCTCGTAGGCAGTGGTCGCCGCGTCGAGCGCCACCCGGCGCAGCTCGGGCGGCAGCGGCGCCGCGCGGTACTCGTAGCGACGGCCGTCCTCGAACAGCTCCGCGAGGTGGGCGGCCGCGTCGCGGAAGCGGCGGTACTCGAGCATCCGCGCGAGCAGCTCCTCGGCCGCCTCCTCCGGGGCGAGCTCGATCAGCTCCTCCTCCGGCGCCGGCAACAGCAGCCGCGACTTCAGCTCCAGGAGGCTCGCGATCAGGACCAGGAACTCGGTCGCCGCCTCGAGATCGAGCTCGCCCTGCTCCTCGACCCGCTCGAGGTAGGCGATCACGATCTCCCCCAGCTCGACCTCGGCCAGGGCGACCTCCTCGCGCAGGACGACGGTCATCAGCAGGTCGAACGGACCCGCGAAAACGTCCAGGTCGAGATCGAGCTCGGCGGCTCTCATGCGGGAGAGCCTAGAACCCCGGTCGGCGGCCACCGGTGGTTGTTTTCGCGTCCAGCGGGAATATGTCGCCACGCATGAAGGCGTCCGAGGAGCGGCTGAAGCCCGCAGAGGAGTCCCCGCTCGAACCGCGTCCGCACGCGGTCGACATCTACGAGCGCGTCTGCGACGACACGGTCGAGGAGCTCAGGCGCCCGCCCGGGAGCCTCGCCTTCTCCGCCCTGTTCGCCGGGTTCACGGTCGCGCTGGCGCCGCTCGCCTACGCGCTCGCCCTGGTCACGCTCGGCAGCGAGGACTCGGACAAGTTCGTCGCCGCCCTGCTCTACCCGATCGGCTACATCGCGGTGATCATCGGGCGGGCCCAGTTCTTCACCGAGAACACCCTCTACCCGGTGATGGTGACCATGCGCCGGCCCGAGTTCCTGCGCGTCTCGAGCCGGCTCTGGGCGATCGTCCTCACCGCCAACCTGGCCGGCGCGCTGCTGTTCGCGATCCTGGCGATGTTCACCGGCGCGCTCGGCGACCCGGTGCAGGCGAAGCTCGTCGCCGAGGGCGTCGGCGACACCTCGGGACCGCTGACGACCACCTTCTGGAGCGCCGTGGTCACCGGCTGGCTGCTGGCGCTGGTCGCCTGGCTGGTCGAGGCCTCCGAGCACGCGATCGGCCAGATCACGGTGATCTACGCGATCACCCTGCTGGTCGGTCTCGGCGGCTTCGACCACTGCATCGCGACCACGGTCGAGGCCTTCTGCGCGCTGTTCGAGGGCCCGCTCTCGCTCGGCGACCTGCTCGGCTGGCTCGCGGTGACGATCGCCGGCAACATCGCCGGCGGGGTGATGATCGTCGCCGCGATCAACTACGGGCAGGTGCGCGAGGAAGACGGCGACTAGGCCGGGCCGGCGGGACCGATGCCCATCGCGTCGCGGACCTCCGCCACGGTCACCGAGGCGATCGCCCGCGCCTTCTCCGCCCCCGCCTCGAGGATCCGCTCGAGCTCGGCCTCGTCGGCCCGCAGCCCGTCGTAGCGCTCGCGCACCGGGGCCAGGTAGCCGGCGACCTGATCGGCGACCGCCCGCTTGAAGTCTCCGTAGCCGGAGCCCTCGAACTCGGCCTCGATCGCCGCCGGGTCGGAGCCGCGGACGACCGCGAGGATCTCGATCAGGTTCGCGATGCCCTCCTTGCCGGGGCCGCGCCTGATCTCGGAGCCGGAGTCGGTGACCGCGCTCATCACCTTCTTGCGCAACGCCTTCTCGGTGTCGAGCACCAGCACGGTGCCCTGCTCGCTGCCGCTGGTGGTCGACATCTTCGCCGTCGGGTCCTGGAGGTCCATCACCCGGCCGCCGATCTCGGGGATCCGGTGCTCGGGCTCGACCACGATCGGCGACCCTGGCGCGAAGCGCTCGTTGAAGCGGCGGGCGATCTCGCGCATCAACTCGACGTGCTGGCGCTGGTCCTCGCCGACCGGCACCTCGTCGGCCTTGTAGGCGAGCACGTCGGCCACCTGCAGGACGGGATAGAGAAAGAGCGCGGCCGAGACCAGCTCGCGCTGCTTCGCCGACTTCTCCTTGAACTGGGTCATCCGGTTGAGATCGCCGTGGGCGGTGACCGCCGAGAGCAGCCAGGTGAGCTCGGTGTGCTCGCGAACGTCTGACTGGCGGAAGAGGATGCAGCGCCCCGGGTCGAGCCCCGCCGCGACCAGGATCGCCGTCGTGTCGTAGACGCGCTCGCGCAACTCGGCCGGGTCATAGGGGACCGAGATCGCGTGCAGGTCGACGATGCAGTAGATCGACTCGCCCTTGGCGACCCGGTCCTGACCGTCGACGTACTGGCGGATCGCGCCGATGTAGTTGCCGAGGTGCTTTCTGCCGGTCGGCTGGATGCCGCTGAAGATCCTCACGCGGCTGCAATCTCGGGGCGAGCGCGAGCCAGGTCGTCCGCGCGCACCGCTCAGGCGCGCGCCGCGACCGGCTCTGGCTCCGGCTCCGGCCCGGTATCGCCCTCGGCGCAGCGCCCGCACTCGCCCGCCGTCGCCGCCGATCCCGGCCCGCGCACTGGTTCGCGTTCCGCCTCGCCCTCCGGGTTTCGGACCCAGAGCAGCGAGATCACGCCGCCGAGCGCCATCAGCACCGCGCCGAGCAGCATTCCGAGATGGAACGCCGACTCCGCGGAGTCCTCGATCGCGGAGTCGAGCGCCCGCGCCTCCGGCTCCGGGACGCCGCTGACGCCGCCGCCGGAGAGCGGCTGCTCCTCCGCGGCCTCGATTGCCGACGCCGCCGCCGGGCCCCGCACGGGGGGCGCCTTGTGATCGAGCGCCGACGAGAACTGGGCCGAGATCACCGCCCCGAGCGCCGCGATCGCGAGTACCCCGGCGACCCGGGCGACCGCGTTGTTGACCCCGGAGGCGACGCCGACGTGGCGCTCCTCGACCGAGTCGAGGACCGTGGTGGTCAGCGGCGCCACCGTCATCGAGAGCCCGAGGCCGAAGAGCACCAGCGCCGGCAGCACGTCGACCAGGTAGTTCGGGTCCGCGCTCAGCCGGGCGAGCAACAGGAGGCCGGCCGCGGCGATCAGCGGTCCGATCCCCATCGGGATCCGCGGGCCGATCCGCGAGGCAAGCGCGCCGAACCGGCCGGAGAGGGTGAACATCAGCACCGTAACCGGGGTGGTTGCGGCCCCCGCCTGGAACGCCGTGTAGCCGGCGACCTGCTGCAGGAACAGGGTGATGAAGAAGAAGGCGCCGCCGAGCGCCGCGTACACGCACAGGGTCGCGATGTTGACGGCGCTGAAGTTGTGCGAGCGAAACAGCTCCAGGGGCAGGATCGGCGCCCGCGCCCGTGACTCCCGCCAGATGAACAGGCCGAAGCAGATCACCCCGCCGACCAGCGGGCCCCAGACCATCGGCGACGAGAAGCCCTCCAGCGGCTGCTCGATCAGCGCGAACACCGGCCCGGCGAGCCCGAGCGCCGAGAGCGCGATCCCGACGCCGTCGATCCCGTGCACGGCTTCGGGGTCGGAGCTCTCGTCGACCGCGCGCATCGTGAGCCAGATCGTGACCGCGATCAGCGGCAGGTTGATCCAGAAGATCCAGCGCCAGTCGAACTCGACCAGCAGGCCACCGCCGGCGGGGCCGACGAGGGTCGAGATCCCCGCCCACGCCGTCCACAGCCCGACCGCGCGACCACGCGCCTCGCCCTCGAAGGTCGAGGCGAGGATCGCCAGCGAGCCCGGGACCAGCAGCGCGCCGGCCACCCCCTGCAGCGCCCGGGCTCCGATCAGCGTCTCCTCGGTGGGCGCGATCGCGCACAGGACCGAGGCCGCCGCGAACCCGCAGAGCCCGATCACGAACAATCGCCGGCGACCGAACAGGTCGCCGAGCGAGCCGCCGACGAGCAGCAGCGAGACCAGCGCCAGCATGTAGGCCTCGACGATCCACTGCTGCCCCGCCAGCCCGGTGTCGAGATCCTCCTGGATCGTCGGCAGGGCGACGTTGACCACGGTCGAATCGAGGAAGACGACGTTCGAGCCGAGGATCGTCGCCACCAGCGTCAGCTGCTGCTTGCGGGTCACGGCTGCGAGTGTCGCAGGGGACGGACGAGGGACCTCGGACGGCCTCCGATCCGTATCTAGGCCATGAAAGCTCTCGCCGCGTTGCTGACCGCCGTGTTCCTCGCGATCCCCGGCGCCGCCATGGGCGACGGCTACCCGCTGCCGGTCCAGGATGTCGGCCCGGACGGGATCGCCGACGAGGCCGGCGACTTCCGCTACGTCACGCGCGACGACGGACGAGACACGCTGCTGCTGCGGATCGAGCAGGACGGCGGGGAGGTCGCGGGCTCGTACCGGCTCGACGGGCTCTACACGATCCCGGTCGTCGGCCTGGACGGCTCGGTCGCGGGACTCTCGACCGACGGCGGAACGCTCGTCCTGATCAGCCCGCGCCCGGGGTTCCCGCGCGAGACGACCGAGTTCCAGGTCTTCGACACGGACGACATCCGCCACCCCCGCTCGATCGAGCTGGATGGCGACTTCTCCTTCGATGCGCTTTCGCCCGACGGCCGGACGATGTACCTGATCAATTACACGTCGCGCCGCGATCCGACCGAGTACGACGTGCGCGCGTTCGACCTGGCCTCGCAACGGTTGGTCGGCGGGCCGATCGTCGACCCCGACGAGGCCGGCGACGAGATGTACGGCTTCGCGCTCTCGCGGGTCACCTCCGCCGACGGCCGCTGGGCCTACACCCTCTATTACGGTCGCGAGCATCCCTTCGTGCACGCGCTGGACACGGTGGAGGGCGAGGCGGCCTGCATCGACCTCGACCACGTCACCGCACGCGACATGTACGTGCTCGGGCTCGAGTCGGACGCCGGCCCGACGCTCACCGTGACCAAGCGGGACGAGCCGGTGGCGACGATCGACGCCGAGACCCACGAGGTCGGTGCGCCCGTCGCCCCCGACGCCGTCGCCGAACCGGACCAGGGAACCAGCTCTCCCACGGTCGCATCGCTGGCGATCGCCACCGGGGTTGCGCTGTTGCTGGTCGCGGTCGCAATGGCCTGGCGGCGACGCGGGCGGCCGCTCGCTTGATCGAGGCGCTCGCCGCGCTCGCGATCGCGTTCGCGCCCGGTCCCGCGCCGGCGCCGAGCCCGATCGAGCGGCTCGAACGCGCCGTGGCGCCGACGACGGCCGCCCAGCGCCGAGTCGAGGTGACGATCGGCCGCTCGGCGGCTGGGCGGCCGATCCTCGCCAGGGCTGCGAACGGAATCGGGCGCCCGCGTGGAATCGAGGCCGGCGGTCCGCTGATCCTGGCTTTCGGGTGCATACACGGCGACGAGTGCGCCGGGATCGAAGCGGTCGCCAGGGCCTGGCGGGGCTGCCCGCCCGTCGGCGGCGGGTTGGTCACGGTCTCGAACCTGAACCCGGACGGTCTCGCGGAGGGGACCCGCCTCAACGGTCGCGGCGTCGACCTGAACCGCAACTTCGCAAGCGGGTGGCGTCCGATCGGCGTCGCCGGCGACCCCGAGCACTCGGGTCCCCGCGCGTTCTCGGAACCCGAGTCGCGGCTCGCCCGCCGCCTGATCCGCGCCCTGCGCCCGGACGTGACGATTTGGTTTCACCAGCAGGCCGAGCCGCTGGTGCGGGCCTGGGGACCGAGCGTGCCCGCGGCGCGCGCGTACGCGCGACTCTCCGGGATCGGCTTCGTTCGCTTGCCGTGGATGGACGGCACCGCCCCCAACTGGCAGAACCACCGCTTCGCGGGGACCAGTTCGTTCGTGGTCGAGCTGCCGTCGTCGGGGCAGGTCGATGCCGAGCGGCAGGGGCTGGCGATCTCGAGGCTGGCGCTGGAGCTGATGGAGCGTGGCTGAGGGACTCGCATTCGCGCCACAATCGCTGGTCGAGATGGCGGCCGATTCGGCGAAGCCGCTGCTGCGCAACGTCGCCTCACCACCCCGCAGGCGGCGCGACCAAGCCCTGCTGCGCGACGCACAGCGCGGCTCGACCGAGGCGCTCGAGGAGCTGTTCCGCCGCCATTGGCGGCGCGCGCACCGGGCCGCCTACCTCGTCTGCGGCGACCCGGTCGCGGCGGAGGACATCGCCCAGGAATCGTTCCTTGCCGCGGTCCGGGCCCTCGAGCGGTTCGATCGCCGACGGCCATTCGGCCCCTGGTTGCATCGGATCGCGGTCAATCGGGCGATCGACTTCGCTCGGGCCCGGGCCGCGCGTGCCGAGCAGGGGCTCGCCGGCATGCCCGAGGCGCCCGACCCCGGCCGGCCGCGGCAGATCTCGGACGAGCTGACCGCGGCTCTCAGCGGCCTCGTACCCGAGCACCGCGCGGTGATCGTGCTCCGCTACGTCCTCGACTACACCCCGGGCGAAATCGCCCAGATGCTCGGGCTACCGCGCGGGACCGTCAACTCGCGGCTGCGGCGGGGCCTGGATCGGCTGCGGCCGGCGATCGAGACCGGCGACGAGGGGCCAATCCGATGAACAAGGATCGCGAGCTGGAAGGTCGGCTCCGGGAGCTCGCCGCGCCCGACGAGGCCGACGCCGAGCGCCGGGCGTGGACCGTGATCCGCACCGCCTACGCCCGCCGCGAGCCGGTCGTGCGCGAGCCCCGCCGACGGCGGATCGCGCTGATCGCGGCCGCCGGGGTGGCGGCGCTCGCGATCGGCCTCAGCCCCGCCGGGGCCAAGGTCGGCGACCTGGTCTCGGACGTCTTCTCGCCCGAGGAGGGCGAGCCGGACGCGAAGCCGGCGCTGCGCTCCCTCCCGGCCGCCGGCGAGCTCCTGGTCGAGTCCGAACAGGGCCCTTGGGTCGTCCGCGAGGACGGCTCGAAGCGCCTGCTCGGCGACTACGACTTCGCCACCTGGTCGCCGCACGGCCTGTTCGTCGCCGCCACCCGGGGCCGTGAGTTGCTCGCGCTGGAGCCCGACGGCGATCCGCGCTGGACGCTCGCGGGTCGCGGCCGGATCGCCGATCCGCGCTGGGCGCCGAGCGGCTTCCGGATCGCCTACCGAAGCGGCGACGACCTCCGGGTGGTCGCCGGCGACGGCACCGGCGACCGGCTGCTCGCCGCCGACGTGCGGCCGGTCGCGCCCGCCTGGCGGCCGATCGGCCCGGTCAAGGTCGCCGACTCCTCGGCGGAGCGGTTCAACGTGCTCACCTATGTCGCCGGCGACGGAGAGATCAAGACCGTCAACGTCGACACGGGCGAGCGCCTCGAGCCGACCCGGGCCGACGTGGAGCAGCTCTCGACCCCCGCGATCGGTGGCGCGACCCGGCGGGCCGTATCGCCCGACGGCTCCGAGCTCGCGACGCTCGCGCGCGTTGGGGGGCGCGACCAGCTGGTGGTCGAGCGCCACGGCGGCGAGCGCCGCCGGGTGCTGCTCTCGACCCGCGGGACGCTGACCGGCCCGAGTTGGTCGCCGGACGGGCGCTGGCTGCTGGTCGGCTGGCCGGCCGCCGACCAGTGGCTGTTCATCCCGGCGGTCATCGACGGCGGCGCGAGCCGGCCCCGTGGCGGAGCCGAGGTGGTCGCCTTCGACCGGATCTCGGAGCAGTTCGACCCCGGCACCCCCGGGCCGAGCCGCTTCCCGCGGGTGGCCGGCTGGGTCCTTCCCCAACGCTGAACGCTCCCGCGCCACCGCTGCGATCATCGGGCGATCGCCGATCCGATGCCCCGCAACCTCGAGCCGATGCTGGCGACCGCGGCCCCGGTCCCGCCCACGGGCGACGACTGGGCGTTCGAGATCAAGTGGGACGGGATCCGGGCGCTCGCCTACGTCTCGGGCGACGGGCTGAGGCTCTCGGCCCGGCGCGGCTCGGATCACACACCGCGCTATCCGGAGCTCGCCGCGCTCCCCGAGGCGCTCGGGCGCGAGGCGATCCTCGACGCGGAGATCGTCGCCTTCGACGAGCACGGGCGCCCGAGCTTCCAGCTGCTGCAGCGGCGGATGGGGCTGACCACCGAGGCGACGATCAGGATCCGCTCGCGCGAGACGCCGGCGACCCTGGTCGTCTTCGACCTGCTCTGGCTCGACGGGCGGTCGCTGATCGCGCTCCCCTACGAGGAACGCCGAGAGCAGCTCGCCGGGCTCGAGCTCGACGGCCCCCACTGGCAGACGCCGCGAAACCACGTCGGCGAGGGCGACGCGCTGTGGAAGGTGGTCGAGGAGCGCCGGCTCGAGGGGATAGTCGCGAAGCGGCTCGGCTCGCCCTACCGGCCGGGCCAGCGCAGCCGCGAGTGGCTCAAGGTGCGAAACCGCCGCGGCCAGGAGCTGGTGATCGGCGGCTGGATGCCCGGCGAGGGCTCGCGCGGCGGGCGCGTCGGCTCGCTGCTGGTCGGACACTGGGACGCGACCCCCGAGGAGGCGAAGCGGCTCGGCCGGCCGCAGCGGCTCGTCTACGCCGGCGGCGTCGGCACCGGCTACACCCAGGAGATGCTGAAGCGGCTGACCGAGCTGCTCGAGCCGCTGCGCCGCGCCGACTCGCCGTTCGAGCTCGGCGAGGACCCCCGGGTCAAGTACGCGCAGCGGGCGCGCGACCGCGGCGCCGGGCCGGTCTGGGTCGAGCCCGAGCTGGTCGGCGAGTTCGAGTTCACCGAGTGGACCAACGAGGGCACCCTGCGCCAGTCGGCGTTCAAGGGCCTTCGCGACGACAAGGACCCGCGCGAGGTCGTCCGCGAGTCCTGAACGTCGCGAGCCGTCCTTCCCCAGTGCGCGCACGCCCGGACGCGAAGCGGAGGACGTGGCGCGGGAGATTTCTTTCGCGCGACCGATGAGAAAGGAGCTCGTGGGTAGTCTGAGGTATCAGACACCTATGGCGCGCGCGATCTGGTCAGGCTCAATCTCCTTCGGGCTCCTCAATGTGCCCGTGAAGCTCTATTCGGCCGTCTCGAAGAAGTCGGTCTCGTTCCGCGAGCTGCGCGAGTCCGACGGCTCCAGGGTCCGCCACAAGCGGGTCGCCGAGTCCGACGGCAAGGAGGTCGACTACAACGACATCGTCAAGGGCTACGAGATCGCCCCCGAGCAGTACGTGGTGATCACCAAGGACGAGCTCGAGGAGCTCGATCCGAAGAAGACCAGGGCGATCGAGATCCAGGACTTCGTCGACCTCGACGACATCGACCCGATCTACTTCGACCACCCGTACTACCTCGGCCCGGACAAGGGCGCCGAACGCGCCTACTCGCTGCTGGTCAAGGCGATGGAGGACCAGCGCAAGGTCGCGATCGCCCGCTTCGTGCTCCGCAACCGCGAGAGCCTCGCGGCCCTGCGGCCGATGGACGGGATGCTGACGATGGCGACGATGCGGTTCGCCGACGAGGTGGTCTCGCCCGACGAGATCTCCGACGTGCTCGGCGAGGAGGTCGAGGCGCCGCAGAAGAAGGAGCTCGACATGGCCAAGGCCCTGATCGACTCGCTCACATCCGACTTCGACGCCGGCCAGTATCGCGACGAGTACCGCGAGGAGCTGCTGGCCCTGATCGAGCGCAAGGCGCGCGGCGAGAGCATCGTCAGCGCCGAGACCGAGGCGCCGAAGCCGACCAAGGCGCCCGATCTGATGGCGGCGCTCGAGGAGAGCCTCGCCGCGGTCAAGGCCGAGGAGTCCGACTCGGAGAAGCCGAAGAAGAAGACGCCGTCCAAGACCTCGAAGACCTCCTCGCGATCGCGAAGCAAGGCCAAAGCAAGCAAGTAGAGGTCGACGGGCGCGAGCTCACGCTCACCAACCCCGACAAGGTCCTCTGGCCCGCGCGCCGCGGCGGTCGGGGGGGCAGCCGCCCCGCGTTCACCAAGGGCGAGGCGATCGACTACTACGCGCGGATCGCGGACACGATCCTCCCCCACCTGGCCGGCCGCGCACTGACCCGGGTGAGATTCCCCGACGGGGTCGAGGGCCAGCGCTTCTTCGAGAAGCGCGCCCCCAAGCACACGCCTGAGTGGGTGCACACGGCGCCGATCGAGATGGGCTCGGTCGGGGTGCTCGAGTTCATCGTCTGCGACGACCGCCCGACGCTGATCTGGCTCGCGCAGCTGGCCGGGCTCGAGCTCCATCCCTCGCTGGCGAAGGCGAAGAAGCCCGAGCAGCCGACCGTGCTCGCCTTCGACCTCGACCCGGGCGAGCCGGCGACCGCGGTCGAGTGCGCGCGGGTGGCGCTCACCCTGCGGGCGCTGTTCGCGGACCTCGGGCTCGAGTCGTTCGCCAAGCACTCGGGCTCGAAGGGGATCCAGGTCTACGTCCCGCTCAACACCAAGGTCACCTTCGAGCAGACCAAGAGCTACGCGCGGGCGATCGCCCAGGCGCTCGAACGCCAACAGCCCGAGCTGGTGGTCTCGAAACAGGATCGCAAGCTGCGCAAGGGCAAGGTCCTGGTCGACTGGAGCCAGAACGACTACTCGAAGACCACGGTCGCGGTCTACTCGCTGCGCTGCCGGGATCGGCCCTGGGCCTCGATCCCGCTGACCTGGGACGAGGTCTCCGAGCTCGCCGACGACGGCGACCCGGAGTCGGTGCGGCTCGAGGCGCCGCAGGTGCTCGAGCGGGTGGCCGAGCGCGGCGACCTGTTTGCCCCGGTGCTCGAGTTGAAGCAGAAGCTCCCGCGGGCTTAGGATCGCCGTACGCGTTCAACGGCGAGAAAGGGGTTTGAGATGGCGACAGAGGCACAGCAACGCGCGCGGGCGACGTGGGCCGCGGGAGACTTCGATGCGATCGCGGAGCGGATCTGGGGGGTCGGCGAGGACCTGGTCTCCCGGGTCGGGGTGAACAAGGGCGACCGGGTGCTCGATGTCGCCTGCGGGACCGGTAACGCGGCGATCCCGGCCGCGGCCGCCGGCGGCGAGGTCACCGGCCTCGACATCACCCCGGAGCTGTTCGAGGACGCCCGTCGCCGCGCCGGCGACGCGGGGGTTGAGCTCGAGTTGGTCGAGGGCGACGCCCAGGACATGCCGTTCGAGGACCAGAGCTTCGACGTGGTCGTCTCGACCTTCGGCTGCATGTTCGCTCCGGATCACAAGCGGGCCGCGGGCGAGATCGCGCGGGTGCTGAAGCCGGGCGGCCGGATGGGGGTCGCGGCCTGGAATCCGGCCGGGGCGATCGGGCAGTTCTTCGCGACGATCGCCAAGCACGCGCCGCCGCCTCCCGAGGGGTTCCAACCGCCGCCGCTCTGGGGCGTCCGCGACCACGTCACCGAGATCTTCGAAGCGACCACGATCGAGCCGAGCTTCACCGACACCTCGGTGCACTGGCGCTTCGATTCGGTCGCCGAGATGGTCGACGAGTACGGGACCAAGTTCGGCCCGATCGTCGTTCTGCGCTCGACCCTCGACCAGACCGGCTGGGAGGCGCTCGAGAGCGATCTCACGGCGGTCTTCGAAGAGCTCACCTACGGCGAGGACGACGGCGTCGCGTTCGACGGCGACTACCTGATCACCCAGGGCACCAAGCCCGGCTGAGCCGGAGGTTTCGCCTCGCCTGACTCTGGGCACGGGGCGGAGGATGGCGTCGCTGGAGCTCCGGGACCTGAGCAAGCGCTACGGCGACACCGTGGCGCTCGACCGGCTCGGGTTCACCGTCGACGCGGGCCAGGTGTTCGGCTTCGTCGGCCCCAACGGCGCCGGCAAGACGACCACGATGCGGATCGTGATGGGCGTCCTCCACCCGGACTCGGGCGAGGTGCTGTGGAGCGGAAAGCGGGTCGACGCGGAGCTGCGGCGCCGGTTCGGCTACATGCCGGAGGAGCGGGGCCTGTACCCGAAGATGGCGGTTGGCGAGCAGCTCACCTTCTTCGCCGAGCTCCACGGCCTCTCCGCTGCCGACGCCCGCAGCAGCTCGGACGAGTGGACCGAGCGACTCGGAATCTCCGACCGCCGCGACGACAAGGTCGAGGAGCTCTCGCTCGGCAACCAGCAGCGGGTGCAGCTGGCGGCGGCGCTCGTGCACGAGCCGGAGCTGCTCGTCCTCGACGAGCCGTTCAGCGGCCTCGACCCGGTCGGCGTCGACGTGCTCAGCGAGGTGCTGCTCGGGGTCGCGCGCGAGCGGCGGGTGCCGGTGATCTTCTCCTCGCACCAGCTCGAGCTGGTCGAGCGGCTCTGCGACGCGGTCGCGATCATCCGCGACGGTCGCCTGGTCGCGACCGGGCTCGTCGACGAGCTGCGCCGCCGGCGCGCCGGGCGGCGCTGGACGGTCGAGCTCGAGAACGGCGACGGCAGCTGGAGCCCCGGGATCGCCGGGATCGAACGGGTCGGCGACTGCCTCTACGAGCTCTCCGGGGAGACCGACCCGCAGGCGCTGCTCGACGCCGCCCGCGGCGCCGGCGCCGTGCGGCGCTTCGGCCCCGCGGTCCCCACCCTCGCCGACCTGTTCCGCGACGTGGTCGGCCGCGACGCCGGCGACGGGGCGACCCGTGGATAGCCGCCGCGCGGTCTACCTCACCGGCCGCCGCGAGGTACTCGAGCGGCTCCGCAGCCGCGCCTTCGTGATCTCGACCCTGATCCAGCTCGCGATCGTGATCGCGATCGTGGTCATCTCCGCGATCACCGGCGCCGACGAGACCAGCAAGTACAAGGTCGCCTACTCGGGGGCCGAGGCCAAAGCGGTGGTCGAGTCGGCGCAGCGTCAGGCCGAGGCCTTCGACGCCGAGGTCACCCCGAGCGAGGTCGCGGGCGAGACCGGGGCGCGGACGGCGGTCGACGACGAGGACGTCGACGCGGCGGTGGTCGACCGGACGCTGATCGTCCGCACCGACCCGTCGGAGACGCTCACCTCGCTGCTCCAGGCGGCCCAGCGCCAGGTCGCGACCACGGCCCGGCTGCGCTCCGAAGGACTCAGCGACCCGCAGATCTCGACCGCGATCAACCCCCCGCCGCTGACCGTCGACGAGGTCGGCGAGGCGGCGGGCGGCGGGATCGCCTTCATCGGCAGCCTCCTGCTCTACATCGCGATCCTCACCTTCGGGGTCGTCGTCGCGACCGCGGTCGTGACCGAGAAGTCGACCCGGGTGGTCGAGGTGATCCTGTCGGCGATCCGCCCGGTTCAGCTGCTCGCCGGCAAGATCCTCGGCATCGGCCTGCTCGGGATCGGCCAGGTCACCCTGATCGCCGGGGTCGGGGTCGGGGTGGCGCTGGCGATCGGCGAGATCGACCTGCCCGCGTCGACGGCCGAGGCGGTCGTGCTGGTGATCGTCTACTTCCTGCTCGGCTACCTGATGTATGCGGCGGCCTTCGCGGTCTCGGGCGCGATCGTCTCGCGCCAGGAGGACGTGCAGAGCTCCTCGGCGCCGCTCAGCATCCTGCTCGTCGCCGGCTACCTGGTCTCGATCTCGACCATCGACAAACCCGACTCGGCCCTCGCCGTATTCTCGACCTTCTTCCCGCCGCTGGCGCCGATGGTGGTCCCGGGACGCGCCGCCCAGGACGCGCTGCCGCTCTGGGAGCTGCTGCTCTCGATCGCGCTGATGGTGGCCGCGACCCTGCTCCTGCTGTGGATGGCGGCGCGGATCTACGACCGCGTCGTCCTGCGGATGGGCGCGCCGCTGAAGCTGCGCCAGGCGTTCCGCTACGTGCGCCGGGCGCCCGAGGGCTAGACCGGGACCGCCTGGCGGCGGGCGGGCCGCCGGCGCAGAGCGCGGATCGCGGACGCCATCCGGCGCAGGCCCTCGTCGATCTCCGCGGGATCGAGGTAGCCGAACGAGAGCCGCAGGTTGAGCTCGGGGCGCTCCTCGATCCGCATCGCGTTGCCGGGGACGTAGGCGACGCCCTGGCGCACGGCCTCGTCGGCGAGCTCGCGCTCGTCCAGGTCGAGGTCGAGGTGCAGCCACAGGTGGCCGCCCCCGAGCGGCTGGGTGTAATCCGCGATCCCGCCGAGGTGGCGCTCGATCGATCCGGTCATCGCCTCGAGGCGCTCGGCATGGAAGGCCCGCGCCCGCTCCGTCTGTGCGGGGTAGGCGCCGGAGGCGAGGTAGCGGGCGACGGCGAGCTGGACCACCGTCGGGCTGTGGATGTCGTCGGCGCGCTTCGCGGCGACGATCCGCCCGAGCACCGGGCCGCTGGCGGCGACCCAGCCCATGCGCAGGCCGCCGGCGACCGTCTTCGAGAGCGAGTCGACGTAGACGACGTGCGCGGGCGCCTCGGCGCGCAGCGAAGTCCGCTCCTCGCCGGCGAGGCGCAGGTCGCCGTAGATCCCGTCCTCGAGCACGAAGAAGCCGTGGCGGCGGGCCAGCTCCAGGACCCTGGCGCGGCCGTCGTCGTCGAGGTCGCGGCCAGTCGGGTTGTGGAGCCGGGGCTGCAGCGCCAGCAGCTTGATCTCGTGGCGGGCGAGCAGCGCCTCGAGCGCGTCGACGTCGAGCCCGTCGTCGCCGCTCGGGACCCCGACCAGACCGGCGCCGGAGTCGCGGGAAGCGCGGATCACCGCGGTGAAGCTCGGGTCCTCGCAGGCCATCAGGTCGCCGGGGCGCAGGATCGCGCGGCAGGCCAGCGCCAGCGCCTGGCTCGCCCCGGTGGTGATCACGATGTCGTCGGGGTCCTCGGGCGCCCCGCGCGCGGCGGAGAGCGCGGCGAGCTGGTCGGCGAGCTCGGGCGTGCCCTGGACGTCCGAGTACTGGAGCGCGACCTCGGGCTCGGCCCGCATCGTCTCGGCGAACGCCGCGGCGAGCTCGTCCGCGGGAAACAGCCGCGCCGAGGGATAGCCGACCGAGAGCGGGACCAGGCCCTTGTTGGTGGCCTGGCGATGCATCTCCGACAGCACCCGGTCGCCGTAGGTCTCGTCGGCGGCTGGCAACGCGTAGCGCTGCCAGCTGATCGAGTCGGCGACCCCGGAGGCCGATGCGCGCGCGGCGCCGCGGACGAAGGTCCCGCGGCCGACCTGCGAGCTGACCAGGCCGAGCTCCCGCAGGCGCCGATAGGCGCGCACCGCGGTCAGGTGGTTGACGCCGGCGAGCTCGGCGAGCTCGCGCGTCGGCGGCAGCTGCTCGTCGGCGGACAGCTCACCGCTCGCGATCGCGGCGGCGATCAGGTCGACCAGCTGCGCGGTCAGCGAGCGCTCGGAGTCCCGATCGAGGTCAGACAATTGGTTTTTGTATGACATTGTGTTGTCAATCAATCTTGTTAGCGTTGTACATCAGACGCGGCAAACACTACTTGGCGAGGTCCATAATGTCAAACATTACCCATACACAGGCCATTACAATCCGCTCCGCCACCTCCGAGGACGGCGCCGAGCTCGTCCGCGTCGCTCAGCGCGATTCGAGCTCTGTGCCCGCCGGGCGCCTGCTGGTCGCCGACGACGGCGAGTCGATCCTCGCGGCGCTCGCGGTCGACAGCGGTCGCGTGATCGCCGATCCGTTCGAGCCCACGGCCGAGCTGGTCGAGATGATGAGGATCCGCGCCGCCCACCATCGGCGCCGGTACGCCCGGATGCGGATCGTCGCCCGCTCGCACCCCGAGCGCGGACAGCGGATCGCCGCCTAGGGCGAAGACCAGGTTCGACCCGAAGCCCGGCTGCTGAGCCGCGCCTACTCGAACGCCTGGCGGATCACAGGCTTGCGGCTCGCGGCCGCCTCGTCGAGGCGGCGGACCGGGGTCGTGTAGGGCGCCTGGCGCAGGATCTCGGCGTCGTCCTCGGCCTCGGCGAGGATCGCCTCGAAGGCGTCGGCGAGCCGGTCGAGCGACTCGCGGGTCTCGGTCTCGGTCGGCTCCACCATCAGCGCCTCGTCGACCAGCAGCGGGAAGTAGATCGTCGGCGGGTGGAAGCCGTAGTCCAACAGCCGCTTGGCGACGTCGAGCGTCTTCACCTCGAGCTCGCGCTTGGCGGCGCTGCCCGAGAGCACGAACTCGTGCATCGGCGTGCGCTCGAAGGCGAGCGGCAGGTATTTGCCGGCCCGCCCCGCGCGCATCCGCGCCAGCAGGTAGTTGGCGTTCAGGACCGCGGTCTCGGACGCCTCGGTGAGCCCGTCGCCCCCGAGGCTCGAGATGTAGGCGAGCGAGCGCACGAAGACGCCGAAGTTGCCCTGGAAGCCGCGCAGGCGGCCGATCGACTTCGGCTCCTCGTAGCTGAGGTCGAAGCTCGGCCCGGCCCCGTTGCCCGTCTCGTCGCGAACGATCCGCGGCACCGGTAGGAACGGCGCCACCCGGTCCGAGACCGCGATCGGGCCGGCGCCGGGGCCCCCTCCCCCGTGCGGTTGGCTGAACGACTTGTGCAGGTTGAGGTGGACGATGTCGAAGCCCATGTCGCCCGGCCGCGTATAGCCCATGATCGCGTTCAGGTTGGCGCCGTCGTAATAGAGCGTCCCGCCGACGCCGTGGACGATCGAGGCGATCTCGACGATGTTCTGGTCGAAGAGCCCGAGCGTGTTCGGGTTGGTCAGCATCAGACAGGCGACCTCGTCGTCGGCCTTCGCCCGCAGGTCGTCGACGTCCACCCCGCCGCGCTCGTCGGTCGCCACCTTGACCACCTCGTAGCCGGCCATGGTCACGGTCGCGGGGTTGGTGCCGTGGGCCGTGTCTGGGGTGAGCACCTTGGTCCGCTGCTCGCCGCGATCCTCGTGGTAGGCGCGGGTCAGGAGCAGCCCGGCGAGCTCACCGTGCGAGCCGGCCGAGGGCTGCAGCGATACGTTCGGCAGGCCGGTGATCTCGACCAGCGCCCGCTCCAGGTTCCACATCAGCTCGAGCGCGCCCTGGGCGCGCTTCGGGTCCTGGGCCGGATGCAGGCGCGCGTGCCCGGGAAGCGCCGCGACCTTCTCGTTCAGGCGCGGGTTGTGCTTCATCGTGCACGACCCGAGCGGGTACGGGCCCGTGTCGAGGTCGAAGTTACGCCGCGAGAGCCGGTTGTAGTGGCGGACGATCTCGGGCTCGGAGATCTCGGGCAGGCCGGGACCCCCGGCGCGCAGGTACTTCTGCGGGATCAGCTCCGAGAGCGGCGGCTCGGGCACCCCGGCGGGCGGCAGTGTCGCCGCGCGGCGCCCCTCGACCGAGCGCTCGTAGATCGTGGTCGCCGGGTCGCGCTGCATCGGCGTCGGCACCTCGGCGGTGGTCGGCGGGGGCAACGTCTCGCTCATGCTTCGACCCCTGCCGGCTCGCGTGCCTCGCCGCGCTCGGCGGCCACCGCGCGGCCGAGCGCCTCGGCGAACCGGTCGATGTCCTCCTTCGAGCGGCGCTCGGTGATCGCCACCAGCAGCCCGTCGGCGTGCTCGGGGTACTCGCGCCCGAGCGGGTAGCCGCCGGCGATCCGCTCCTCGGCGAGCCGGTCGAGGACCGGGCCCACCGGCGCCTCGAGGCGCAGCGCGAACTCACGCGCCACCGGCGCCGGGTGCAGGAGCTCGACCCCGTCGACGGCCGCGAGACGCTCGCGGGCGTACGCCGTGCGGCGGACCAGCAGCTCCCCGAGCTCGACGATCCCGCGGCGGCCGAGCCAGGCGAGGTAGATCGTGCCCGCGAGCGCGTTCAGCGCCTGCGAGGTGCAGATGTTGTGGGTCGCCTTCTCGCGCCGGATGTGCTGCTCGCGGGTCTGCAGCGCGAGCACGAAGCCGCGGCGCCCGTCGGCGTCGGTCGTCTCACCCGCGATCCGGCCGGGCATCCGGCGCAGGTGCTCCTCGGTGGCGGCGAAGAAACCGAACGACGGGCCGCCGAAATCGAGCCGGTTGCCGAGCTGCTGGCCCTCGCCGACAGCGACGTCGACGCCGCACTCGCCGGGCGGGCGCAGGACGCCGAGGGTGAGCGCGTCGACCGAGGCGACGCAGAGGGCGCCCGAATCGTGCGCGGCCGCCGCCAGCGCCTCCAGGTCCTCGATCGAGCCGAGGAAGTTCGGGTTCTGGACGAAGACCGCGGCGACGTCCTGGTCGATGTACTGGGAGAACTCGTCCGGGTCGGTGACCCCGTCCTGGAGCCCGACCTCGACCACCTTGGCGCCGAAGCCGCGGGCGTAGGTCTCGAGCGCCGCGCGGGCGTGCGGGTGCAGGCCGCGCGAGACGACCAGCCGGGTGCGGCCCTTGCGCGCCCCGAGCGCCAGGTAGGCGGCGGAGGCGACCGACGACGGCCCCTCGTAGAGCGAGGCGTTGGCGACCGGGAGCGCGGTCAGCTCCGAGATCGCGGTCTGGAACTCGAACATCACCTGCAGGCCGCCCTGCGAGACCTCGGGCTGGTAGGGCGTGTACGGGGTGAGGAACTCCGAGCGCGAGATGATCGCCTCGACCAGCGCCGGGACGTAGTGGTCGTACATGCCGGCGCCGATGAAGCAGGTCTCCGAGTCGGCGTCGGCGTTGCGGGCGGCGAGCGCGGCGAAGCGCTCGAACACCTCGGCCTCCGAGAGCCCGTCGGGGAGCCCCAGCGGGCGGCCGAGGCGCAGCTCGGCCGGGATGTCGGCGAACAGCTCCTCGGTCGAACCGACCCCGATCGCCTCGAGCATCGCCGCCCGATCGGCGTCGGTTGCGGAGGTGTAGCGGCTCACCTGAGCGTCAGGTTAGTGAGCGCGTTCGACGCGCCGGCGCGGCTCCCTAGCCGTCGGAGAGCAGCTCGCGG
>DASPGZ010000157.1:0-2257 GCA_035620355.1 Solirubrobacterales bacterium | reverse complement strand
GGCGCCACCACCGGAGTCGCCGCTCCCGCCGCCGCCCGAGCCGGTGGCCGAACGCCCGGCCGCCCGGGCGGCGGGCGGGATCGGGAACGGCTGGCGCTCGATCGCCAGCAGCACCTGGGCGGTGACCCAGATCGGTGTCTGGTCGCTGCTCGCCGAGTAGCGGTAATGGCCGTCGGATGCCCGCAGGCGGGCGAGGTATCCGAGCGCCTTGTCGACCTCGCGGGCGCCGGAGCCGGTCGCGACCAAGCCCTGGACCGCCCACGCGGTCGACTGCGAGTTGACGACGCCGCTCGAGCCGAGCGCCCAGCCGCCCCCGCGCCGCTGCGCCTGTCGCAGCCAGCGGGCGCCGTCGCCGGTCGCTCCGCCCCGGGCCCCGGCAGCGATCAGGGCCTGAAGCGCCGCCCCGGTCGAGTCCGACTCGCTCGGCGCGGCGGGTTGGATCCCCCAGCCGCCATCGGCGTTCTGCGCCCTTCGCAACCACCCCGCCGATCGCTTCAGCGAGCCCGGCTCGGCCCCGGCGGCGCGCAGCGCGAGCACGTAGAAGGCGGTCAGGTTGACCTGGCCGTCGACCGAGCCATCGCGGTCGCGGCGCCGGCGCAGATCGGCGACCAGGTCGGCTCCGGGAAGCCGCGGCCTCAGCCCGGCCCCGGTGAGCGCGAGGATCGTCCGCTCCAGGTCGCCGACCGAGCGCAGCCGCCCGGCCTCGACTCGCAGGTAGTCGACCGCGCTCTCGCCGCCGCGGACGACGTCGAGCGGGTTCGTCCCCGCGGCCTCGAGCCCGAGCATCGCCCAACCCGTCATCGCGGGACTGGAGGGCTGGCCCGGGGTCGCCGCGAAGCCCCCGTCCGGCCCCTGGGCGCGCGCGAGCCAACCCGCGGCCGACTCCCGGGCGCCCGCGGGATGCGGCGCGGTCGCCACCGCTGCGGCGGTCGCCAGGGCGGCGAGAACCAGCGGCAGCGCTCCGGCCGGACGCCAGCTGAACTCGAGCCGGGTCTGGAAGCGCGAGATCATCCGCACCAGCGCCGGCCCGGCGGCAAGGGCGATCAGGAAGTTGCCGCCGGCGTGGACGACGTTGAACGGCAGCCCGCGCGCCGAGAGCGCCAGGTAGCGGTCGAGCGACTGCTCGCCGCCGTAGGTGACCATCACCGAGAGGTCGAGCAGCGCCCCGTAGGCGAAGCCCGCCAGCCCGCAGGCCACGGCCAGCCCGAAGCGGCCGAGCCGCCGCCCGCTGACGCTCGCGAGCCAGGCGCCGGCGAGCCCGACCAGTCCCCAGCCGGCCATCTGCCACGCGGTCCACGGACCCTGGCCGAGCCAGATGTTGGAGATCGGCGCCGCGAGCGCGCCGACCGCGAACCCGGGGCCGGCGCCGAGCGCGTAACCGGTCAGCAGGACGATGTCGGTGGTCGCGACCAGGTTCGGGATCGGCGCCAGGACCAGGCGGCCGGCGACCGCGAGCGCCGCCAGCGCGGCGACCAGCGCCACCAGACGGGCGCTCGGGCGGGAGCGCTCGTACCACCAGAATCCGCCGGCGATCACCAGCGTCAGCCCGGCGAAGGTCGCCAGCTGCCAGCTCAACGGAGCGCCTCCGCCGCCTCGGGGGCGAGCAGCAGCTCGGCCCCCTGCTCGGGCGTGATCGCCCCGGCCGCGCCGAGGATCCGGGCGACCTCGGTGGCGAAGTACCAGCCCCCGGCGAGGATCTCGTCGGCGGGGCCGTCGGCGATCAGCTCGCCGGCGCCGAGCAGGACCACGCGCGAGGCGAGGCGGGCGGCGAACTCGACGTCGTGGGTCGCGACCACGACCGCCGCCCCGCCGGCGGCGAGCCCGTCGAGCCACTCGCGCAGCTCGCGCTTGCGGGCGGCGTCCATCCCCCGGGTCGGCTCGTCGAGGCAGATCAGCCCCGGCAGCGAGCCCCCCGTGCGGCCCGCCATCACGATCGCCAGCGCCAGCCGCTCGCGCTCGCCACCGGAGAGGTCGCGGGGGTCGGCATCGACCGCCCAGCCGAGCCCGACCGCCTCGAGCGCTACGCGCCCGGGCTCGCCGGGCAACTCCTCCCCGACCCGCTCGCGCACGAGCAGGTCGGAGGGACTCTGCGGGAGCAGCGCGCAGCCGCGCGGCGCGGCCACCTTCCCCCGCGCCGACTCGACCAGTCCCGCGGCGGCCCGCAGCAGGGTGCTCTTGCCGGCGCCGTTTCGCCCCATCAGTGCCACCAGCTCGCCCGGCTCGACCGCAAGCTCGAGCCCGCGGAGCACGTCGCGGG
>DASPGZ010000156.1:0-10736 GCA_035620355.1 Solirubrobacterales bacterium | reverse complement strand
GATCACCCGCCGCCGCCTCGGCGCGGTCTGGGGGTTGATCACCTCGGTCCCGTCGACGAGCAGCGAGTCGACGAACCCCGGGTCGGCCCCGTCGCCCCAGAACTCCCGCATCCGGGTCACGGTGACGTTGGTGTGGTTGGGCCCCTGTTCGACGAACGGCCGCAGCGGCGGCGCGTCGAGGACCCGGTAGAAGTGGTCGTCGCGTTCGAACGGCTCCGGATAGTTGTGCACCGTGTAGTCCGAGCCGGCGCGTGTGAGCGCGAACTCGTAGCGCTTGCGGCCGTTGAGCTTCAGCGGCCCGAAGGCCCCGTCGGCGCCGATGACCATCGAGAGCAGCGCCGGTCCGCGCCGGGCGCCGGTCGCCGGGTCGAGCTCGTAGACCTCGAGCAGGCCGCCCTCGGCGCCCTGGTTGACGGGGAAGTTCAGCGCCCGCCCCGAGACCGTCACCTTGCTCGGCTTCTCCGGCAGCACGTTGCGGGTCTCGGGCGGGGCGCCGTTGAGGAACTCGTAGACGGCGGCGAACGACTCGCGCGAGGTCGTGACCTCGGTGTGCGCCTTGTTCGGGAAGCGGACGTTCTCGGCGCCGCCGATCACGCGTCCCGGGTCGCCCTCGCCCCAGATCGCCAGCGTCGGCACGCCACCGGGCGGCGAGGCGGCGGTGCGGCCGTCGAAGTTGACGTAGCGCCGCACGGACGCGGCGCGCTCGGGCGAGCTGCCGAGGTAGGTGTGCATCACGGTCGTCCCGCGCGAGTGCGCGAGCACGTCGACCTGCGCGGCGCCGGTCGCGGCCTTGACCGAGGCGATGAAGCCGTCGAGGTTGGCGATCGCGGCGTCGTTGGAGGAGCCGCTGGTGTCGTACTCGTAGGCGAACAGCCGGCCCTGCGGGAAGCCGTTCGAGGTGAACCGCATCGCGTCGGACTCGAACTGCTGCGCCGACCCCGAGGCGCCGTGGACGAAGATCACCGGCGTCGGCTTCGCCTTCGCCGCACCGGCCGCCGGGAGCGCCGCCGCCACCACCAGGCAGACGAACAACGATCGGCGTAGCGACGTGACAGCGCGCATCTCTCTCCTCCTTCGACCTTCCGACACCCTCGGCCCGATCCTATAACCAGCCGAAGCTGCGGCCCGTGATCCGCTCGAGCTCGGCGACGTCGTCGCGGAACAGCTCGACCAGCGTCGCCCGCAGCGGCGGCGGCAACTGCGGCTTCGGCGCCGGGCCGCGGCCCGGGTCGTGGACGACCCGCTCGACCAGCCAGCGCAGCGATTCGGGCAGGCGGTCGAAATTGCGGTCGATCGCCCGCAGGCCGGGCAGCCGCACCGCCCGGTCCATGAGCCGAAAGCCGCCGTCCTGCTTGCCGCTTCCGGTCTCCCATTCGCGCTCGAACTGCTCCGAGTGGAACCCGGCGTCCACCCGGAGGTACTCGAACACGCCGCGCAGGGTCGCGTCGCGCTCGCCCGCGAGCTCCTCGTTGCCGACCACCCGGATGCGCTCACGCTCGAACGCGGCCAGGTAGGGCTCGAGCTGCATCGCGTAGCGGCTTCGGGCGACGTAGGCCGAGTCCGGGTCGGCGAGCGCCTCCGCCATCGGCCGCGACTCGTAGCCGCCGCCGACGTTGTGGAGGTAGTGCGAGAGCATCCGCTCGATCGGGTCGCGAACCATGTAGATCAACCGCGCGCCGTCGCCGAGCAGCTCGCGCATGCGCTCCGCGACCCCCGCGAAGCGGGGCAGGTTGGTGTAGTGCGGGGAGGTCTCGCCGCGGATCTCGGCGTCGCGCTCGAAGTGGCTCGCGTACCACTCCGAGCCCAGCTCCCAGTTGAGCTCGGCGACGAAGAAGTTGAGCTCCTTCGGCCGCGACATCGCGATCTGCGGGTGCAGGTTGAGGTAATGATGGAGGCTGGTCGTGCCGCACTTGAGCCCCCCGATCACGATCAGGTTCGGGAGCGAGCCCCGGCGCTCGGCCTGGCGCCGGCGCCGGTCCAGGTGACGGCGCTCGGCCGCGAACCGCTCGCGGGCGCGAGCGACCATCGCGTCGTCGGCCGGATCCTCCGAGGCGGTAGCCGAGGTGCGCCGCCGTTGAGGCGCCTTATTGGCGGGTCGCGGTCCGGTCGCGCCGGCGTCAGCCGCCGGCACCGAGCTTCTTCGCCGCGTCGCGGAAGGTCTTGACCTCCGCGGTCGGCTTCTTGCGACCCTCGAGCTTCTCGCCTCGGCGATTGACCCAGATCACCGGCACGTTCATCTTCAGCAGCGGGGCGACGTCGGCCTCGTAGCCCGAGCCGATGTGGACCCAGCCCTTCTTGCCGCCGATCCGGCGCGCCCCCTCCTTGAAGTGGGCGGGATCGGGCTTGTAGCTGCGCACCTGCTGGGCGGTGACGACGAGGTCGAGGTCCGTCCGCAGGTGGCGGCGCGAGACCCCGAGCAGCTTGTCGTCGATGTTCGAGATGATCCCGATCCCCCCGTCGTCGCCGCCCCCGTAGCGTTTCGAGAGCCGGTCCATGGCGGCGTTCGCCTCCCGGAACGGGAGCCAGCGGCCGACGCTGTCGGGCAGGAACTGCGCCCGCGAAGGCTCCAGCTCCCAGCCGATCTCGCCGGCGACCTTGACCGCGGTCCGGCGCAGGACCTCGGCGTAGAGCTCGTAGGAGCCGCTCATGATCTCGGCCTGCACCTCGAGGAAGCGGTCGATGAACTTCTGGGCGTCGAACGAGAACCCGTCCCGCTCGGCCTCGGCGGTGAACGCGTCGAGGATCCCCTTCTCCCAGTCGATCAGGGTTCCGTAGCAGTCGGTGGTGACCCAGTTGATGTCTTTGAGCTTCGGCAGTGGCATCGGGACGCGGCATTATGGCAAGCGATACGCTGCCGCCCGCTCATGGACCTGCTCGAGTACCAGGGAAAGCAGCTTTTCGCCAGGCACGGGCTGCCCGTGCCGGAGGGGCGGCACGCCGACACGGTTGACGATGCGGTCGCCGCCGCGAACGAGATCGGCTACCCGTGCGTGGTCAAGGCCCAGGTCGCGATCGGCGGCCGCGGCAAGGCGGGCGGGATCAAGGTCGCCAAGGACGAGACCGAGGCGCGGGCCCACTCGGAGGCGATCCTCGGCATGGACATCCGCGGGTTCACCGTCCACGACCTCTGGATCGAGCAGGCGTCGGAGATCGCCGCCGAGTACTACGCCTCGATCATCCTCGACCGCTCGGAGAAGAAGTTGTTGGCGATGGTCTCGCGGATGGGCGGTATGGACGTCGAGGAGGTCGCCGAGACCGATCCCGACGCCCTGGTCAGGGCGCACATCGACCCGGCCGCCGGGCTCGACACCGACGCCGCCCGCCAGCTCGCGGTTGACGCCGGGATCGACGACGACGTCACCGACCAGGTTGCCGAGATGCTGGTCAAGCTCACGGATGTGGCGGTCGCCGAGGACGCGACGCTGCTCGAGATCAACCCGTTGATCGTCACCAACGACCGCCGTGTGGTCGCGCTCGACTCGAAGGCGACGATCGACGGCAACGCCCTCTTCCGCCATCCCGAGCTCGCCGAGCTCACCGACAAGTCGGCCGAGGACCCGCAGGAGGCGATGGCGAAGGAGAAGGGCCTCACCTACGTGAAGCTGGGCGGCAACATCGGCATCCTCGGCAACGGGGCCGGGCTCTGCATGTCGACGCTCGACGTCGTCGCCCAGGCGGGCGGCAAGCCCGCCAACTTCCTCGACGCCGGCGGCGGCTCGAAGGCCGATGCGATCGTCGACGCGCTCGAGGTGATCACCTCGGATCCCAACGTGAACGCGATCCTGTTCAACATCTTCGGCGGGATCACCCGCTGCGACGAGATCGCCAAGGGGATCATCGAGGCCTCGCGGCGGATCGGGATCGAGCTGCCGGTGGTCGTCCGCCTCGACGGCACCAACTCGGCCGAGGGGCTCGGGATCCTCGCCGAGGCGAACCTCGGCAACCTGCACGTCGAGAAGACGATGCTCGGGGCGGCGAAGGCCGTGGTCGAGCTCGCCGGGGGCCCGTCGTGACGCGTAGCCGAACCCCGCTGTTGAGGCCGCTCAGATGAGCATCGTCGTCGGCCCCGACACGAAGCTGGTCGTCTCCGGGCTCACCGGCCGCGAGGGCACCTTCCACGGGCTCCGCAACCGCGACTACGGCACCGACCTGGTCGCCGGCGTCACCCCCGGCAAGGGCGGCCAGGACGTCGACGGCGTGCCCGTCTACGACTCGATCGCCGAGGCCCGCGGCGAGCGCGGCGCCAACACCTCGATGATCTTCGTTCCCGCCCGCTTCGCCGCCCCGGCGATCGAGGAGGCGATCGACGCCGGGGTCGAGACCGTGATCGCGATCACCGAGGGGATCCCGGTGCTCGACATGCTGCGCGTCTACTGGAAGGCGAAGGAAGCCGGGACGAGGCTGATCGGCCCCAACTGCCCCGGGGTGCTCTCGCCCGGCAAGGCCAACGTCGGGATCATCCCGGCGCAGTTCTTCGACGCCGGCAACATCGGCGTGGTCTCGAAGTCCGGGACGCTCACCTACCAGATCGGCAACGAGCTCAAGCAGGCGGGGATGGGGAACTCGTCGATCGTCGGGATCGGCGGCGACCCGATCGTCGGCTCGGACTTCATCGACGTCCTCACCCTGTTCGAGAACGACCCCGAGACCGAGGGGATCGTGATGGTCGGCGAGATCGGCGGCGACGCCGAGGAGCGCGCCGCCGAGTTCATCTCCCAGTCGGTGACCAAGCCCGTGGTCGGCTACATCGCCGGCTTCACCGCTCCGCCGGGCAAGCAGATGGGCCACGCCGGGGCGATCATCTCGGGCTCCGAGGGCACGGCCGAGGCGAAGAAGAAGGCGCTCGAGGCGAAGGGCGTGCGGGTCGGCAAGAGCCCGACCGAGACCGCGCAGCTCGCGGTCGAGGCGATGCGCGCGGCCTAGTCCGCCGCCGCGACCAGCGCCTCCCGAAAGCGATCGAAGAGCGCCGGTGGCGCCGCGAACAGGGTGCCGTCGGCGAACTCCGAGGTGCGCGCCCCCGCCTCCTCGGCGATCAGCCGCCCGGCCGCCAGGTCCCAATGGTTGAGGCCGCGCTCGTAATAGGCGTCGACCCGGCCGCAGGCCACCGAGCAG
This sequence comes from Solirubrobacterales bacterium, assembly GCA_035620355.1. GTDB lineage: Bacteria > Actinomycetota > Thermoleophilia > Solirubrobacterales > 70-9 > WHSW01. The sequence goes on along the minus strand of DASPGZ010000156.1, from coordinate 5,624 downwards.
AGGTCGACGGCGGCGGCGCCCATGCGCCGGATGTCGCGGATCGAGCCGATCAGGCCCGCGAGCATCAGCGCCTGCTCGCGGCGGACCTCGGGCGAATAGCCGAAGCCGGTGGCGACCAGCGCCCGCCCGAGCTCGGTCTCGCCCGAGACCCGGATCGGCTCGCCGTTCCGGGTCGCGCCGCCGCCGGCGACGGCGGCGAACGTCTCGCCGTGCATCGGGTCGGTGACCGCGCCGGCGACCGGCTCGCCCTCGACCTCGACCGCGACCGAGATCCCGTAGCCGGGGTGGCCGTAGAGGTAGTTGGTGGTCCCGTCGATCGGGTCGATCACCCAGCGGACCCCGGTCGCCGACTCGGCGTTCGCCCCCTCCTCGGAGAGGATCCCGTCGCCGGGACGCGCCGCCCGGATCCCGTCGACGATCAGCCGCTCGCAGGCCTCGTCGACCTCGGTCACCACGTCGGTCCCGGTCGACTTCGTGCGCACGTCCGAGCGCGGGTCGCGCAGGCGCTCGAGCGAGAGCGCCCCGGCCCTCTCGGCGAGCGCGACGGCGAGCGCGAGCAGCTCCCGGGGGTCGGCGTCCACGGCGCAAGTATCGTCGCTCGCCGCGGCGCGCCGAGCCCGGGCGCCGTTGCTAGCCTCGGAGCCCGATGGCCACCGACACGATCAGCTTCGCCCGCGGCGCCCCGAGCGCCGACATCCTCCCGGTCGAGGCCGTGCGCGAGGCGACCGCGCGCTCGCTCGAGAGCGACTGGGAGCGCGCCCTCTCCTATGGCACCGGGATCGGCCACCCCGGCCTCTGCGAGTGGGTCGGTCGCGAGTTCCACGGGGTCGGGGCCGAGCGGGTGATGTTCACCAACGGCTCGATGGAGGCCGCCGCGCTGCTCTTCCGCTACATGGTCGAGCCCGGCGACCGGGTGATCGTCGAACAGCCCTCCTACGACCGCACCCTGCTGCTCCTCGGCCGCACCGGCGCCGAGATCGTCGGCGTTCCGCTGGAGGCAGACGGGATCCAGCTCGAGGCGTTCGAGGCGGCGCTCGCCGACGGCCCGGTGAAGCTCGCCCACGTGATCCCGAACTTCCACAACCCGGCGGGCTGCACGCTCTCGGGGGCGAAGCGCGAGCGCCTGGTCGAGCTCGCGGCCGAGCACGGCTTCTGGATCTTCGAGGACGACCCCTACCGGCTGGTCTCGTTCGGCGACGAGCTGCCGCCGACGATGCTGTCGCTCGATCGCTCCGAGCGGGTGATCCACGCCTCCTCGTTCTCGAAGACGGTCAGCCCGGGCGTTCGGGTCGGCTACCTCGCCGGTCCCGCGGAGCAGGTCCAGACGCTCGCGAAGCGCGGTTCCGAGCACTACATCTCGCCCAACATGCTGGCCGAGTCGATGGTCCTCGAGCTCTGCACCTCCGGCGCCCTCGCCCGCAACATCGAGTTCGTAAACGGCGCCCTCGCCGAGCGCCGCGACCGGCTGGTGGAGGCGCTGCGCGAGCAGATCCCGGAGGCCGAGTTCGTCGTCCCCGGCGGCGGCTACTTCCTCTGGCTCGACCTCGCCGACGACGTCGACACCCGCGCCCTGCTCGAGGCCGCCAAGCGGGAGGGCGTCGCCTTCGTCGCCGGCCCGGACTTCATGCTCGAGGGCGGCGCCTCGAGCCTGCGACTCTCGTTTGCGAGCGTCCCCGCCGAGCGGGTCGCCGAGGGCGTCTCGCGGCTGGCCCGGGCGCTCGCGGCGCAGCGCGCCGGCGCGCCGGCCTAGTCGGCGAACCCGGCCGGCTGCGGCGGGATTTGCGCGCCCGACCTTTCTCTACTAAAATGATAGAGAACAGTCTTTACCCCGGTTTCACCAAACGACTTCATCCTCCGGCCGCTCGTTCGAAACGCTGGCGGGGGCAATCCGAACAGAGGAGGTGGCGAATGAGCCCGATCCAGATCATCGAAGGCAGTCGCAAGCTCGATCCGGTCAGCGAGCGCAACCTGGCCCAGCGGCGGTTCTCGGCCCTCGCCGCGGCGGTGCGCGAGCACGAGGCCAACGTGCGCAGGCGGGAGTTCCAGATGCGCCCCCAGGACCAGGCGCTGTACCGCCGCCTGCGTCAGATCTGCGGACTCGACGGGGCCCCGCCCGCCGACCGCGAGATCGCCTAGCCGGGCGTCAACGCCCGTAGCGGTCGCTGGAGAGGACCAGTGCCTCGGGCAGCGGCGCGCGCGGCTCGGGCGCCGGCTCGGCGCGGACCGAGACCGTCTCGGCGACGCTGCGCGAGACGGTGTGGCGCCCGTCACCGGAGACGACGACCACCTCGCCCTCCCCCGAGCTCTCGAGCTTGCCGTCGAGACCCGGGTGCAGCCCGGTCCCCTTCAGATAGTGCAGCAGCTCCTCGGCCTCGTTCTCGAACCGCAGAACGGTGACCTCGGCGCCGGGCTCGACGTCGGCGAGCAGCACGCCCTCCTCGCGGACGCCCTCGACGATCGGGTGGCCGTGGGGGCAGGTCTTCGCGTCGCCGATCGCGGCCAGCATCCGCTCCTCGAGCACCGGCGACATCGCGTGCTCGAGCCGCTCGGCCTCCTCGTGGACCTCGTCCCAGGGGATCCCCAGCACGTCGGTGAGGAAGCGCTCGATCAGCCGGTGGCGGCGGACGATCGCCTGCGCATGCTGGCGGCCCTCGTCGGTGAACCCGAGCGACTTGTCGTCGGCGCGGCTGACGTAGCCGTCGCGCTCCAGCCGGCCGATCATCTCGTGCACGGTCGGGGGCGAGAGCTGCATCGCGCGGGCGATGTTGGCGCCGGTGATCGGCAGCCCCGCCTCCTCGAGCCAGAACATGATCTGGAGGTACTCCTCCTCGGCGACTGTGGCGTGGTCCTGAGACACCTGTATTCGAGTCTACCCCCCGGGAATTGGCGCCCTCATCGCATCGCCAGGGTCGAGATCACGGCCTCGTAGAAGCCGTCGCCCATCGAGCCCTCGGTGACGGTGACGTTGGCGAACCCGCCGAGCGCCTCGCGCAGCGCCTCGTCGCGCTCGGGCCCGTTGGCGACGCAGAAGAACCTGCCCACGGCCGCCGCCGCCTCCAGGTCCTCGATCGAGTCGCCGACCGCGATGCAGTCCTCGGGCGCGTAGCCGCGGGCGCGGAGGTGGAAGTCGACCCCCTTGGCCTTGCTCGCCCCACCGGGAACCAGGTGGTAGGCGTGCACCGTCCCGTCGACCGCCTCCATCGTCCGCCCGATCGCGCCGTTGTCGAGGAAGCGCAGGTCCTCGTGGCCCGCGTCGCGGATCAGCTCGTTCGCCTCGGCGACGTCGATCCGCCCGCGCATAAGCAGCGAGAGCTCGCGGCCGGTGTGCCAGGGCGCGTGCCACTCGAGCCGGTCGCCGAAATGCTCGAACAGCAGGTCGGGGACCCCGGCGTCGACCAGCTTCTGCGCCGGCACCCCGTTCTCGTCCGGGGTCCAGGCCCCGGTCAGGTAGGTGCGCTCGCCGTCGACCATCACCCCGCAGCCCGCTTCGTAGACGTAGGACGTCTGGCCGAGCAGGCGCGCGTCTGAGGCGACCGTGCTCTCGCGGCGCCCGGACATGATCACCACCTCGACCCCGGCGCGATCGCAGGCCTCCAGCGCTCGCGCCTGGCGGATCGAGAAGTTGCCGTCGGGGTCGCGGAACAGCGATCCGCGCGGTCCGAGCAGGGTCCCGTCGAGGTCGGTGTAGACGCAGCTCAGGGGCATCGGGCCGTCTAACTTAGACGCCGGTGACCACCTGGCGAATCGCCGACCGCACGCTCGACTTCGGCCCCCCGCTGGCTGCCGGGATCGTCAACGTCACCGACGATTCGTTCTTCGCCGGGGCCCGCAGCGGCACTCCGGAGCGCGCGATCGCCGACGGGCTGGCCCTGGTCGAGACCGGCTTCGACCTGCTCGACGTGGGCGCGGTCGCCGCCCGCAGCGGACCGCCGGTGGACGCCACCGACGAGGCCGCGCGGCTGGTCCCCGCGGTCGAGGGCCTCGTGGCCAGGGCGGGCGCCCCGGTGCTCGCCGACACCTTCTCGCCCGAGGTCGCCTCGGCGGCGATCGAGGCCGGGGCGGCGGCGATCAACGACATCGGCGGCGGCGCCGACCGGATGCTGGCGCTGATCGCCGAGCACGGTTGCGGCTACGTGCTCATGCACATCGAGGGCCCGCCGCGGGTAGACCGCGAGCCGCGCGACTACGACGACGTCGTCGCCCACGTCGGCGAGTGGTTCGCGGGCAGGATCGAGCGGGCGGCGGAGCTCGGGGTCGATCCGGAGCGGATCGCGCTCGACCCCGGGCTCGACTTCGACCTCTCCGCCGACGACGACCTGGAGCTGCTGCGCCGCCTCGGCGAGCTGCGCGAGCTCGGCCGGCCGCTGTTCGTGGCGCTCTCGCGCAAGGACTTCCTCGGCGCGATCGCGGCCGGCTCCTGGGAGCGACGCCTCGACGCCGCCGAGCGGCTCCCGGGGACGCTGGCGGCGACCGCGCTCGCGGTCGCCGAGGGGGCCGAGATGCTCCGTCTGCACGACGCCGAGGCGCTCGACGCGATGCGGACCGCCGCGGCGATCACGGGGGTTCCCGGATGACGGAGCTGCTCGACGCTCCGCCGCTCGCCTGGGAGCGCCTGGTCGCCGCCGGGGAGGCGGACGAGCGCCTGGTGACGACGACCATGGTCGAGCCGCGCGAGCCGCAGCTGGTCGCGCCGCCGGCCGGGTTGGCGCCGGCGCTGACCGCCGCCCTCGACCGGGCCGGGATCACCTCGCTGTACTCGCATCAGGTCGAGGCGCTGGAGGCGGCGGCGCGCTCGGACACGATCGTCACCAGCGGCACCGCCTCGGGCAAGTCGCTCTCGTTCAACCTGCCGGTCCTCGACGCCCTGGTCACCGACCCGAAGGCGCGGGCGCTGTACGTCTACCCGACCAAGGCGCTGGCCCAGGACCAGGCGCGCAAGCTGGCCGAGCTCGGGCTGGCGGAGCTCCGCCACGCGATCTACGACGGCGACACCCCGCGCGATGACCGGCCGGCGATCCGGAAGCGCTCGAACCTGGTGCTGACCAACCCGGACATGCTCAACATGGCGGTGCTCGCCCACCACAAGGGCTGGGGCGACTTCCTCGCCAACCTCGAGTTCGTCGTCGTCGACGAGGCACACACCTACCGCGGCGTGTTCGGTTCCCATGTCGCCAACGTCCTGCGCCGGCTGCGCCGGGTGGCCCGGCTCTACGGCAGCGAGCCGCGGTTCATTCTCGCCTCGGCGACGATCGCCAACCCGGACGAGCTCGCCGCCGGCCTCACCGGGTCGGAGTTCGAGCTGGTCGACTCCGACGGCGCTCCGAGCGCCCGGCGCCGGATCGCGATCTGGAACCCGCCGGTGATCGACCCGAAGACGATGATCCGGCGCTCGGTGCTCTCCGAGGCCGCGGAGGTGCTCGCCGACCTGGTCGTCAACGGCTCGCGGACGATCTGCTTTCTCAAGAGCCGGCGCGGGATCGAGCTGATCCAGCGGTTCACCCGGATGCGGCTCGAGGAGCTCGGCGAACCCGGGCTGGCCGCGCGGATCGCGCCCTCCCGCGCCGGCTACACACCGCAACAGCGGCGCGCGATCGAGCGCCGGCTGACCTTCGGCGACCTGCTCG
>DASPGZ010000155.1:0-19319 GCA_035620355.1 Solirubrobacterales bacterium | reverse complement strand
GATTCTCGACGGCGGCGTCTACTTCCAGACGATCGGCAACGAAAAGACGGCGCCCCAGACCGGGTTCTCGAACTGGTTCGCGGATTTCCCGCACCCGCTCAACTTCTATTTCCTGGTTGACGGGGACACGATCCAGCCGACGAACAACCAGAACTTCGGCAACGTCGATGACAAGAAGATCAACGACGAGATCGATCGCCTCAGCGCCTCGACCGAGACCCTGCAGTCGCACGCCGCCGACTGGGCGGAGCTCGACCGCTACCTGGTCTCGCCGCCGCAGTCCTACATCGCCCCCTACGGGCACCGCAAGCTCTCGAAGTTCATGTCCGAGCGGATGGACTACGACGCCGCGGTCTTCCACCCGGTCTACTTCAACGACTACTCGACGTGGGCGTTGAAGGAAGGCGAGTAGCGTCAATCTGCGTCTGCACCGCTTAGATACTTGAGTATCCCCGCAGGGGCGCTACACTGGCCCTCGGTCTTGGCACTCTCACGTGTAGAGTGCCAAGAGAGAGCTTGAACGACCACTACGGAGGTACTCAGGAATGAATCTGAAGCCCCTCGGCGATCGGCTGATCGTCAAGGCGATCGAGGAGGAGGAGACCACGTCCAGCGGCATCGTCCTGCCGGACACGGCCAAGGAGAAGCCGCAGAAGGGCAAGGTCGTCGCGGTCGGCGACGGTGCCTGGGACGAGGACGGCGAGAAGCGGATCCCGCTCGACGTCGCCGCGGGGGACGAGGTCCTCTACAGCAAGTACGGCGGCACCGAGGTCAAGGTCGACGGCGACGACCTGCTGGTGCTGCGCGAGTCCGACGTCCTCGCCAAGGTCGTCTGACCCCACTGACTTAAAGCGAATGAGGAGGAACGAAAGAAATGGCTCACAAGGAGCTCAAGTACGACGCGGAGGCCCGCGCTGCGCTGCAGGGCGGCGTCGACGCTGTCGCCAACGCCGTCAAGGTGACGCTCGGCCCGAAGGGCCGTTACGTCGTCCTCGACAAGAAGTTCGGCGCGCCCACGATCACCAACGACGGCGTCACCATCGCCCGCGAGATCGAGATCGAGGACGTGTTCCAAAACCAGGGCGCTCAGCTGGTCCGCGAGGTCGCCACGGCGACCAACGACGTCGCCGGTGACGGGACGACGACCGCGACCCTGCTGGCCCAGACGATCGTCCGCCACGGGCTCAAGAACGTCGCCGCCGGCGCCAACCCGCTGGGCCTGCGCCGCGGGATCGAGACCGCGGTAGACCAGGTCGTCGATCACCTGCGCAACAAGCAGTCGAAGGAGGTCGGTGGCAAGGAGCAGATCGCCCGCGTCGCCGCCATCTCGGCCGCCGACGAGGAGATCGGCAACGTGATCGCCGACGCGATCGAGAAGGTCGGCAAGGACGGCGTCGTCAACGTCGAAGAGGGCCAGACCTTCGGGATGGAGCTCGAGTTCACGGAGGGCATGCAGTTCGACAAGGGCTACATCTCGCCGTACATGATCACCGACCAGGATCGGATGGAGGCGGTGCTCGAGGACCCCTACATCCTGATCGCGAACCAGAAGATCGGCTCGGTCCGCGACATCCTGCCGATCCTCGAGCAGACGATGCAGGCCGGCAAGCCGCTGGTGCTCATCGCCGAGGACGTCGAGGGCGAGTCGCTCGCGACCCTGGTGGTCAACAAGCTCCGCGGCACCTTCACCGGCGTCGCGGTCAAGGCGCCGGGCTTCGGCGACCGCCGCAAGCGGATGCTCGAGGACATCGCGATCCTCACCGGTGGCGAGGTGATCACCGAGGAGATGGGCCTGAAGCTCGAGAACACCACGATCGAGCAGCTCGGGCGCGCCCGCCGCGTCGTCGTCTCCAAGGACACGGCGACGATCATCGACGGCGCCGGTGACAAGAAGGCGATCGAGGGACGGATCAACCAGATCCGCCAGGAGATCGAGAACACCGACTCCGACTTCGACCGGGAGAAGCTCCAGGAGCGCCTGGCGAAGCTCGCGGGCGGTGTCGCCGTGGTCAAGGTCGGCGCTGCCACCGAGACCGAGATGAAGGAGAAGAAGCACCGGGTCGAGGACGCCCTGCAGGCGACTCGCGCGGCGCTCGAGGAGGGCATCGTCCCGGGAGGCGGAGTCGCGCTCCTGAACGCCCAGAAGGCGATCGATGCGAAGGACCTGGACGGCGACGAGGCGACCGGGGCGGAGATCATCCGCAAGTCGCTCGAGGAGCCGATCCGTCAGATCGCCGAGAACTCCGGCATGGAGGGCTCGGTCGTGGTCGAGAAGATCCGCGGCCTGAAGCCGGGCGAGGGTCTGAACGCCGAGACCGGCGAATACGGCGACCTGATCAAGATGGGCGTCATCGATCCGACCATGGTCACCCGGTCGGCGCTGCAGAACGCGGCCTCGATCGGCAAGAACATCCTGACGACGGAGGCCATCGTGGCCGAGCCGCCGGAGAAGGACGGCGGCGGAATGCCGGCCGGGATGCCCGACATGGGCGGGATGATGTAACTCGCTCGTTCGAGCGAACGTTTCTCGAGAGGCCCGGGCCCGCACGGCTCGGGCCTCTTTCTTTGCGCGTTCAGGCGCCGAGGACCTCGCCCATCCGCCGCGGGGTCACCCCGAGCGCCTCGGCATCGGCCGTGCCGCGCTCGGAGACCATCGGCACCTCCATCAGCTCGGCCTCCTCCCAGGTGGCGAAGGCAGCGTCGCCAACCACCCGGCGCAGCCCCGCGAGCCCGTAATGCACGAGCCCGAGCGGCACGTGCAGCAACGGCCGGTCGCGGCCGGAGGCGCGGGCGATCAGGCGGGCGATCTCGTCGTACGTGAGCGCCTGCGGGCCGGCGAGCTCGAGCCGCCTGGTGTCGCCGTCGGCGCCGAGGTCGGCGATCACGCAGCGGGCGACGTCCTCGGCCCAGATCGGCTCGTAGAGCGACTCGCCTTCGCCGGAGATCGGGACCACCGGCAGCAGCGCGAGCCGCCGCATGGTGGTCGTCCACGGGTCCTCGCGGTCGTAGACGATCGAGGGGGCGAACACGGTCGCGTCCAGCTCGGCGTCGAGCACCGCGCGCTCGGCGAGCGCCTTGGCGCGGAAGTAGCGGGTGCGCTGGAACTCGGTCGCCCCGATCGCGGAGAAGAAGACGAACCTCCGCACGCCGGAGCGCTCGGCCGCCCGCAGCAGGCGCGCGGTGGCGAGCCCGTTGAGCTCCTCGACCTTCGCCGCGGGCTGGTCGCGGGTCGCGGCGGCGAGGTGGATCACGGTGTCGACCCCGCGCAGCGCCTGGCGCAGGACCCGCGGGTCGCCGAGCTCGATCAGGTCGCCGAGCGCGATCCGGACCTCGACCCGCAGGCGGCCGAGCTTTCGGGGGTCGCGAACCAGCACCCGGACCTCGTCGCCGCGCTCGAGCAGCCTCGGCACCAGCGCCTGCCCGACGGTCCCCGTGGCTCCGGTAACCAGGATCATCGCCCGCAGACTCTAGAATGCGGCGCTCCGCGCGCTTGGCGGAACCGACGACGAATCAGGAAGGGCTTAAGACTCGTGGCATACGTGATCGCCGAACCTTGCATCGGACAGAAGGACAACTCCTGCGTAGAGGTGTGCCCGGTCGATTGCATCCACCCGACCCCGGACGAGCCCGACTACGACAACGTCGAGCAGCTCTACATCGACCCGGACGAGTGCATCGACTGCGACGCCTGCGTCGAGGCCTGCCCCGTGGACGCCTGCTTCGCCGAGGACCAGCTCCCGGAGGAGTGGGCCAAGTACACGCCGATCAACGCGGAGTACTTCGCCGGTAAGTAGCGCTCAGGGCTTGCGGGCCCGCAGCGAGAACATCAGCGGCAGTCGCGGGGTTCCCGCGGGGTGTCGATAGGCGACCCCGCGCTCGAGCATCTCGGTGTCGGGCTCGAGGTGAGGCCAGCGGGGGAAGAGGGTGTAGTCGTGCTCGGAGAGCAACTCGAGCTGCAGCCCGGCGCCGAGCACGGCGTTGACCACGTCGCTGATCGGGTGGGCCCACTCGAGCGTCGCGTTGTGCTCGGTCCGCGCCTCGAGATCGGCGTAGCTGCCGGTCTCGCCGTCGTCGAGGCCGACGCCCTCGGGGTCGTGGAAGTAGTCGTAGACGACGGTCAGGTCCTCGTCGGCGAACCCCCACGTGAACGGGTGGAACTCGGCCAGGTAGAGGAAGCCCCCCGGCTCGAGCAGCTCGGCGATCACGCCGGCCCAGCGCGGCAGGTCCGGGAGCCAGTTGATCGCCCCGAGCCCGGTGTAGACGACGTCGAACGGACCGCTGAGCACGTCGACCGCGTCGTAGACGTCGGCCTGGACGAAGCGCGCGTCGAGGCCGGTCTCCGCGGCGAGCGCGTTGGCCGCCTCGACCGCGGGAGCGGAGAAGTCGAGCCCGGCGACCGAGGCCCCGGCGCGAGCCCACGAGAGCGAGTCGAGCCCGAAGTGGCACTGGAGGTGGGCGAGCCGCTTGCCGGCGACGTCGCCGACCTCGGCCACCTCGAACGGGCGCAGGGTCGAGCCGCCGGAGCGGAAGCCGTCGACGTCGTAGAAGGCGCTGCCGACGTGGATCGGGACCCTTTCGTCCCACCAGCCGCGGTTGAGCTCGAGCCGCCTGTCCACGGACGCGATCGCTAGCTCTGGACCTGAACGACCGGAAGCTCGGTGCCCGAGATCCCGGCGAGCGCCGGTGCGGTCGGCGTCTCCGCCTGCATCACCGGGAGCGCCTGCGGGGTCGCGGCGATGATCCCGCGGGCGGCCTGGCGGATCGCCACCGACGCCGGGGCGTCGGGGTCGGCGAGCACCAGCGGGGTGCCGGTGTCGGCGTGCTCTCGCAGGTCCTCGGCCAGCGGCACCTTGCCGAGCAGCGGGACGTCGAGCTCGTCGGCGAGCAGCTGCCCACCGCCCTCGCCGAAGATCGTGAAGCGCTCGCCGCTCGGGGTGGTGAAGCCGGACATGTTCTCGATCACGCCGAGCAGCTCGAGGTCGACCTTCGCCGCCATGTCGGCGGCCCGCCTGGCGACCGACTGCGCGGCCGGCTGCGGCGTGGTGACGACGATCACCCGCGCCTGCGGCAGCAGCTGGGCAAGCGTCATCGATACGTCGCCGGTTCCCGGCGGCAGGTCGAGCAGCAGGTAGTCGAGCTCGTCCCAGGCGACGTCCTCGAGGAACTGCTGGATCGCCTTGTGGAGCATCGGCCCGCGCCAGACGACGGCGGCGTTCGACTCGAGGAAGAAGCCGATCGACATCACCTTGATCCCGGCGGCGTTGACCGGCGGGATGATCTTGCGCTCGCCGTTGACGTCGGGGCGCTCGTCGACCCCGAGCATGCGCGGGATCGAGTAGCCGTAGACGTCGGCGTCGAGCGCTCCGGCGCTGTGACCCTCGGCCTGCAGTGCAGCGGCGAGGTTGGCGGTCATCGTCGACTTGCCGACGCCCCCCTTGCCGGAGGCGATGCAGATGATGTTCTTGACCGCGGCGAGCGCGCCCTCGGGGAGCCCGCCCGGGCGCCCGAGCGCCTCCTGCAGGCGGCCCTTCTCCTCGTCGGAGAGCACGTCGAAGCCGACCCCGACCTCGGTCACCCCGTCGAGGGCGGCGACGTTGGCGGCGACGGCCTGCTGGAAGTGGTTGCGGATCGGACAGCCGGCGGTCGTCAGCGAGACGACGACCTCGACCTTGCCGCCCTCGCGGAGCTCGATCGAGCGCACCATCCCGAGGTCGACGATCGACCGCCGCAGCTCGGGGTCGATGACCGCGCGCAGCGCCTCGGTGACCTGATCCTTCGTCGGCATGGGTTCATTGAAGCAGGCGCCCTGTCCGAGTCGGCACCAAGCGAGCGGATATGGCACAGCGAGAGCGGAGGACGTGGCGCGGCTTGTTTCAAAAAGCGACCGGCCGGCATGAAGCCGGCCGGTCGCGGGAGGAGAGGTTGCTGGTCTGCCCGCGTTATCCGGCGGACAGCTTTTCCGGGAAGCGCACCTCTCAGGCGCTCCCGGGGTAAGCGGTGCTACGAGGAGATCGCCGGGACCCGCTCCTGGACGGCGGTGCGAGCCTTCTTCAGCTGCTGCTCGGCCTTGGTGCGGTTCTGCTTGACCGCCTTCTCGACCTCGCGGCGGTTCTCCTTGACGGCCTTCTCGACCTCGCGCCGGCGGCTCTTCACCTCGCGCTCGACCCGGGTGCGGGTGGAGCGCACGCGCTGGCTCGCCTTGCGACGGGCCTGGCCGCCGCGACGCTCGAACTTGTTCAGCTCGCGGGTGACCTGGGTCCGCAGGCTCTTCAGCTCGCGCTCGCGGGCCGCATCCTGGGTCCAGGGCTCGATCGCGTCCTCGACGCGCTCGCGCAGGGTCAGCGCAGCGCCGACCGGGACGTCGACGGCGCGCTCGGCGGCCGAGACGGCGATCGAGACGGCGCCGTGACGGGCCTTGGTGACGCCCTCCTTGACCTGGGCGGTGTCGCTCTTCGACGCCGTCGCGGTCCGGGGCCTGGTCCTCGTGGTGCTGGTCGTGGTGCGGGTGCTCTTGGCGGTGGCCATGTGGGTCAACCCCTCAGGTTCTTGGTTGTTTCTAACTTCCTTACTACTAACGATGTTCACTCTAGCAAAGCGAACACCTGTTTGTACCCTGAGCCTAGCCTCCGGTTACAGGGGGCGGGTGAAGAGGCGGTGAAGCGCGCGTTCAGGCGGTGACCGCGGCCACCCGATCGAGCCATGCGGGCGGCGATTCGAGCTCGTCGAGGCCGGGCAGGTCGGCGGGCGAACGCCAGACCAGCCGCAGCGCGTCGGCGCCCGCGTCCGCGACCACCCGGTCGCAGAAGGCCTTCCCGAGCTCGTACTGGCGCAGCTTCAGGTCCATCCCGAGCAACCTCGCGATCAGCTCTCCGAGCCCGCCGCGGCGAGCTCGGCGGCGTTCGAGCCGCCGGCGCAGCTCCTCGAGCTCCGGACCGTGATCGGCGGCGCACGCGTCCATCACATGCTCGGCGTGCCCCTCGACCACCGACATCGTCGCCTGCAGCCGGTCGAGCACCGCCGCCCGCTCCGGATCGGTGACCAGGCGCGAGAGCTCGCCGCGCAGCAGTGCCCGGACCAGCTCGCGCGGGTCGCGGGCGAGCCGCCCGGCCGCCTTCGCCAGAGCTCCTGAGTCGAGGCCCTCAGCGGCGCCGTCCAGCAGCTCGGTGGCGAGGCCGCGCAGATGCCCGGTCAGCCATCCGACCCGTTCGAACTGGACCACGTGAGTGCACTCGTGCAGCGCGACCCAGCGCAGGAAGAGAGCGGGATCGGCGTCGAGCTGCGCCCTTGCCGCCGCCAGGTTCTCGCCCACGAACAGAAGCCGCGCCGGGCGCACCCGGCCGAGGATCGCGACGTCGTACTGGCCCAGGACCCGGCGCCCCGCGTACCCGGCCGCGAGCCCGGCCTCGGCCCCGATCGCGGCGCCGGCGCCCCGGCGGGCGATCGTCCCCAGCGGTCCCGGGAGCGAGAGCTCGTCGGCGAGCCGGCGCTCGATCGGCTCCGCCACCTCGGCCAGGGTCGCGAGCGCGTTCGCCGCCCAGGCGCGGCGGTCGAGCAGCTCGGGCGCCGGGGGATCGGCCACCTCGCCGAGGCCGGCGTACTCGCAGACGGGACCGATCGCCTCGGCGCATGCCCGCCCGACCTCGGCCGCCCGGTAGGGCACCGCGCCCTCGGGCTCACCGCGACCCGGCAGCCCCGCGATCACCAGCGAGGCCGAGCGCTCGGCCAGCCCCCAGTCGACGATCCCGCTCATGAACCCGGCGCCGGCGCGGCCTCGCGCTGCACCTCGAGCAGCGTCCCGAGCATCTCCTCGTCCAGCCCAGCCGCGATCGGGAAGCGCGCCGCGAGATCGAGGTGGACGCGGTCGAGCGGCAGCTCGCCGAACTTGAGGCTGGCGCCGGCCTCGCGCGCGATCAGCTGCGCGGCGGCGACGTCGACCGAGCGGCACTCGCGGGCGCTGAGCATGCCGTCGAAGCGCCCCGCGGCGACGTAACAGATGGTGATCGCGAGCGAGCCGACGCCGCGGCAGCGATAGGCGCGCCCCTGCAGCCCGGCGACCACCGGCAGGATCAGCTCCGGCTTCGTCGCCTCGAGCCCGACCACCTCGAGCCCGTAGCCGGGGCCCCGGGCGAGCAGCTCCTCGCCCTCGAGGGTGGCGCCGAGCCCGTGCGCCGCGACGAAGTCCTCCCCGGTGCCGAAATCGTGGACGAAGCCCCACTCCACGTCGGCCATCGAGGGCCCCGAGGCGACCGCGACGCTGAGCGCGAACGAGGGCAGCGTGCGGCGGGCGTTGAGCGAGCCGTCGATCGGATCGATCACGACCCGGCTCGGGACCTCGGGGTCGCCGAAGACCACCTCGCCGCGCTCCTCGGAGATCGCGGTGAACTCGGCGCCCTCGGCGTGCAGCCGCTCGAGCTCGACGAAGACGATCTCCTCCGCCTGGCGGTCGATCACCAGCGAGCGGTCACCGCCCTCGCCGACCCCCTGGTACTCGGTCCGGGCGCTGATCGAGCGGGTCCGGGCGTAGACCTCGGCCTGCGCCTCGACCATGCGGCGGCAGGCGTCCAGCCAGACCCGGTTGGGTAGCCCTGCGGCTTGCTCTGCGGCCATCGCGGCCATGCTAGACATGGATCAGGGTGGCCCCGGACGTCGACATCCCCACCGATGCGCAGCGCGCGGTCGCCGCGCACGCCGAGGGCCCGCTGCTGGTCGTCGGCGAGGCCGGCTCGGGACGGACCGAGGCGCTCGCGCGGCGGCTCGAGGCGCTCGCCGGGCGCGGCACGCGCCCGGAGCACGTGCTCGTCCTGACCCGCTCGCGCGCGGCGCGGGCGCGGCTGCGGGAGCGAGCCGAGCTGATGCTCGAGCGCCCGCACGAGGAGCTTTGGATCCACACGTACGAGGAGGCGGCCGAGGCGCTGCTGCGCGAGTTCGCGCTCGAGGCCGGCCTCGACCCGTTCTTCACCACCGTCGGTCCCGCCGACCGGCTCGCGATCCTGCTCGACCGGCTCGACGAGCTGCCGCTGCGCCGCCACGAGATCCGCGGCAACCCGGCCGGCTTGCTGGCGCGGTTGCTGCGCCGCGTCGACCTGCTCAAGGACGAGGCGGTGGCGCCGGCCACCCTGCGCGAGTGGGCGGTCGCGCGGGAGCGCTCCGCCTCGACCCCGGGCGAGCGCGAGCGGGCCGAGCGCGAGATCGAGTTCGCCGATCTCTACGCCCGCCACGACCGGATCCTGAAGGAGGCCGGCAGCTTCGACGGCGGCGGCATGGTGCTCGAGCTCAGCCGCCTGCTGGGCAAGCGCGCCGACGTCGCCGAGGAGGTGGCCGAGCGCTTCGGCCACGTGCTCGCCGACGAGCTCGAGGACGCCGGGCTCGCGCATCGCGCGGTGCTCGAGGCGGTCGCCTCGCACGGCAACCTGGTCTGCGCCGGCGACCCGGCTCAGGCGACCCGCCGTTTCCGCGGCGCGGGCGAGGCGCCGCTGGCGGCCTTCCGGGCGGCCCATCCGGGGGCCGCCGAGATCGACCTCGGGCAGCCGCTTCGGGTCCCCGGGGTGACCCGCTTCTGGCGCTGCGCGAACGAGCGCGCCCAGTCGCAGGCGGTCGCCCGCGAGATCGAGCGTCTGCTGGCGGCCGGCGAGGTCCCCCCGGAGCGGATCTGCGTGATCGCCGGATCGGGCTGGCGCGAGGGCCGGTTGGCGGCGGCGGCGCTCGAGGAGCGCAGCGTGCCGTTCCGCTACGCCGGCGACTCGGCGTTCTTCGGCCGGCCCGAGGTCCGCGACGTGCTCGCCTGGCTGCGGATGCTGGCCGACCCCGGCGACGCGGCGGCGGTCGTCCGCACGCTCACCCGGCCGCCGGCCGGGCTGCGCTCGGTCGACCTGGCGAAGGTGACCAAGATCGCCCGGCGCCGCAAGCTCGACATGATCTCGGCGCTCGAGGCGGCACTGGAGAGCCCGCAGCTGCCGCCCGAGGCGCGCGACCGGATCCAGAGCTTCCTGCGCCTGCACCGCGCCGCCTCGAACGCGCTCGAGGGGATGCGCGCCGACGTCTTCGTCCGCAGGCTGATCGAGCGGGTCGGGCTGCGCCGCCACCGGCTGTTCGCCGCCAGCCCGGAGACGGCCGAGCGCCTGGTCAACCTCTCGCGGCTCGCCGAGCTCGCGGCCGAGTGGTCGCGGCGCGAGCCGCGCGGCTCGGTGCGCGACTTCGTCCGCCACCTGAACGCGGTCGCCGAGGCCGGTGAGCTGGGCGGCGACGACTTCGACGGCCCGCTGCCGGGCGCGGTGCTCGTCGCGGAGCCCGATCAGGTGAAGGGGCTCGAGTTCGACCACGTCTACCTGCTCGGGCTGCAGACGGGCGCGATCGCCGCGCCCCAGTGGGAGGACGGCTGGATCCCCGACGAGCTGGTCGCTGAGCCGCTGCCCGAGCCGGGCGACGCGCTGACCGCCGAGCGGCGGCTGATGCTCGCCCACGTGGCGATCACCCGCGCCCGACTGGCGCTGGTGCTCTCGTGGCCGGAGCGCGCCGACGAGGGCCAGACCGCGCCGTCGCGGATCTACCGCGCCGCGCTCGAGGGGGCCGGGGCGGAGGAGGAGTACCACGAGGAGGAGCTGTTCGGGCCCGCGGAGGGACTGCACTCGACCTACCGGATGCTCCGCGACGAGGTGCTCGAGGCGTCGTGGAAGGCGGGCTCGGCGATCTCCGAGATGCGGCTCGACACGGTCGACGACGTCAACGCCGCGGTCGCCCGCTACCTCGAGCTGGTCAAGCTCGCGGCGCTGATCCAGAGCCCGGGGGCGGAGCCGACCCCGGAGGCGATCGACGCGATCAACGAGCTGCTCGGGCGGGTCGCCTCGCCGGAGCAGCGAATCGCGATCGAGGCCTCGGCGCTGGACGAGTACGTGATCGGCGAGGAGCGCGAGCGCGGCGCCCGCCGCGCCCAGGTCGCCGCCCGGCGCGAGCCGTCGCTGGAGCAGTTCCTGCCGCGGCGCAACGGCGGCCTCGGGCTCTCCGCGACCGACATCGACCTCTACCGGACCTGCCCGCTGAAGTACAAGTTCGCCCGCGTCTTCGCGATCCCGCAGGAGCCGACGATCAACCAGCGCTTCGGGATCCTCATCCACCAGGTCCTCGACCGCTTCCACGCCGAGGAGCTGCGCGCCAGGCGCGGCGCCGCCGAGCCGATCTTGGAGCCCGCCGGCGGGCTCGAGCGGCTTCTGGACCTGTTCGAGGCCGGCTGGCGACGCCAGGGCTTCGGCGCCTCCGACGACGAGCTCCAGTACCGCGACCGCGGCGTCGCCGCGCTCGCCCGCTACCACGAGCGTCACACGCGCTCGGATTCGCAGCCGGTGTGGCTGGAGCGCAACTTCTCCTTCGCGATCGGACCGCACCAGCTGCGCGGCCGGGTCGACCGGGTCGATCAGCTGCCCGGCGGGGGCTACGAGGTGATCGACTACAAGACCGGCGACCCGGGGTCGGGGCCGAAGCTCACCGGCGACGTGCAGCTGGCGCTCTATCGGCTCGGGGCGCGCGAGGCGTGGCGGATCGACGTCGACCGCGGCAGCTACTGGTACGTGCTCGCCGACGAGCGGGTCTCGCTCGGGGCCGAGCCCGACGACGCCGAACGGGTCGAGCGCACGGTGCTCGAGGTCGCGTCGGGGATCTCCGACCAGGACTTCGAGCCCCGGCCGTCGCACGAGATCTGCTCATGGTGCGACTACCGGCTGATCTGCCCCGCCTCCGAGGCTTAGTCCTCGCCGTCGGCTCGCTGGCGCAGGAAGCGCTGGAAGTCCTGGGCGATCGTGTCGCCCGAGGGCATGTTCCGCGTATCGATCTCGGGCTCATCGGCCTGCTCGGACTCGAGCCGGCGAACGAGCTCCTCGATCTCGGGGTTGGCGGCGACCGCGCGGTCGACCTGGGTCTCGAACCGCTCCATCGCCTCCTCCAGCTCCGAGGCTTCGATCGCGATCCCGGTGAAGCCCTCGAGCCGGCGTAGCAGTGCCAGCGCCGCCTTCGGGTTCGGGACCGCGGCGACATAGTGGGGGACGGCCGCCCAGAGGCTGGCCGAGGTCAGCCCGTGGCGGCGGCAGGCGTCGTGGACGATGCCGACGATCCCGGTCGGGCCCTCGTAGCTCGAGCGGCTCAGGGTCAGGCGCTCGACCAGCTCGGCGTCGGAGGCGAGCCCCGTGATCGGGACCGCGCGCGTGTGCGGGACGTCGGCGAGCAGCGCGCCGAGCGTGACCACCATCTCGACCCCGAGGCGCTCGGCGGCCTCGATCACAGCCTCGGCGAAGGTGCGCCAGCGCAGGTTCGGCTCGACCCCGGAGACGACCACCAGGTCGCGCTCGGCGGCCGGGGCGACCGCGGCCATGATCGTGTTCTCGGGCCAGTCGACCTGGCGGGCTTCGCCCTCGGCCATCCGGATCGTCGGCCGGGTGACCTGGAAGTCGTAGAAGTCCTCGGGGTCGATCTCGGCCACCGGGTCGGCCTCGAGCGAGACGGCGATCGCCTCGAGCGCCGTGGTCGCCGCGCTGGCGGCGTCGTTCCAGCCCGCAAACGCCGCCACCATGACCGGTGAGCGCAACTCCGGCGGATCCCCAACCCACTGCAACGCCTGCACCTTTCGAGCCTAGCGCCTGCGCCGCGGGGGCCGCCCCGGTGGGCTCGCGGCGTCCGCCTCGAACGGCAAGATCGGCGGATGGAGGCCGCCCTCGCAAAGATCCGCCCCGAGGTCGCCGAGCTGCGCCCGGGACAGCGGTTCGAGGGCCGCTTCGCCTGCATCGCGAAGGAGCGCCAGACGGCTCGAAACGGCTCCACCTACCTGTCGCTGCGGCTGCGCGACCGCAGCGGTCAGATCACCGCCCGCGCCTTCCGCGACGCGGACCGGATCGGGCTGCGGTTCGAGGCGGGCGACGCGGTCGCCGTCCGCGGCACCGCCGAGCGCTTCCGGGGCGAGCTCGTGGTCGAGCTCGACGACGTGCACCGGCTCGAGCCCGGGAGCTTCGACCCGGCTGAGTTCCTGCCGACCGCCTACCGCTCGATCGACGAGCTCGAGGGCTTCCTCGAGCACCTGGCGGGCGAGGTCCACGACCCGGCGCTGCGCGCGGTGGTCGACCGGGTCGCCTTCAGCGGCGAGCTGGCGGCGGACTTCCGGCGCGCGCCCTGCACCCGGCGCTCGCATCACGCCTACGTTGGCGGGCTGCTCGAGCACACGGTCGCGGTAGCCACCCTGGTGCTCGAGACCTGCGTGCTGCACCCGCGGCTCGACTCCGATCTGCTGATGGCGGCGGCGATCGTCCACGACGCCGGCCGCGCGCGCGAGTTCGTGCTCGGTGCCGACTTCGAGCTCAGCGAGGAGGGCCGGCTGCTCGGCCACCTGGCGATCGGCGCCGAGATCGTCGGCGCCGCGGCCGCCGAGCTCGCCCCGGAGCGCCGGCTTGAGTTGCTCAACTGCGTTCTCTCCCACCACGGCACCGACGCCGGCCCCGGTCGCGCCCAGGGCGCCCGCAGCGGCTCCCGGCAGGGGTCGGGGTTCGCCTCGCCCGAGGCGCTCGCCCTCTACCGGCTCAACTCGCTCGACGCTTCGGTCAAGGGCGCGCTGGAGCACGGCTGACGCAACACAAGCGGCCTCAACGGCGGCCGGGCTCGGCTACGTCTCGCAGGACCAGCTGCGCGGCCACGACCAGCAGCAGGAGCGCGAACGAGACCTCGAGCACGCGCTGGGAGACCGCGTTGGCGAGCACCACGCCGCCGACCACGCCGAGCGGCGAGAGCACCCCGATCAGCAGCCCCTCGCGCCAGCGGACGTTGCCGTAGGCGTGCTGGCGCCAGGCGCCGACGATCCCGACCGGCACGATCGCCAGCAACGAGGTCGCCTCGGCGCGGATCTGGGGCTCGTCGAGGACGATCGCGAGCGCCGGCACGAACAGGATCCCGCCGCCGACGCCGAGCATCCCGCCGACCACGCCGCCGGCGAACCCGAGCAGTGCCGCGAGCACCAGGTCCATCAGCCGACCAGCAGCTGGATCGCCACCACCACCAGCAGGCCGGCGAACAGCAGCGAGATCAGCCGCTCGGGAACCCGCTGCTGCAGCGCCGTCCCGGCGAGCACCCCGCCCACCGCGGGCAGCCCGACGAGCAGGCCCTGCGAGATGTCGACGTTCCCGTACGCCCCCTGGGCGATCGTCGCCAGCAGCGCGATGACGACGATCGCGGCGAGGCTGGTTCCGGTCGCCTCGCGCTCGCCGAAGGCGAACCAGAGGATCAGCAGCGGCACGATCACGCTCCCGCCGCCGACCCCGAACATCCCGCTGAAGGCGCCCGCTGCGGTTGCCAGCACGACGAGCTTCACGGTCCGGTCGCGCCCCATCCGCAGCGATACTAGGCGCGTGGCAGACGACCCGATGCTCGAGCCGCTGCGCGCCTACCCGGCGCGCGCGGCGATCCTCTGCGATATCGACGGGACCCTGGCGCCGATCGTCGACGACCCCGAGGCGGCCGCGGTGCCCCCGGAGGCGCGCGAGGTGCTCGCCGCCCTCTCCGATCGCTACGCCCTCGTCGCCTGTGTCACCGGTCGCCGCGCGAGCGCCGCGCGGCGGATCGTCGGCCTCGACCGGCTCACCTACGCCGGCAACCACGGGCTCGAGCTGCTGGCGCCCGGCGACCCGAGCCCGCGCCTCGCCCCCGAGCTCGGCCACCGCGGCAGCGCCGCGGCCGGCTTCGTCGCCCGGCTCGACTGGGTCGATCTGAACCGGGTCGGGCTGCGGCTCGAGGACAAGGGCCCGATCCAGGCGATCCATTGGCGCGGCGCTCCCGACCCGGAGACCGCGGCACAGCGCGCCGGCGAGATCGGGGCGTTGGCGGCCGAACAGGGGCTGGTCCCGCACCAGGGCCGGATGGTGCTCGAGCTGCGGCCGCTGGCGACGGTCGACAAGGGGATCGCCGTGCGCCGGCTGATCGCCGCCGCCGGCGTCCGCGGAGCGCTCTTCGGCGGCGACGACCGCACCGACCTCGACGCGTTCGCCGCCCTGCGCGAGCTCGCCGCCGCGGGCGAGCTCCACCACGCCGTCTGCGTCGGGGTCGCCTCGGTCGAGGCCCCGCCCGAGGTCGAGCGCGACGCCGATCTGGTGGTCGCCGGGCCACCCGAGTTCCTCGAGCTCCTGCGGAGGCTCTGAGGTGCTCTTCTGCGACCTGCTGCGGGTCTCGGTGCTATTGGTCGCCGCCGTCGCCACCGCGCTCGGCGCGGTCAGCGTCGTCGTCGCCAACCAGGACACCAACGAGTTCGCGCTCGCGCTGGCGGCGGGTTGGTGGATCGTCGCGGCGGCGATCGGCGTCTGGCTTGGGCGCCCGGAGCGGGCGAGGGACGCGGTCGCGCGGCTGCTCGCCGGCGCACGCACCGCGACCAGCCTGCCGCCGGAGAGCCCGGGCCGGATCGCGTTCATGCGGCTGTGGCCGATCGGCGCCTTCGCCCTGCTGGTCGGGATCGCCGGCATCTTCGCGCCGCAGATTGCCGCGATCGGCGCCGGCTACGCGATCCTGATCGCGCTCGCCTGGCGCGGCCGCGAGGGCGCCGTCGCCGCGATCGAGGACCGCGACGGGGTCCGCTTCTACGTCGAGCCCTCCTCGGCCTTCGAGCCGGTCAAGCTGCTGCGCACCCCGGGGCTCTACCGCGAGCACACCGCGGGTGGGAAGCCGCCGCCACCGCCCCCCGCCGAGGCCGGCTAGGGCGACGCCACCGCGCTCGCGGACGGCCTGCACCGGGCTGTAGCCGGGGTCGTGGCGGCGGCGGAAGGCGATCCAACCGCCGGCCGCCGCGGCCAGCGCGGCGACGCCGGCGAGCACCAGGCCGGAGCGCGGGCCGGCGACCTCGGCGAGCCAGCCGACGACCGGGCCGCCGATCGGGGTCGAGCCGAGGAAGACGACCGAGTACAGCGCCATCACCCGGCCCCGCATCTCCGGGCTGGCGCCGAGCTGCAGGGTCGAGTTGACGGCGGCGGCGAAGGTGACGCTGACGAAGCCGAGCGGGACCAGCGCGGCGAGCGCCAGCGGCAGGCTGGGGGCGGCCGCCGCCAGTAGGGCGAAGAGGCCGAAGCCTGCGGCCGAGCCGGCGATCAGCTTCTCAGTCACCCGCCCGCGGGCGCCGGTGGTCAGCGCCCCGGCGACCGAGCCGACCGCCATCGCCACCGCGAGCGCGGTGTAGGCACCGGCGCCGCCGTCGAAGGTGAAGCGCCCGAGCAGCGGCAGCAGGACCTGGAAGTTGAACGCCAGGGTGCCGATCACGACCATCATCACCAGCGGGATCAGCAGCGAGGGCTCGCCGCGCAGGTAGCGCAGCGCCGCGCGCACCCCGTCGCGGTCGCCCGGGCCGAAGCTCGGCTGGTCGAGCCGGGCCGGGTCCATCGCCCGCAGGGCGACGATCATGGCGACGAAGGTGAACGCGTTGAAGAGGAAGCAGGGGGCGACGCCGACCGTCGCGATCAGGACCCCGGCGCTCGCCGGGCCGAGGATGCGGGCCGCGTGGACGATGACGCTGTTGAGGCTGACCGCGTTGACGACCTGATCGGCGCCGACCATCTCGATCACGAAGCTCTGCCGGGTTGGGTTGTCGATCGAGTTGACCGCGCCGCGGACGAAGACCAGCGCGAACACCATCCAGGGGACGATCGCCCCGGTCGCGGTCAACCCCCAGAGCGCCAGCGCCGGCAGCGCCATCGCCGCCTGGGTGACGAGCAGCAGCGAACGCTTCGGCCAGCGGTCGGCGAGCACCCCGCCCCAGGCGCCGAACAGGAGCACCGGGAGGAACTGCAGCGCAGAGGTCACGCCGACCGCGACCCCGCTCCCGGTGAGCTCGAGAATCAGCCACATCTCGGCGACCATCTGCATCCAGTTGCCGCTCAGCGAGACGATCTGCCCGGCGAAGTAGCGCCGGTAGTTGGGGATCTGGAGGGAGGAGAAGGACCTGCGCAGCGCGGCGGTCAAGCCGGCCGCCTCCAGGAGTCCTCGTCGAGCAGGCGCTCGAGGATTCCGGCGGCTCGCTCGAGGGTCTCGACCTGATCGGGGTCGAGGTCGCGCATCCGCTTGGCCAGATAAGCGTTCTTGCGCCCGCGCAGCCGCTTCAGCAGCGCGCTGCCGGCGGCGGTCGGCGCGACCAGGAAGGCGCGCCCGTCCGAGGGGTCCGGGGTGCGGCTGGCGAGCCCGAGCTCGACCAGCCGGGCGACGGCCCGGGTCGCGGTCGGCCGTCGCACGCGCTCGCGCTCGGCGAGCTCGCTCGGGGTCAGCGGCCCGTGCGTCTCGACCGTGGCCAGGGCGGCGGTCAGGGTCGGGCTGAGGACGCCCTCACCCTCGGCCTCGAACGCGTCCTGGCGCAGCCGGCGCGCGGTCCGCACGATCGCGAGCCGCAGCCGGGCGGCGGTCTCGACGACGGGCGGAGAAGTAGTTACCATCGCTAATTAGTATAGCGAACTACCTTCCGCCCGCCGCCGGACCGCTCAGCCGAGCGACTTCGCGACCTCCTCGAGCGCGTCCATCGACTCCTGCATGCCGCCCTCCATGCCCGACTCGATGTGCCCGTCCCGGTGCTCCTGCTTCTCGTGCTCGACCAGGATCGAGAGCTTCGTGCGCCCGTCCTCCTCGGTCAGGGTCAGGGTGTCGAGCGCCTCCGCGTCGGGCATGCCCTCGTAGACCTCGGTCGAGACCAGCCGCTCATTCGCGACGATCTCGCGGTACTCGCCGTGGAAGCCGACCTCGAAGCCGCCCGAGGAGGCGTTCATCACGTAGCGCCAGCCGCCGCCAACCCGCAGGTCGACCTCCACCAGCGTCACCTCGCCGCGCTTGCCGGCCCACCAGCGCTTGATCAGCTCCGGGGTCGTGTACGCCTTGTACACGAGCTCCTTCGGTGCGTCGAACTCGCGCTCGATCAGGATCTGCTTGTCGGTCGGCAGGGTCACCACCGCCTTACCGCTGCTCGTCATCGTGTCCATCTCCTTTGTCCTTTCTCTTGAGTTCCTCCAGAACGACGTCGAGCACCTCGAACCGCTCGGTCCAGGCCTGCTCGAAGGCCCCGACCCAGTCGTGGATCGGCTTCAACGGCTCGCCGTTGAGCCTGTAGAAGCGCCGGCGCCCCTCGTCGCGTACGTCGACCAGGCCCACCTCCCGCAGCACCCGCAGGTGCTTCGAGACCTGAGGCTGGGCCAGCCCAAGCCGCTCGACCAGGTCGTTGACCGGCCGTTCCCCCTCGGCGAGCAGATCGAGGATCTGTCGCCGGCGGGGCTCGGCCACCGCGTTGAACGCGTCCGTCGTGGTTGCTGCTCGGGCCATGGGCGGAGTATACATACCCATATAGGAATATGTCAAGGAAGACTTCGGGAGGCGTCGCCGAGCGGGTTCCGCGCGGGGCGCCTAGCGACCGCGCAGCTTCAGCAGCTGCTTCCAGGTGCGGGTGTTGGCGATGTCGGCCTTGGTCAGCCAGGCCCGCCGCGCGGTCGCGATCCCGTACTGCATGTTCGCCAGCGTGTCGACCCCGTGGGCGTCGGGGTTGACGACGATCATCGCCCCGGCGTCGCGGGCCAGGCGGGCGTGCGCCTCGGAGAGGTCGCGGCGGTTGGGGTTGCCGTTGATCTCGATCAGGGTCCTGTGCTCGGCCGCTGCCGCCGCGACCGCCTCGATGTCGATCTCGTACGGCTCGCGCTTGTTGATCAGGCGTCCGGTCGGGTGCCCGATGCAGTCGACCAGCGGGTTCTCGATCGCCGCGATCACCCGCTCGGTCATCCGCTTCGGGGAGATCCGGAACGACGTGTGGACGCTCGCGATCACCCAGTCGAGCCGCTCGAGCACCTCGGGCTCGTAGTCGAGCTCGCCGTCGGTGCCGATGTTGACCTCGGAGCCGGCGAGGAGCGTGAACCGCCCCGTCGATGCGGCGTTGTAGGCGGCGATCTCCTCGACCCGCTCGAGCAGCTGATCGGCGGTCACGTGGTTGCCGAACCCGTGGCTGGCGGAGTGGTCGGTCACCGCCAGATACGCGTAACCGCGATCGCGCGCCCCCTCGGCCATCTGCTCGAGCGAGTTGCGGCCGTCCGAGAGCGTCGTGTGGCAGTGCAGGTCGCCCCGGATCTGGTCCTGGGCGACCAGCTCGGGAAGCCCGCCGGCGGCCGCGACGGCGATCTCGCCGTTGCCCTCGCGCAGCTCCGGCTCGATGTAGGAGAGCCCGAGGCGCCCGTAGACCTCGGCCTCGGTCGCGTAACGGGCCACCTCGCCCGACTCGCTCTCGAGGATCCCGTGCTCGGAGACCGAGAGCCCCTGCTTCACCGCCCGTTCACGCAGGTCGATGTTGTGGG
>DASPGZ010000154.1:0-9029 GCA_035620355.1 Solirubrobacterales bacterium | reverse complement strand
GACCGGTACCGCGGCTGGTACCAGAGCGTGCGTGACCGAAACTGGTGGCGAGCCCAGAGATGCTGGAAGCCCGCTCCGGAAGCGGGCCTTCAGCTATCGGGGCGACTGGATTCGAACCAGCGACCGCTCGGCCCCCAGCCGAGTGCGCTACCAGACTGCGCCACGCCCCGTGGCTTGCGCGAGTTTACGACGCGTTCGCGGAGAGCGGGCGACGGGGCTCGAACCCGCTTCCTTCAGCTTGGAAGGCTGACGTGCAACCAGTTACACCTCGCCCGCGCAGGCCCCGATCATAGGACCCATCGGCGGCGACCCTGGACCCGCGCCCGGCCGTCAGCCGACGCGGAGGCCGAAGTCGGCCGTGTAGATCCCGCCCTGGTCGCGACTGCCGCTCGGGGTTCCGGCCGAGTAGCCGACCCCGAGCTCGCGGAAGTCGCGGCTGAGGATGTTGGCGCGGTGCCCGGAGCTGTGCATCCAGGCGTCGACGATCGCCTCCGGCGTCGCCCGGCTCCCCATTCCCCAGGCGATGTTCTCGCCGTAGGCCCAGCGGCTGAGCCCGCCGCTCAGGTAGCCGACCGCCTCGAGCCGCCGGCCGAGCTCGCCCTCGCCGTTGCAGGCGTGGTCAAAGCAACCGGTGCCGTCCATACGATCGTTGTGGCGCTGCGCGGCCTTCTGCAACCGCTTGTCGCGCTCGAGCGAGCCGAGGCCGGCCTTATCGCGCTCCTCGTTGATCAGGCAGAGGATCGCCTTGCGCGCCTCGCCCGGCGCCAGCTCGCCCGGCCCGGCGTCGCCCCACTTGCCGCAGGCGTCAGCCGCCGTCGCAGGCGCCGGCGCCGAGACGACCAGCACGAGCAGCGCCGCGCCGAGCGCAAGCACGGCGACGACCGCCAAGCGGATTGGGGTGCGCACGGCCATTCATGCCGTGAATCGGCCCCGCCCCCGCGGCGCTGTAGTCCCGTGGACGAACGCCCGAGGCGTCCGCTAGGGCGCGTCGCGGGTGCCGAAGACGACGGTGAAGGTGCCGTACTTGCGCTTGCAGCGCCCGTCGACGGCCTTTTTCGACACCCCGACCCCGACGTCGTCGAACTCGGGATCGAGGATGTTGACCCGGTGGTAGACGCTCGCCATCCAGTTGGCGACCATCGCCTCGGTGCTCAGCCCGCAGCCGGTGTTCTCGGCGAACCGCCACTTCTGCGCCCCGTCGAAGTACCCGGCCTGCTCGAGCCGGGTGTCGAGGTCGACCTCGCCGGGACAGCGGTGGGCGAGGCAGTCGGTGGCGACCATCGTCTTCGTGTGCCGCTGCGCTGCCTTCTGCAGCGACGAGTTGCGCGCCAGCTTGCCGAAGCCGTGGATCGCCCGCTCCTGGTTGATCAGACAGCGGAGCGAGCGGCGCAGATCGGTCGCGGTCGAGTTCGAGACCGGAACCGAGGCGACCGAGCAGCCGCTGCCGCCGCGCTCGGCGCTCGCGACCGCGGGCTCCTGCCCGGCCGCCGGCGCCAACCAGATCAGGCCGGCGATGCCGAGTGCCGCGAGGCCCCCGACAGTCGCGACCCGACGTCGCATTCCTGCAATCCGCTGCATCCTCAATCGCCCTCTTGGAAAATTAGCGCGCCCCTGCCGGCGCGCTATCTGTCCAAACCCGTCGCGCCGCGGGGAGTTGCGGGGCCGATCGAGAAGCGGGGGAGCCGGGATTCGAACCCGGATTCACGGTTTTGGAGACCGCGCGTGTAGCCATTGACTCACTCCCCCGGGACGGCTGGGGAATATAGATGCGGACGAGAGGACTCGAACCTCCACGGGCCGTGAGGCCCACCAGGACCTAAACCTGGCGCGTATCCCAATTCCGCCACGTCCGCTCGCCGTCCGAGGATGCCACACCGAAGCGCGCCAATCGTCGCGCGCGCCCGGCGGCGCGTTTATGCTTGCGGCGATGGAGAGCGTGACCGCCCGCCCGGGGTACGAGCTCTGGCGGCCCAATCGCGAGAAGGCCTCGTCGCAGACGATGAAGGCCGTGATCGCGTTCGTGCTCCTGGTCAGCGCGGCGCTGCTGATCGTGATCACGCTCGGCGGCTGGGATCGGCTGCTGGGCGCCAGCGTCGGTGCGATGACGTTGCTCTGGGCGCTGATCTACATCGTCTTCGCGATCCTGGTCATGCGCTGGAACCGCGGTGTGCTGCCGGTGGCGGCGGCGCTCGCCGTGATCCTGGCGATCTTCGCCGCGATCGCCGCCCCTGATTGGTTCGCGCGCGACAAGGACGGGCTCTCCTCGCCGGCGCTGCCCGAGGAGCTGCTCGGTCTGCTGACGGTGATCGTCGTCCCCGTGCAGCTGATCCTGATCGTGGTCGCGATGATCGGCTTCAACCAGGAGTGGCACGTCGAGGAGGAGCGGCCGGTCGGCGGCCGGCCCCTGCACGGCGAGGGCGATCGCGACGACCCGGGCCCCGCGCCGGCGCCCGCCTGAGCGCGACCTAGAACAGCGCCGTCTGCTCCTCGCGGGGCTCGATCAGCGCCGGTCCGTCCTCGCGCACGCTGT
Source organism: Solirubrobacterales bacterium (assembly GCA_035620355.1). Taxonomy (GTDB): domain Bacteria; phylum Actinomycetota; class Thermoleophilia; order Solirubrobacterales; family 70-9; genus WHSW01. Next base: position 6,499 of record DASPGZ010000154.1, on the reverse strand, counting down.
TGACCAGGTCGGAGACCTCGCGCGTGACCAGCGCTTCCTCGGGGGCGGGCACCAGCAGCTCGCGTAGGTCCGCCGTCCCCAGGTCGGGATCGAGCCACGCCGCCTCGGCTCCCGCGCCGAGGATCACCGGCATCCGGTTGTGGATCGGGCGCACGAGCTCGTTCGGGGGGCAGGTGACGATCGCGCAGGAATGCAGGACATCGTCGCTGTCCTTGACCGGCAGCCGGGCCCAGATCCCGGCGAACGCGAACAGCTCACCGTCGGGACGGCTGAGCCAGACCGGCCGCTTTCCGCGCTCGTCGGTGAGCCATTCGTAGAAGCCGTCGGCGGGGATCAGGCAGCGTCGCTGTTGAAAGGACTCGCGGAAGGCGGATTGGGTCTCGAGCGTCTCGGCCCGGGCGTTGATCAGCGGCCGCCCGGAGCCCTTCTCGGCCCAGCGACCCGGGACCAGCCCCCACCGCAGCCGGCCGAGGTCGCGGACTCCGTCGTCGCGGCGTCGCACCGCGAGCACCGGATCGGTGGGGGCGATGTTGTAGCGCGGGGGATCGGCGGCGCCGGCCGACTCGAGCACGTCGAAGCGCGCCCCGATTCCCATCGGGTCGGGGTTGGTGAGTGTGTATCGGCCGCACATCGATGCCGGAGGCGGGATTCGAACCCGCACGCCCCGAAGGGCAATGGATTTTGAGTCCATCGCGTATGCCAGTTCCGCCACTCCGGCGTCAGCGCCAACGATAGTTGGCCGCTGCGGCGATAATCCCCCGCTCGTGGAGGCCGCGGGGCGCATGGAGATCATTCGCGAGCTGTGCTCGTTCGAGCGCCGGTTGACCGGGACCGACGCCGAGCGCCGAGCGTCGGCCGCGATGGCCGAGCGGCTGCGCGGGCTCGGCCGCCGGGCCGAGGCCGAGCCGATCTACGTCCATCCCCAGTCGGCGCTCGTCCACGCGATCCATTGCCTGATCGGCTTCGCGGGCAGCCTGGTCGCGGTCTCGACCCCTGCGCTCGGCTTCGGCCTCGTGCTCTTCGCCGCCACCTCCACGTATCTCGACCTGAACGCCCGCCTCTACCTCGTCCGCAGCCTGCTCTTCCGTCGCGCGTCGCAGAACCTGGTCTCCCGCGGCGGATCGCCCGACGCCCCGGCCCGGCTGATCGTCTGCGCTCACCTCGACGCCGCTCGCACCGGCGGCGCCTTCTCGGAGCGGCGCGCGCGCTGGTTCGCGCGCCTCGCCCGCTCCAGCCCGGTGCCGCTCGGGCCCTACCGCTTCCTCTTCTGGTCGATGGCGGCGCTCGTGCCGCTACTCGGCCTGCGGATGGCGGGCCTCGACTCGGAGCTGGTCTCGGTGCTGCAGCTCCTCCCCACGCTCGTTCTGCTGGTCGGCGCGTTCGCGCTCGTCGACGTGCAGCTCTCGACGGTCGTCCCCGGCGCCAACGACAACGCCTCCGGGGTGGCGACCGCGATCTCGCGCGCCGGGGAGCTCGCGGCCGCGCCACCGGCGAACCTCGACGTCTGGGTCGTGCTCGACGGCGGCGGCGAGTCGCTCGGCGAGGGCATGCGCGCGTTCGTGCGCGCGCAGCGTCGCGATTTCGACAAGCGATCGACCTTCTTCCTCGTCCTCGACGCCGTCGGCCAGGGCGAGGTGCGTTTCGCCACCGGCGCCGGCGCCGCGGTCAGCCTCGGCATGGATCAGCGGCTGATCGAGCTCTCGCGGGCGATCGCGAGCGCCGACTCCGAGGGCGAGGACCGCTACCGCGCCGCGGGCTACGCGAGCGGGCTCGGCGGCGACGTCGTCCCGCCGCGCCTGGCGGGCTTTCGGACCCTCGCGATCACCTGCCTCGACGAGGACGGGCAGGTCGCCAACCGCCACCTGCCGTCGGACGTGCCGGGCGCGATCAACCTCGCGGCGCTCGACCGCGCGCACGGCTTCGCCCTCGAGCTGATCCGTCGCCTCGACGCCGACGTCGGCCGCGCGGGTCCCGGCTAGGCGGCTCAGCCGAACAGGCGCGCGGCGCGCTCGCGGGCCCTGGCGACGATCTCCTCGCGGTCGCCGAGCTCGCCCTGGCGGTAGACGACCCGCCCGCCGACGACGGTCGCCGCAACCGCGGAGGCGTCGGCCGCATAGACCAGGCCGGCGTCGAGCTCGCCGAGCGCCAGCCCCGGGGCGTCCAGGCGCACGAGCGCGAAATCGGCCGGGGCGCCGGGCTCGAGCGTCGGCTCGCCGATCAACTCCGAGCGACGCCCGGTCGCCACCTCCCAGGCCTCCGCCGCGGTGACCGCCGCCGGGTCGGCGGCGACGTGCTTCTGCAGCAGGGCGAACGCCTTCACGTCGTCGAGCAGATCGAGCGAGTTGTTCGAGCCGGCGCCGTCGGTGCCCAGCGCCACCTTCGCTCCCGCCGCGCGCGCGTCGAGGTAGGGGAAGACGCCGCCGACGGCGAGCTTCAGGTTGGCGACCGGGTTGGTGACCATGGTCGCGCCCCGCTCGGCGATCAGGTCGATCTCGTCGCGGTCGAGCCAGACGCAGTGTGCGAGCAGGGTCCGCGGACCGAGCAGCCCGCAGCGGTCGAGGTAAAACGCCGGCCGGATGCCGTGCTGGTCGAGGCACCCGGCGACCTCGCCCTCGGTCTCGGAGAGGTGGATGTGAACCGGGACCTCGCGCTCCGCCGAGATCTCGGCGATCCCGCGCAGCGAGGGCTCGCTGACGGTGTAGATCGCGTGCGGCGCGAGCGCCGCGGTCACCGCACCGTCCCCCGCCTCGACGATCTCGTCGAGCGACCGGCGCGCCTTCTCCAGCAGTGCCGGCGTCTTCTCGGGGTCGGAGTCGTCGATCAGCGGCGCACCGATCACCGCCCGCAGTCCGGCGTCGCGAACCGCCCGCGCGGTCTCGGCCTGCTTCCAGTACATGTCCCAGAAGCGGATCGTCCCCGAGCGCGCCATCTCCAGGCAGGCGAGCCGCGAGCCCCAGTAGACGTCCTCGCGCTCCAGCCGCCGTTCGGCCGGCCAGATGTGCTTGCTCAGCCACTCCATCAGCGGCAGGTCGTCGGCGTAGCCGCGAAACAGGGTCATCGCCGCGTGGGTGTGGGCGTTGACCGTGCCCGCGATCAGCGCCCGCCCGCTGCCGTCGAGGACCGTGTCGCCGGGCTGCGGCTCGACCCCGGGGCCGATCGACTCGATCACGGCGCCGGCGCAGCGCAGCCCGACCGCCGCCCCGTCGAGCGTCGCATTCGTGATCGCCAGACCCACGCTCTCAGCGTATGCGAGTCTTCGCGCGTGAGAGAGGACGGCGTTCGAGACGACCTCGCCGAGGTGCTCGAGCGCCGGCGGCTGACCGGCGACGAGGCCCGTCCCGATGCGGTCGAGCGCCGTCACGCCCGTGGCGGACGCACCGCGCGCGAGAACCTCGCCGACCTCGTCGACCCCGGGAGCATGGTCGAGTACGGGGCGCTCGCGATCGCCGCCCAGCGCATGCGCCGGGAGACCGAGGAGCTGATCGCGAGAACGCCCGCCGACGGGCTGATCGGCGCCACAGCGCGGATCAACGGCGAGCTCTTCGGCGAGCGGGCGGCGTGCGCGGTGCTCTCCTACGACTACACCGTGCTCGCCGGGACCCAGGGCGCGATCGGCCATCGCAAGAAGGACCGCCTGTTCGAGCTGATCGAGCGCATGCGGCTGCCGACGGTGCTGTTCGCAGAGGGCGGCGGCGGGCGCCCCGGCGACACCGACTACGCCGTCGTCTCGGCGCTCGACACGCGCGCGTTCGCGCTCTGGGCCCGGCTCTCCGGACTGGTGCCGCGGATCGCCGTGGTCTCGGGACGCTGCTTCGCCGGCAACGCGGTGCTCGCCGGCGCAGCCGACCTGATCGTCGCCACCGAGAGCACCGCCCTCGGCATGGGCGGCCCGGCGATGATCGAGGGCGGTGGGCTCGGCAGCTTCGAGCCCGACGCGATCGGGCCGCTCTCGGTCCAGGGCCCGAACGGCGTCGTCGACCTCGAGGTCGCGGACGAGCCCGAGGCGGTGGCGGCGGTCAAGCGGGTGATCTCCTATTTCCAGGGTCCGCTGCGCGAGTGGGCGGCGCCCGATCAGGAGGGCCTGCGCGAGGTCGTCCCCGAGCGGCGGCGGCGTGCCTACGACGTCCGCGCCGCGGTCGAGGGCCTCGCCGACGCCGGCTCGGTGACCGTGCTGCGCGAGCGCTTCGCGCCCGAGATGCTGACCGCGCTCGCGCGGATCGAGGGCCGGCCCGTCGGCGTGATCGCCAACAACCCGATGCGGCTCGCCGGGGCGATCACCTCCGACGGCGCCGACAAGGCGGCCCGGCTGCTGCAGCTGTGCGACGCCTTCGGCCTCCCTGTGATCTCGCTGATCGACACCCCCGGGATGATGGTCGGGCCCGAGGCCGAGGCCACCGGCCTCGTCCGCCACTGCTCGCGGCTGTTCGTCGCGGGGGCGGCGCTGCGAGTGCCGCTGTGCGCGGTGATCCTCCGCAAGGCCTACGGGCTCGGCGCCCAGGCGATGGCCGGCGGCAGCATGCACGAGCCGCTGCTCACGGTCGGCTGGCCGACGGCCGAGCTCGGCGCGATGGGGCTCGAGGGCGCTGTCAAGCTCGGCTTCAAGCGCGAGCTCGAGGCGATCGCCGACAAGGCCGAGCGCGCCGACCGGCTCGAGTCGATGGTCGCCCACGCCCACGAGCACGCGAAGGCGCTCAACGCCGCCACCCTGTTCGAGCTCGACGACGTGATCGACCCGGCCGAGACCCGGCGCCTGCTCGCGAGCACCCTTGCCGCGGCGGCCGCGCACGCGGCGCCGCGGCCGCGGCCGCGCTTCGTCGACACCTGGTGAGCCTCTAGAGGCCGGCGAGCAGCGGCAGGACCGTGGCGAGCGCGGCGCCGACCGCGTCACGGTTGAGCTCCCGGTTGCGGTCGATCTTCGCCGGGGTCAGGTCCTCCCCCGCGACCCCGTTGGCGAGGTTGTCGACCACGCAGAGCGCCGCGTAGCGCAGCCCGAGCTCGCCGGCGATCACGCACTCGGATGCGACCGTCATCCCGATCACGTCCGCGTGCGCGGCGATCAGGCGGATCTCCGCCGGCGTCTCGAGCCGCGGCCCGCGGGCCTGCCAGTAGACCCCCTCCGGGCGCGCCTCGATCCCGGCCTCGGCGAGGGCCTCGACCAGTTCCCCGCGCAGCGCCGGGTCGAACCGGGGAGCCCGGTGCGCCTCGACCCCTTCGAGCGCGGTCAGCGGCTCGGCGTCGAGGGCGATGAAGTCGTGCGGGCAGATGAACGTGCCCGGCCCGAGCTCGGGCCGCAGCCCGCCGACCGAGCTCAGCGCGAGCACCCGGTCGCAGTCCGCGTCGGCGAGCCGTCGGAGGTTGGCGAGATGGTCGATCTCATGCGGCAGCCGGTGGTCCTCGCCGACCTCGTGGCGGTGGATCGAGGTCCACTCTCCCTGCGGCAGCGCCGATTCGGCGAGCGAGCTTCCCGCTATCAGCCCCAGTCTTCCCATCAAACAGGCGCCTCAACGGCGGCGCGGTTCGGCTTCGCTTTGCTCCGCCTCACGTGCCGCAGGGTAGCCTGGCCCGCCTCATGGACCCGCTCGAGGCGATCGCGATCGTTGCCGCCGGACTCGCCGCCGGCGCGATCAACGCCGTGATCGGCAGCGGCACCCTGATCACCTTCCCGGTCCTGATCGCGCTCGGCTACCAACCGCTGATCGCGAACGTCTCCAACAACATCGGCCTGGTGCCGGGGTCGATCACCGGCGCCTGGGGCTATCGGCGCGAGCTCCGGGGCCAGCGGCGGCGGGCGCGCTGGCTCGGCGCCTTCTCGGTCGCGGGCGGGCTGGTCGGGGCGACCTTGCTGCTCGTCCTCCCCTCCTCCGCCTTCGACGCGATCGTCCCGGTGCTGATCGCGGTCGCGCTGGTGCTGGTGGTGATCCAGCCGCGGCTCGACCGGATCCTCGCCGGAAAGCGGCGCCCGGAGCCCGAACACGGGGCCGTGCTGCGGGCCGCGATCAGCGCGAGCGGCGTCTACGGCGGCTACTTCGGAGCCGGCCAGGGGATCCTCCTGGTCGGGATCCTCGGCATCGGCCTCGAGGACGGGCTGCAGCGGGTCAACGCGCTCAAGAACGTGCTCGCGGGGACCGTCAACCTCACCGCCGGGCTGGTGTTCGTGTTCGCGGCCGAGATCGACTGGGCGGTCGCCGGCCTGATCGCGATCGGCTCGCTGGCCGGCGGCGCCCTGGGCGGGACCTACGGGCGCCGGCTGTCGCCGACGGTGCTGCGGGTCCTGATCGTGATCTTCGGGATCGCCGCGATCCTCAGGCTGACACTCGGCTGATCGCGAGGGCGTCGCGCAGCGCGGCCCCGAAGCTCCGCATCCCGCCGATCACCTCGTCGCGCGGATCGGAGTCGCGCCAGTTGGCGATCACCGCGTAGACCGCGGAGCCCGCCGGCCCGCGCACCCAGCCGACGTCGGCGCGGACGTCGGCGTTGGTTCCGGTCTTGTTGATCACGG
>DASPGZ010000153.1:0-2628 GCA_035620355.1 Solirubrobacterales bacterium | reverse complement strand
TGCGCGACCGCCGCGGCGAGCGGCGCGTTGGGCACCGAGGCGGTCGGCTGCGAGCGGGCGATCACCGTGGCCCCGTTCTCGGTCGAGAGCACCCCGGCGCGGTAGAAGCAGGCGGCTCCGACCCCGGCGAGCGGGTCGGCGCCGGCGGGCGGCTCGGCGGCGAGGCTGTCGCCGAGCGAAGCGAGGATCCACGACGGCGCGTCGCCGTGGTGATGCTCGTAGTCCTGGACCGTCTCGGACTCGATCCGGACGCCGAAGCGCGCGACCAGGTCGTTGAGGTTCGAGCCGTACTTGTCCTGCTCGGTCTCGCCGAGCACGATCAACCCGCCGCCGGCCTCGACGAAGGCCTCGATCGCCTCGATCTCCCCGGGCTCGAGCAGAGGTGAGCCGCCGTTGACGGTCGGCTCCCACTTCGGGTCCGACGGATGGGCGATCACGAGCACGGAGGTCTCGGCGAGCACCTCGGGGGTCAAGGGCCCGGCGGTGTGAGCGGCGACGTCGAACTCGCGCCGGGAGAGCGCCGCGGCCGCGTCCGCGAGCGAGGAGTCGGCGGGGTGCGAGGGCTGGATCTCACCCGCGATCTCGGGCCGGATCGTCCACGCCTCGGAGTGCGACTCGTCGAAGAGCACGCGAACGGTTGCGGCAGGCGCATTCATAGTGATCAACGGTAAAGGTTGAGATCGAGCGCGTCAATATTGATTTTGATACGCAGGTGCGCAAGAATCCTGCACGTGGACCCGATCGACCTCAGGATTCTGTCGTTGCTGATCGAGGATGGCCGCCGTACCTACGACGACATCGCCCGCCAGGTGAACCTGACCGCCCCCTCGGTCAAGCGGCGGGTCGACCGGCTGCGCACGTCCGGCGCGCTGCAGGGCTACACCGCGGTGGTCGACTACTCGGCGCTCGGCTGGAACACCGAGGCCCTGGTCGAGCTCTTCTGCCGCCCGGGGACGACCCTGGCCGAGGTCTCGGCCGCGCTCGGCGACCACCCCGAGGTCGCCGAAGCGTGGAGCGTCACCGGCGAGGCCGACGCGATCGCCCGGGTCCGCACATCCGACAACGCCGACCTCGAGCGCCTGATCATCGACCTGCAGCGCGACGGCCTGGTCGAGCGGACCCGCTCGCAGGTGGTCCTCTCGCGGCTCGTCCGTCACGGCCGCGACTAGCGGCTAGTTCATCGCCCGCCCGCCAGGCGGCATCTACACTGCACGCCGCCCGGGGGAGCGCCGGAGCTGGAGAGCCGGGCTGGACTGTAAATTCAGTGCCTCAGGCTGAGTGGGTTCGAATCCCACCTCCCCCATCGAGCGAGACAGAGCGACCCCGATTTCCGAGCCCGCCCAGACCCCCGTCAGGCCTCCTGAGGAGACCGCGCGCCTGTTGGCGTTCACGCTCGTGTTCACGGGGGTCGTGACGCTCGCCCTCGCGATCGTCCTCAGCGTGATCGTCGGACCCGTGTGGCTCGCGATCGCGGTGCTCGCGGTGATCGACTTCGTGCTCGCTGCGATGTTCAGCTCGGGTCGCATCGGCCCGCTCGCCGAGCGCCGCCGGGCCGCCGCCTCGGGCGACGCCGCGGCGATCGCCGAAGCCGATCCCGGCTTCAACCCCTACGCCCGCGAGGACTGAGCGACGCAGAGCGGCGCCGCGCGGGCTTGAGGCCCGCCCGTGGGGCGCCGAAACTCCGGCGGCGTCGCCGTGCTCATCTACTGTGAGCCGGCCGTCAGGGCCGGCGGACCAGTGAACGAGCCAGCCAGCCACACGCCCAGCTCGCACCGAGCCCGCGCCGCGACCGCCGGCGCCGTGCTGGCGCTGGCGATCGCGGTCGCGGTCGGCTGGCCGCCGGCGCGCTCGAGCGGCGGACAGGCTCCGCCGCGCCCGAACGTGATCGTCGTGCTCACCGACGACCAGAGCGTCGCCGAGCTCACCCCCGAGACGATGCCCGAGACGATCAAGGCGGTCGCCGACGAGGGCACCGGCTTCAGCTCGAGCATCGTCTCGAGCCCGCTCTGCTGTCCCTCGCGCGCCGGTTTCCTCAGCGGCCAGTACCCGCACAACTCGGGCGTCTTCGACAACGAGCCCGGCTACGGGGCCCTGATCGAGAAGGACTCGATCCTGCCGGCATGGCTGCAGGCCGCCGGCTACCGGACCGGGTGGTCGGGTCGGTTCCTGCTCAACTACGACCGCGAGCCGCCGCCGGGGGCGCTCTACGACACCGACCTCGGTCTCGCGCCCCCGGCCGGGGTCGAGGACTGGTTCGGGTTCGTCGGCTCCGAGACCAAGTACCGCGGCGCCACCTTCTCCGACAACGGCACCGCGGTGACCGCCGGGACCGGCCCCGCCGACTACTCGACCAAGCTGATCAATCGCGACGCGCTCGGCTTCGTCCGCGGCGCGAAGGCGGACCCGCGCCCGTTCTTCCTCATGGTCAGCCATCTCGCCCCGCACTCCAGCAACACGCCGGTGCCAGGCGTCGGCCGGTGCGGCAAGGGCGGGTTGCCGATTCCCGAGGACGCCGCGGCCTATCGCCCCTATCGGAAGGTGAAGCTGCCGAAGCCGCCCTCGTTCGACGAGAGCAAGATCTCCGACAAGCCCGAGTGGGTCGCGACCCGGCCGGCGCTCGGGCACACC
>DASPGZ010000152.1:0-6302 GCA_035620355.1 Solirubrobacterales bacterium | reverse complement strand
CGCGCTTCGTAGCGGTCGCGCTCCGGGTTGTCGGCGACGGCGATCTCCACCTCGCGGATCCTACGAGGGGCGCGCGCTACAACTATCCGCCATGTCGACCGAGCTCGCCCTGCTCTCGATCCTGGTCGCGGTCACGCTGCTTCTGATCGTCGCCCAATGGGCGCGGATCCCGTACCCGATCCTGCTCGTCGTCGGCGGGCTCGCGCTCGCGGTCACCCCGGGGATCCCCGAGGTCGTGCTCGAGCCCGAGCTGGTCCTGCTGATCATCCTCCCGCCGCTGCTATACGCGGCGGCCTTCTTCACCCCGCTGCGCGAGCTGCGCCGCAACATCCGCGCCGTCTCCCTGCTCGCGGTCGGGCTCGTGCTCGCGACCACGCTCGCGGTCGGCGCCGTCGCCCACGAGGCGCTCGGCTTCGGCTGGGCGGAAGCGTTCGTGCTCGGCGCGATCGTCTCCCCCACCGACCCGGTCGCCGCGACCGCGATCGCCCGCCGGCTCGGGGTGCCGGGCCGGATCGTGACCATCGTCGAGGGCGAGAGCCTGGTCAACGACGCGACCGCGCTGGTCGCCTACAAGTTCGCCGTCGCCGCCGTGGTCACCGGCAGCTTCAGCCTGCTCGAGGCGAGCGGCGACTTCGTCGTCGTGGTCACCGGCGGGGTCGCGGTCGGGATCGCGGTCGGCGCCGTGATCGCCGCCGTGCGCCGGCGGCTCGACAACCCGCCGGTCGAGGTCACGATCGCCCTCTTCTCCGCCTACTTCGCCTACCTACCGGCGGAGGCGATCGGCGTCTCCGGGGTGCTGGCCGCGGTCACCGTCGGCATCTACATGGGCCGGCTGACCTCGCGCCTGACCACCCCGACCACTCGGATCCAGGGCACCGCGGTCTGGGAGATCGTCGCCTTCATCCTCAACTCGGCCCTGTTCGTGCTCATCGGCCTGCAGCTGCCGACCGTGGTCGAGGGCATATCGGAGCTCGACACGACCGAGATGATCCGTGACGGGGCGCTGATCGCCGCGACCGTGATCGTGGTCCGGATCATCTGGGTCTTCCCGTTCACCTACCTGCCCCGGAGGCTGTGGAAGGGCGTGCGCCGCAGCGACCCCTATCCGCCCTGGCGCCACACCCTGATCGTCGCCTGGACCGGGATGCGCGGCGCGGTCTCGCTCGCCGCGGCGCTGGCGCTGCCGCTGAGCACCGACTCCGGCGCCCCCTTCCCCGAGCGCGACCTGATCATCTTCTGCACCTTCGCCGTCATCCTCACCACCCTGCTGCTCCAGGGCCTCACCCTGCCGCCGCTGATCAAGCTGCTCGGGGTCGACGACTACGACGAGGAGCTCGAGCAGGAGGAGATCGAGGCGCGCCTGCGGGCAACCGAGGCGGCGCTGGCGCGGATGGACGAGCTGGTCGAGGAGGAGTGGGTGCTCGAGGACACGATCGAGCGCGTCCGCGGCGCCTACACCTATCGCCAGCGGCGGTTCACGGCGCTCTCGCGGGAGGGCGAGTTCGACGGCGGCATCGACGGAGACGGGATCGACTACGAGACCCGCTCCGTGCTCTACCAGAAGGTGGTCCGGCAGCTGCTCGAGGCCCAGCGCGCGACCGTGATCGAACTCCGCGACACCGGCGAGATCAACGACCAGGTCCTGCGCCGGATCGAACGGGAGCTCGACCTCGAGGATTCGCGTCTGGAGATCTGAAAACGGTCTCGATTCGACCCCGGAGGTGCAAACCCTCTTTCAATCGAACGGCCTTTCCTACGCCCGCGGCACGCATCGGCAAAGATGCCTCCACCTGGGACGGCCCCTCTGGGAGATCGCAAACTAATCGGGGGCCCGGAGCACGGAGAACTTGTGGAGAAGGCAACTCGCAGAGGGAATTACGAGTCGGGATCCGACTACGTCCTCGAGTACGGGGAGTTGCGCTTCTCCTTCAACGAGCATGACTTCGGACAGCGGGTCGAGCAGGCCGCGGTGAAGCTTGACTTCGTCGACGGCGGGCTCGAGGGCGACGAGCTCCACGACCTGCTCGAGCTCGCGGTCAACGGCGAGATCCGCGAGCCGACCTCGCCGCTCGGCGAGCACATCAACGAGCACTGGACCGAGCTCGTCGGGCCCGCCAACCGCAGCCTCGTGCACTGGCTCCGGCGCCTCGTCTTCCGCGGTGCCTGGCTCGACCAGCGGGTCAAGGAGGGTGAGCTCGACGTCGTCTTCGACGCCGAGAGCCACACCTTCGGCTACGTGCAGCCCGATCGCGACTCGGAGCCGATCGAGCTCTCGCGCGAGCCCTCCTGGTCCTCGCTCGCGTACCGCCGCTAGAGCGAGCCGAGCAACTCGGCGTTCGAGTCGGTTCCCTCGATCCGCTCGCGCAGCAGGTCAGCCGCCTCGCGCGGGTCGAGGTCGGCAAGCAGCGAGCGCAGCTTGCGCGCCGCGTCCAGCTCGCCGGCCTCGCGCAGCGACTCCTCGTTCGAGATCCGGCACTCGCCCGCGCGCAGCGCCGGGACCACGCCGGCCGCGGCCAGCTCAGGGTCGAGGACGATCAGCGAGCTCTCGGTCGTCGCCACCGCGCGCTCGGCCTCGCCCTCGTCCTGGGCGTCCGAGACGGTCGTCGCGATCACGGTCAGCGACCCGCCGCCGGCCAGGTTGCGCCCCGACCCGAACAGGCGCTTTGCCTCGTCGCCGTCGCCGGACGCGAACGCGAGGCGGGAGAGCGAGTCGCAGACCAAGACCGCGTCGGTGCCGGTCTCGGCGAGCCGGCGGGCGCGCTCGAGCGCCAGCTCCGCGGTCCGCACCTGCTCGGCGGGCGCCAGCTCGGCGGTCGCGATCGCGAACTCGGCGACCGGGAGCGACTCGCGCCACTCGGTCGCCTCCTCGGGGCTCTCGTCGATCAGCAGCACCACCACCTTGACGGTGTCCGAGGCGGCGGCGGCGCGGGCGAGCGAGCGCAGCAGGGTCGTCCGGCCCGAGCGAACCGCGGCGCGGACGAGGACCCGCTGGCCGTAGGCGAGCGGCGCCAGGAGGTCGACGGCCCGCACCAGCACGTCAGGGTTGTCTTCGATCGCGATCCGGCGCTCGGGTGAGACGGCGGGCAGCGTCTCGAACTCCGGCCGCAGCTCGGTCTGGGGCTCCTCGCCGTTGACGAGGTCGACATGGACGAGGGCACGGTGGCGCTCGCCCCGCCGGGGCTCCCTCGCGGGACCGGTGACCTCGTCGCCGGTGCGCAGCTCACAGCGGCGGACCTGGGCGGCCGAGACGTAGACATCGCCGTCGCTCGGGGCGAGCCCGGCGAGCCGGAGGAAGCCGTAGCGCTGGCGGGTCAGGTCGAGGATCCCGCGGACGCCCTCGGTCGGCGCGTCGTCGGGCAGATCGCCCTCCTCGGTCTCCAGCGGGCCGAGCTCGACGGGCTTCTCCCCCACGGGGTCGAGGACGGTTGCCTCGACCACGACCATCTCGTCGGTGTCGGGCTCGTCGTCGGTGTCGGACTTGCCGGCGCCGGTTGCGGCCTCGTCGCCACCGGCGGCCTCGGCACGGCGGCCACCGCGGCCGCGACCCGAGCGGCGCCCGCGCCTGCGGCGGCGGGGTCGCTCCTCCCCGCGCTCGCTCTCGGCGTCGTCGCCGGTTTCGCCGTCGGTGCCGGACTTCCCGGCGAGCTTCTCGATCAGCGCCTCGCGCCGCATCAACCGGTAGCCGTCGATCCCGGCGTCGGCCGCCCGCTGGTGCAGGTCGGCCAGATGGAGTTCTTCGAGCTCGGAGGCCATCGGGCAGGCAGGCTAACGAATCGCGCTCGTCGCCCTTTCGCCCTCGCCACTAGGCCGCGGCGGGGTCGATCCCCTCGGCCGCCATGTCCTCGAGCCAGCGCTCGGCCTCGGCGCGCACCCGCTCGCCGTCCCAGCCGAGCTCGCCGCCGAGCCGCTCGGCCACCGGGACGACCGAGGCGGCGGTGCGCAGGTCGGGCGCCGCGACCAGCCCGAGCCGGGTGCGGCGCAGGAGCACGTCCGATACCCGCCGCGCCTGCTCGACCCGGGCCGCGACCACGACCTCGGCCAGCATGTCGGGCTGGCCCTCGACGATCGGCTTGGCGAGCTCCGGGTGCTCGCCGGCCAGGCGCAGCACGTTGCGCGCCGCGTGCCCGTAGCGGAACGCGAGCAGCTCGCGATAACCATCCGGGAGCGCCTCCTCCGAGACCCCCTCGGGCGGGTCGAGCTCGTGCTCGGTCGCCGCCATCCCGAGCGGGATGTCGTCGGTGCGGCACGGGGCGACCCGGCCCTCGCGCTCGACCATCCGGTCGACCACCTGCTTGGCCATCCGCCGCCAGGTGGTCAGCTTGCCGCCGGTGATCGTCAGCATCCCCGACGAGGTCTCGTAGAGCTCAGCCTTGCGCGAGATGTCGACCGACTTGCGCGGATCGCCGGTCGAGATCAGCGGTCGCACGCCGGCGTACGCGCCGCTCAGGTCGCCCGTGTGTATCTCGGTGCCGAAGTAGGAGTTGGCCGCGTTGAGGATGTACTCGATGTCGTCGGAGCCCGGCTGCACGTGGCGCAGGTCGCCGGAGTAGTCGTTGTCCGTGGTCCCCATCAGCGTGCGCCCGTACCAGGGCAGGGCGAAGATCGTCCGCCCCTCGCCCGCGGGCACGATGCAGGCGGCCTTTCGCAGTGGCAGCAGCTCGGCCGAGACGGTCACGTGCGTGCCTCGGCTGGGCGCGATCCGCGGCACCTCGGCCTCGTCGTGGATCTCCTCGGGCCGGATCCGGTCCGCCCAGACCCCGGTCGCGTTGATCACGTTGTCGGCCTCGATCTCGAACGCGTCGCCGCTCTCGGCGTCGACGCAGGCGACCCCGGCGGCGGTCCCGTCGCGGCCGAGCAGGCCGGTGACCTCGGCCCCGTTGACGCAGACGGCGCCGTAGCGCTCGGCCTCGCCGAGGATCGTCAGGACCAGCCGAACGTCGTCGGTTTGGCAGTCGTAGAAGAGGTAGGCCTCGCGGGGCTCGCGGGCCGCCAGCGCCGGGATCATCTCGAGCACCTCCTCGGCGCCGATCGTCCGGTGGCGGTCGGGGGCCCAGTAGTCGTCGCCCTCGGAGCGCTCGGAGCGCTCGCGCCGCGACATGCCGACCCGCGTGGTCGCCATCACGTCGTACATGTTGAGCCCGATCCCGATCGCGCGGCTGCGCTTGGTCTCGCCCAGCGCCGGGACCAGGAACGGGGTGGGATAGACCAGGTGCGGCGCCAGCTGGACCATCAGCTGGCGCTCGAGCAGGGCCTCGCGAACGAGGCCGAGGTCGAAGTTCTGCAGGTAGCGAAGCCCGCCGTGGACCATCTTCGAGGAGCGGCTCGAGGTGCCGACCGCGTAGTCGTCGCGCTCGACCAGGGCGACCGAGTAGCCGCGCGAGGCGGCGTCGAGCGCGACGCCGGCGCCGGTGATCCCGCCGCCGATCACGACCACGTCGAAGCGCTCGGAGGTCACCGCTCGGATGGCGTCGGCGCGGGCGAGCACGGCTCAGTCGAGGTAGGTGACGACGTTCGACGCCGGCTCGCGCTCGGGGGCGGGCTTCTCCTGCACCGGGCGGCCGAGGTGGATCAGGGCGACGAACCCCTCCTCGGGGCCGACCCCGACGGCCTCGCGGCCCTCGGGCGTCCGCAGGACCCCCGGCGTGCGCCAGTAGCCGACCAGCCCGCGTGCGTGCGCGACGAGCAGGACGATGTAGGCCGCGACCCCGGTGGCCAGCAGGTCCTCCCGGTCCTGGACCTCGTCGCCGCCGAGCACGGCGCTGCAGACGATCAGGGTCGGGGCCCGGTCGAGCTTCGCCGCCGCCTCGGGTCCCGCCGCCCGCTTCAGCCGCTCGAGCGCCGCCGGGCCGACGACGCGAAAGCGCCACGGATTGGTCAGGTGATGGTTCGGCGCCCAGCGGGCCAGGTCGAGCAGCTCGTCGACCGTCTCGCGCTCGATCGGCTCGGGCTTGTAGGCCTTGTGGGTGCGCCGGGTACGGATCGCGGTCTCGACATCCATCGCCCGATCAACGCTAGCGGGCGACGCCCGCTCAGCCGCCGCGTCGGCGATACCACAGCGCCGCGCCTCCGGCGATCGCGGCGAGCGCCGCGACGCCCGCGATCAACGGGCCGGTGGTACCGTCGGAGCCGTCGTCCGGATAGGCGACGCTGACCGGCGGGGCCGTCCGCTCGGCGCTCTCGACGCCCGGGTCGGCCGCCGACGACGCGGCTCCATCCGACTCGGCGGCCTCGGCGGCGTCGGCCGAGGCCGTCACGCCCGGAGCGGCGCCCGGGCCGGCGGCGGCGTCGGCCGCCGCCCCGCC
>DASPGZ010000151.1:0-4211 GCA_035620355.1 Solirubrobacterales bacterium | reverse complement strand
ACGGGATCGCGCAGATCTGCGCCCAGGCCGGCTGGACCGTGGTGGTCCGCGAGGTCGATCAGGACAAGCTGGACGCCGGGCTTGGCAAGATCGAGAAGCAGCTCGGCCGCGCGGTCGAGAAGGGCAAGCTCGAGCAGGCGGACGCCGACGCGATCCGCGGCCGGATCAGCGGCTCGCTCGACTACGCCGACCTCGCCGGTTGCGACCTGGTGATCGAGGCGATCACCGAGGACCTCGATCGGAAGCTCGAGATGTGGCGCCAGGTCGACGAGATCGTCAAGCCCGAGGCCTTCTTCGCCACCAACACCTCGTCGCTCGCGGTCGCCGACCAGGCCGCGGTCACCGGGCGCGCCGACCGCTTCCTCGGCCTCCACTTCTTCAACCCGGCGCAGGTGATGCCGCTGCTCGAGGTCGTTCGCGCCGACGGCACCGGCGAGACCGCCTACGACCTCGGCTTCGCGCTCGGCGACAAGCTCGGCAAGACCACGGTCGCCGCGGGCGACAACCGCGGCTTCATCGTCAACCGGCTGCTCGTCCCGTACATGCTCGACGCGATCCGCGCCTACGAGGCGGGCGTCGGCTCGATCGAGGACATCGACCGCGGGATGATCGCCGGGGCCAGTCACCCGATGGGCCCGCTGACCCTCGCGGACTTCGTCGGCCTCGACACGCTGGCCTCGATCGCCGACGTGATGGCCGACTACTACGAGGAGGATCGCTTCTCACAGCCCGACACCCTGCGCAAGCTCGTCGACGCCGGCCATTACGGCCGCAAGTCGGGCCGCGGCTTCTACGACTACTCCGGTGAGAAGCCTGTCGCAACGGACCCCGGTTCGTAGGGCGCGCCGTCTCCGGAGCGCTACCCTCGGCCGGAACCCGAGAAGCGGAGGCAGGTCGTGGACGAGCACTCGATCCAGCGCATACGAGACGCCAACTTCTCGATCTCAGTACGCGGCTATGACCGCCACGAGGTCGACCGGTTCCTGAGCGAGGTCGCCGACTGGCTGGCGACCGGCGAGGGGGAGGGAGCCGCCGCCAACGAGGCCGTCCGCCTGGAGCTCGAACGGGTCGGCGAGCGGACTTCTCAGATCCTCACCGAGGCGCACGTCGCAGCGCAGGCGATCCGCGACGACGCCTCGCAGCAGGTGCGCCAGTCGCTGGTCGACGCGAACGCCACATCCGAGTCGCTGCGCAGCGAGGCGGGCGAGTACGCGGCCGACACCCGCGACGAGGCCGACGCCTACGCGCGCAAGGTCCGCTCGGAGGCCGACGACTACGCGCACCGCTCCCGCTCGGAGACCGACGCCGAGCTCGAGGAGGACCGGACCGCGGCGGCCAAGGACGCCGAGCGGATCGTCGCCGAAGCCGGCCGGCGCAAGGCCGAGCTCGAAAAGGTGATCTCCGACCTCGAGCAGCGCCGCGACGCCGTGGTCGCCGAGCTCGACCGGCTGGCGAGCGGGATCGCCGGGACCGCGACCGAGCACCGCGCCCCCGCGGATGAGACGGCCGAGGACGACGCGCAACCCGAGACCGAGGACGTCGAGGTGCTCCCGGAGGCCGAGCAGCCCGACGAGGAACCGCACGCCGAGACCGAGGAGACCACGGTCCTCGCTCGCGAGCGGGACTGAGGCCGGGCTTGGGCACCCGCGAGGGCACCGACTTCGAGCGGGCGCTGGAGACGGCGCTCGCGGGCGGCCCGGAGCGCCACCACACGAAGACCGCCGAGCAGGGCAAGCTGCCGGTCCGCGAGCGGGTAGGGCGGCTGGTCGACGCCGGGTCCTTCAGTGAGGAGGGCCTGCTCGCCAACTGGGACGCCGAGGGCCTCGGCGCCGACGGCGTCGTCACCGGCACCGCGCTGATCGCCGGGCGCAAGGTCTGCCTGATGGCCAACGACCCGACCGTGAAGGCCGGCTCCTGGGGGCCGAAGACGGTCGAGAAGATCCTCCGGATCCAGGAGCGGGCGCTGACCTTGAACCTGCCGATGATCTACCTGGTCGACTCGGCCGGGGCGCGGATCACCGACCAGGTGCAGATGTTCCCCGGCCGCCGTGGCGCCGGGCGGATCTTCTACAACGAGGTGAAGCTCTCCGGCCGGGTACCGCAGGTCTGCCTGCTGTTCGGCCCGTCCGCCGCCGGCGGCGCCTATATCCCGGCCTTCTGCGACGTGGTGATCATGCGCGACGGCAACGCCTCGATGTACCTCGGCTCGCCGCGGATGGCCGAGATGGTGATCGGCGAGAAGGTGAGCCTGGAGGAGATGGGCGGGGCGAAGATGCACACCGGTGTCTCGGGCTGCGGGCACTTCCTGGTCAAGACCGACGAGGAGGCGATCGAGCTCGCCCAGCGCTACCTCTCGTACATGCCGGCCAACTGGCGCGAGCGCCCGCCGGCGGCGCCCCCGGCCGAGCCGGAGGCCGACCTGGCGATCTCGCAGATCGTGCCCGCCGACGAGAAGACCTCGTTCGACATCAAGGAGCTGATCGGCGCCCTGATCGACGCCGGTTCGTTCTGCGAGGTGCAGGCGCGCTGGGCCAAGGAGCTGGTCGTCGGCTACGCGCGGCTCGACGGCCGCGCGATCGGGATCGTCGCCAACCAGCCGAAGTACAAGGGCGGCGTCCTGTTCGTCGACTCGGCCGACAAGGCGGCGCGCTTCATCGCCACCTGCAACGCGTTCAACGTCCCGCTGCTCTTCCTCGCCGACGTGCCCGGATTCATGATCGGGACCGACGTCGAGCGCCAGGGGATCATCCGCCACGGGGCGAAGATGATCAGCGCGGTCTCCGAAGCGACGGTGCCGAAGATCTCGGTGATCGTCCGCAAGGCCTACGGGGCGGGGCTCTACGCGATGGCCGGGCCGGCGTTCGAGCCCGACTGTTGCATCGCCCTGCCGACGGCCTCGATCGCGGTCATGGGGCCCGAGGCGGCGATCAACGCTGTCTTCTTCAATCAGATCCAGGCGATCTCCGACGAGGCCGAGCGGGAGGAGTTCGTGCGCGCGAAGCGGGAGGAGTACTCGGCCGACATCGACATCCTCCACCTCGCCTCGGAGATGGTGATCGACGCCGTCATCGATCCGGATCAGCTGCGGACCGAGCTCGTCAGGCGCTTCGCGGTGGCTGAGGATCGCGACCGTTCGTTCAGCGAGCGGCGCAACCCGGTTACGCCCGCCTGAGGGCCGGTGCTCGCGGGCGCGATCGCCGAGCTCGAGCGCAGCGCCGACGCGACCTGGGGCGTCAGCGTCTCGCTCGACGGCGGCGAGCCGTTCGACGGCTCCCGGGCGGCGGACGAGCTGCGCACCGCCAGCGTCGGCAAGCTGCTCTTGCTGGTCGCCGCCGCGCGCGAGCTCGAGGCGGGGAGGATGGCCGAGGACACACCGATCGAGCGCGCCCCCGAGGACGCGGTCGCCGACTCGGGCCTCTGGCAGCACCTGCGACAGCCCGAGCTCGGCCTCGGCGACGCCTGCGTGCTGATCGGCACGGTCAGCGACAACCTGGCCACCAACGCGCTGCTGCGGGTGATCGGCCTCGACCGGGTCGACGCGGCCGGCCGCGAGCTCGGCCTCGCCGACACGGCGCTTCGCGACCGCGTCCGCGACGAGCGCGGTCCCGGCGACCCGCCGGCGCTCTCGACCGGCTCGGCGGCGGAGTTGCGAGGCCTGTTCGAGCGCCTGATGCGCGACGAGCTGCTCGGCCCGGCGGTCGCGGGGCGAGTGCGCGGTTGGCTCGCGAACGGGGTCGACCTGTCGATGGTCGCCTCGGCGTTCAACCTCGACCCGCTCTCGCACCAGGTGCCCGACCGGGGCTTCACCGTGATCAACAAGACCGGAACCAACGCCGACGTCCGCGCCGATGTCGGCTGGGTGCGCGGGCCGGAGGGCTCCGCGGTCTACGCGGTGATCGCCAACTGGCGCGACTCCGATCCCCGCGACGCGGTGATCGCGGGGATGCGGAGCTTTGGGGCCGCGCTGCGCGACGCCCTCGCGATCAGCCGAGCGTCAGCCTGAGGATCGCGGCGATCCCGAAGATCACGATCAGCCCGCGCAGCACCGTCGGCGACAGCCGGCGCCCGTAGGTCCCACCCAGGGCGCCGCCGACCAGCGAGCCGATCGCGATCAGGCCGGCGACCGCCCAGTCGATCTCGGCCGCGAACACGAACACCAGCCCGGCGGTGAGGTTGACGGTCCCCGCGAGCACGTTCTTGAGCGCGTTGAC
>DASPGZ010000150.1:0-5532 GCA_035620355.1 Solirubrobacterales bacterium | reverse complement strand
TCGGCGACCTCGCGCCCGTACTAGCGGGGATGCGGGACGACGTTCTGCAGGATCCCCTCCTGCAGGTGGCCGTGGCGCACGTGCGAGGCTGCCAGCGCTTCGAGCGCCGCGACCCGCTCGTTCTCGGTCTCGCCGATGCCGACAAGGATCCCGCTGGTGAACGGGATCCTCAACTCGCCGGCCGCGTCGATCGTCGCCATGCGGACGGCCGGGTCCTTGGTCGGAGAGCCCTGGTGGACGACGAGGTCGGGGTTGACCGACTCGAGCATCAGCCCCTGCGAGGCGGTCACCTCGCGCAGCCGGGCGAGGTCGTCGCGGGAGAGGACCCCGAGGTTCGTGTGCGGGAGCAGCCCCCGCTCGATCGCCCGCTCACAGGTCCAGACGACGTATGAGACGAAGTCGGAGTGCCCGTACTCCCCCAGGCGCCGCGCGACCTCCGGGTTCACCTCGGGCAGCTCGCCCGTGAGCACCAGCAGCTCCTTGGCGTTGCGCCGCACCGCCTGCTCGAGGCGATCGGTGACCTCGTCGGGCGAGTAGAGGTGCGCCCTATGGGTGGCGAAGGCGCAGTACTTGCAGTAGCACCGGCAGGTGCGCGAGAGCGAGAGCGTGTAGTTGCGCGAGAAGGTGACCCGGCGCACGCAGAAAACCTTACGGCGCCGGGCTACCGGCTACTTGTTGCGCTCGCGGACCTCGGCGTCCTTGACCGCCTGGGCGACCCCGCGGACGTCGGAGGTCGGCGGCTCGGCGCCCTCGGCGTACTGCGGGCCGGCGATCACGAAGCGGTAGACGAGCACCGCGACGGCCGCGCCGACGATCGGGCCGAGGATGTAGGGCCAGACGTCGGCGAAGTCGCCGAAGGCGTCGCCGATCAGCGCCGGTCCGAACCAGCGGGCCGGGTTGAACGAGGCGCCGGTCAGCGGGCCGAAGATCATCACCGCGAAGCCGAGCGTCGTCCCGATCACCCACGGCGCCCACTCCTGGCGGGCGCGCGGGTTCATCGCCACGGCGCAGATTGCGAGCACGAGCAGGAAGGTGCCCAGCGCCTCGACCACGGCGCCGGCGAAGGCGCTGCCCAGCAACGGGCTTATGGACGCCGCCCCGTAGTTCGTCGCCGCCCCCTCGTCGAGCAGGATCCCCTTGACCAGCAGCGCGCCGAGCACGGCGCCGGAGAGCTGGGCGAGGATGTAGACGACGGCGTCGATCGGATCGATCCGCTTCATGATCGCCGCCGCCATCGTCACCACCGGGTTGAAATGCCCGCCGCTGACCTGGCCGAAGGCGATGATCAACAGGAAGAGGACGAACGCCTGCGCGAGGGCGATCACGGCGAAGTCCGAGCCGGTCTGAGAGGCGGTCCCGGTGGACAGATAGAGGCTGACCACGCAGCCGATCACGAAGACCAGGAACAGCGTCCCGATCAACTCGGCGATGTAAGCCGCAAGCCCTCGATCCTGCACGTGTCAAATCCTCCTCGGGTGGGGTGCGCGCGGCAGTGTATAGAGGTGGGGCGGCGGGGACGCCGCGCGTTCGCGGCTCAGCTGCGACGAGGCGCGTCGTGCTCCATCTGCAGTTTGCGCCCGTCAGCGATCACATCGAGCGCCTCCTCGCGCGAGCGCCAGCCGTCGACGTCGACGTCCTTGCCCTCGAGCTGCTTGTAGACGGAGAAGAAGTGGGTGATCTCGCGCTGCATCGCCGCCGGGATGTCGTCGAGCGTCTCGGCCGTGTTCCAGCCCGGGTCGTGGGTGGGGACGCAGACGATCTTGTCGTCCTCGCCCTTCTCGTCGCGCATCTTGAACAGCGCGATCGGCTTCACCGGGATCACGCAACCGGGGAAGGTGGGCTCGGAGACGCAGACCATGACGTCGAGCGGGTCGCCGTCGCGGCCGCGGTGGCCCATGAGGAAGCCGTAGTCGGTCGGATAGACCATCGACGAGGAGAGGAAGCGGTCGAGCACCAGCTGGCCGATCCCCTCGTCGAATTCGTACTTGTTCCGGCTTCCCTTCGGGATCTCGATGAACGCGAGCAGCTCGTGGGTGACCGGATGCTCGTCGGTGTGCGCGTGGTCGAGCATCGCCCGGAACCTTATATCCGCGCGGGTTAACCTCGCGGACGATGAGAAGGGTCGCCGCGCCGCTGGCGGCCGTCCTCGCCGCGGTGGCGCTCGGCGCCTGCGGCGGAGGCGGTGCTGAACCGGGCGCCTCGGACGAGGCGACCCTGATCCTGGATTTCCAGCCCAACGCCGTGCACACGGGGATCTACGCCGCCCTCGCGGCCGGCGACTACGCGGACGCGGGGGTAGCGCTCGAGGTGCGCGAGCCCGCGGCCTCGACCGACGCGCCGAAGCTGCTCGAGAGCGGGCGGGCGGAGTTCGCGATCCTCGACATCCACGACCTGGCGCTCGCCCGCGAGCGCGGCCTCGACCTGGTCGGGGTCGGCGCGATCGTCCAGCGGCCGCTGGCGGCGGTGATCGCGGCCGACCGCGAGGCGGTCGCCGAGCCCGCCGACCTCGAGGGCGAGACGGTCGGGGTCACCGGGCTGCCCTCCGACGACGCGGTGCTCGACTCGGTGCTCGAGAGCGCGGGCGCCGACCCGGATCGGGTCGAGCGGGTGACGATCGGCTTCGACTCGGTCGCCGCCCTGGCCGCGGGCCGGGTCGCCGCCGCGACCGCGTTCTGGAACGCCGAGGGAGTGGCGCTGCGCCGGCTCGGCCTCGACACGCGCGAGTTCAGGGTCGACGACTTCGGCGCTCCCCCGTATCCGGAGCTGATCCTGACGACGACGGCCGAGACCCTGGCCGAGCGACCGCAACTGGTCGAGCGGGTCGTCGAGGCGACCGCGAGCGGCTACGACGCCGTGGCGGCCGACCCGGAGGGCCGACTCGAGGACCTGCTCGAGGCGGTCCCCGAGCTCGATCCCGCCGAGCAGCGGGCGCAGCTCGAAGCGCTGACCGCCGCCGACGCGATCGGTCCCGCGATCGCCCTCGACCGCGCGGCGCTCGAGCGCTGGGCGGCCTGGGAGGCCGAGGTCGGCCTGGTCGCCGAGCCGCCCGAGGTCGAGCGCGCGTTCGAGCTCGCCGGGCCCTAGAGCGCGCGGCGGGCGCGGAACTCGCGCCGGACCGACTCCGGCCGGCCCCACATCTGGACGACCTCGGCGCGGCCCTCGTGGAAGTCGCGGACGATCAGCACGCCCTCGATTCCCTCGCCGTCGAGCAGCTCGAGCGTTCCCGTGACCGTCTCCGCGGCCGCCGCGTGCCCGAACGAGTGGGCGACGTTGATGCGGAAGTGCCAGTCGGCCTTCGAGTACGGCTGGGCGTTGACCATCGTCAGCAGCACCGCGGCGTCGATGTAGCGGTCCTCGTCGGCGAGCCGCAGGTCGCAGACGATGTCGGTCCAATCGCCCGGCAGCGAGTCGAGCACTTCCTGGAAGTCTTCGGCGAGCGCCACCTGCGCAGCCTAGCGCCGGGCGCGGCTCAGGCCCCGACCATGACCCGCATCGCCGCCGCGACCCGGCGGCCGAGCGCGTGCTCGGCGCCGTCGGCCTCGATCAGCAGCGGCCCGTCGAAGGGCTCGCGGGCGCGCAGGCGAAGCTCGGCTCCGGGGTGGATCCCGAGCCGGTCGAGGTAGCGCAGCATCTCGGAGTCGGCGTCGGAGACCCGGCAGAAGACGCCGCTCTCCCCCGGCTCGAGATCGGCGAGCGAGACGCTCTCCTCGCCCGATACCGCGAGCTCGCGGTCGGGGATCGGGTCGCCGTGCGGATCGTGACTCGGGTCGCCGAGCGCGACCGCCATCCGCTCCTCGAGCTCCTCGGAGATGTAGTGCTCGAGCACCTCGGCCTCGTCGTGGACGCGGTCCCAGGGCATCCCCAGGGCCTCGGCGAGGTAAGCCTCGATCAGCCGGTGGTGGCGGATCACCTCGAGCGCCACCCGCTCGCCCGCCTCGGTCAGCTCGACCCCGTGGTACGGCCGGTGCTCGACCAGGCCGAGCTCGGCCATCCGCTTCAGCATCGCGGTCACGGTCCCGGGCGAGACGCCGAGCCGCTCGGCCAGCGCCGAGGTCCCGACCGGACCGTCCTCGCGGCGCGAGAGGGCGTGGATCGTCTTCGCGTAGTCCTCGATCGCCTCGGTGTTGGCCGCCGGCCGCTGGCGCCTGGTGTGCGCCGTCTTCATACGCTCACCAGCAGCCCGGTGAGGTAGAAGAGCACCGCGCCGGCCGCGATCGCGGCCGCCGTCGCGGCGTCGAGCGCCCGGCCCGAGCCGTCGCGCATCGCCGGCGCGATCTGGCCGATCACCTGGACGATCGCGCCGACGCCGACGCCGAGCAGGAAGACGGAGATCTCGGCGTTCGAGACCGTGGCGCCGATCAGCGCGCCGACGACGGCCGGGCCGCCGGCGATCACCCCGAGCAGGATCAGGCGGCCGAGCGACGGCCGTTCCCTGGTCAGCGGGGCGACGATCGCGAAGCCCTCGGTGGTGTTGTGGATGGCGAAGCCGACGACCAGGAACGCGCCGAGCGCGAGCTCGCCGATCGCGTATGCGGAGCCGATCGCGAGGCCCTCGCCGAGGTTGTGGAGGCCGATCCCGATCGCGATCATCAGCGCCAGCCGTCCGCCCGTGGCGGCCGCGCCCTTGCGGGCGGAGAGGAAGCGGTCGAGCCCGATCAGCAGCAGGTAGGAGATCCCGGCGCCGAGGAAGAGCAGCTCGGCGCCGCCGAAGGCGCCCGCGGAGCCGCCGGCGAGGTCGAGCGCCTCGAGCGTCGCGTCGACGGCGAGGAAGGCGAGCAGGCCGACCGTGAACGCCATCAGCACCCGCACCCAGTTCGACTGGAAGCGTCGCATCGCCGGCAGCAGGGCCATGCCGAGGATCACCGGGACGATCCCGACGTAGGTGCCGAGCAGGGCCATGAGCCCGAACAGCGAGCCGTCGGCCTCGGGGGTCTCGACCGCGGCGGGAATCTCGTGCTCGATCACGACCCCGGTCGAGGTCACCATCGAGATCAGATAAGGCTGTCCCTCCTGCCACGGGTAGTCGAGCTCGACCGTCGCCGAGCCGAGCCGGCCGATCGAGCCGTCGGCGCCCTGGAAGTTGACGTAGGCGTCGTTGACGAACACCTGCGCGACCCGGACCGGGTCCGGGCCGGTGTTGCGGAGGGTCAGGTCGATCCGGCCCGGGGTGAGCTCGGCGCGCTCGACCGCGAGCTCCTCGACCGGGGGGCCGAGCCGGTCGGGAAGCGAGTCCCCGCCGGCGACCGCGAGCGCGATCAGCACCGCGGCGATCAGCGCGACGGCGCCGGCGACCAGGCCCCAGGTCGGCACCCCGCGCAGCGGCCCGGTGCGCTCGATCGTCTCGCCGCCGGCCTCCACCGATCAGCCCTCGACCTCGAAGAACCCCATCCAGCCGAGCTCGGCGAACTCGGTCTTGTGGGCGTGGAACATGAACGGCCCCGCGTGCGGGAAGCGCAGCTCGCAGATCCCGCGCTGCGCCTGGCCCTGGACCACGGTGTCGGTGAACTCGGTCGGCTCGAGCCTGGTCCCGGT
>DASPGZ010000149.1:0-9613 GCA_035620355.1 Solirubrobacterales bacterium | reverse complement strand
GGGCTCGCGACCTGAGCCGGTCCGAGGGCGGCTGACGATGCTCCAGCACGTCGCGATCGAGATCGACCCGGCCGCGGTCGAGGACGCGGTCGGCTTCTGGGAGCTGCTCGGTTTCGAGCGGGTGCCGGCGCCCGAGGCGCTCGGCGAGGGCTTCACCTGGGTCGAGCGCGGCGGGACCCAGATCCACATGATCCACACCGAGGACGCGGCGGTCCCGGCGCTCGGACACCCTGCGGTCGTCGTCGACGGGTTCGAGTCGACGCTCGAGCGGGTCGCCGCCGCGGGCCACGAGGTCGCCGAGACCCGCCGGCTGTGGGGCGCCCGACGCGCCTTCGCGATCTCCCCCGGCGGCCACCGGGTGGAGCTGATGGAGTCGCCGCCGCCGCCCCTAGGATGACGCCGATGCGCTACCCGGTAGAGACCTTCACCGCCGCCGAGCGGGCCGTGCTCGAACCGCACTTCACCAACCTCGACCGGCCGGTGTTCTGCCTCGTCAACCTCCCCGAGACGGTCAAGGGGGCGCTGTTCGCGCGCTACTCGCGCTACCCCGGGACCCTGCGGCGACTGTTCTGCGAGGAGTTCGCCGACGACCTGCCGGAGGCCGGGCGGCCCTTCGACGGGGTCGAGGGCGAGCGCGCGGCGGGCCTCTACGAGCGCGTCTTCATCGGCTACGGCGACGACTCGATCGCCCAGGTCGGCGGCGCGCACGTCGCCTGCGAGTGGGCCTCCAACGTGCTCACCAAGATCCTCCAGCGCGGCAGGCTGGCGGCCTACCTGGAGCAGTCGACGCGCTACATCCCCTACGACCGCCCGGTCGAGGGGATCGGCGGCTACCGCTATTACTCGGACGCCGAGCTCGGGCCGCGCTACGCGGCGGCGATGGACGAGCTCTTCGCGATCTACTCGCGCAGCCTCGAGACGGTCCAGGCCTGGGCCGCCGAGCGCTGGCCGCGCGATCCCGAGCAGCCCGAGCGCGCCTGGCAGGGCTCGATCCGGGCCAAGGCGCTCGACCTGCTGCGTGGGCTGCTGCCCGCCTCGACCCTGAGCCACGTCGGCATCTACGCCTCGGGCCAGGCCTACGAGCAGCTGCTGCTCCACCTCGCCGCCTCGCCGCTGCCGGAGGCGCGCGCCTACGGCGAGATGCTGCTCGCCGAGCTCCAGCACGTGATCCCGAGCTTCGTCGCCCGGGTCGACCGTCCCGACCGCGGCGGCGACTGGGTCGAGCACCTGCGCGAGCGCCGCCAGGCGACCGAGCGCGCGGTCTCGCGGCTCGGGCTCGACCGCCGCGACGGCGACCCGGCGCCCTCGGTCGAGCTGGTCCACGTCGACGGCGCCGAGGACGACCTCCTGGCCGCCTCGCTCTACGAGTCGGCGGGCGTCGCCGAGGACCGGATCCGCGGCCGGATCGCCGCCCTCGACCCGATCGAGCGCGCCGAGCTGATCGGCGAGCTCGCCGGCGAGCGGCGCAACCGCCGCCACCGGCCCGGTCGGGGGTGGGAGGCGATCCGCTACCGGTTCGAGATCGTCTCCGACTACGGCGGCTTTCGCGACCTGCAGCGCCACCGGATGCTCACCTGCCAGTGGCAGCGGCTCGGGCCCGAGCTCGGCGCCGGGGTTCCGGACGAGGTCCGCGAGGCCGGCGCCGGCGACGAGTACGAGCGCGCGCTCGAACTCTCGCGGGCCGAGTTCGACCGGCTCGAGCAGGGCGGGATGCCGGAGGCGGCCCCCTATGCGCTCTGCCTCGGCTACCGGATCCGTTACGTGCTCGACCTGAACGCGCGCGAGGCGATGCACGTCTGCGAGCTGCGTTCCGGGCGCGAGGGCCATCCGACCTACCGCGCGGTCGCCCAGGCGATGCACGAGCGGATCTCCGCGGTCCACCCGGCGGTCGGTGCGGCGATGGTCCACGTCGACTCGACCACCGAGCCCCGGCTCGAGCGGATCCTGAGCGAGATCCGCACCCACCGCAAGCAGGTCGCCGCGTCCCAGGCGGACGCGCCCCCGGGCGTCAGCACCCTGGGCTAGCGCGGGCAGGAATCCGGCCGCCGCGACCGTAGTGGTCCCGGATGGCCGAATCAGTCCCCGACGTCCACGATCGCGACGAGGCCGAGATCGAGTTCGGCCGCATCGTCGCCTTCAGCGACGGCGTGTTCACGATCGCGATCACGCTGCTCGTGCTCAGCCTCGAGGTCCCGCCGGGTGGCGACCTGAGCGAACTGCTCAGCGAACGCGCCGAGCAGTTCTTCGCCTACTTCCTCTCGTTCGCGGTCACCGCCCGCTTCTGGCTCGCCCACCATCGTTTCTACGGGCTCGTGCAGCGCTTCGACCGACGCCTGGTCACCCTCAACTTCGTCTATCTCTCGTTCGTCGCCCTGCTGCCGTTCACGACCGAGCTGATCGGCGACTACAGCGACGATCCGCTCGGCGTCGCGATCTACGCGGGCTGCCTCGCGATCCTCAGCCTCGCCTTCCTGTCCCAGACCTATCACGCCTACGGCGCCGGCCTCGTGCGCGAGGACGCCCTCCCGTACCGCCGGCGCTTCACCGGCCCGCCGAGCTGGATCGGCGTGATCATCTTCGGCGGCTCGATCCCGCTCGCCTTGATCAGCCCGACGTTGGCGGTGCTCACCTGGCTGCTGATGTTCGTCGCCGGACGCTGGGTCCGCGACCGCGCGAGCGGGCTCTCCGCCCCCGGGTGAGCGGCCGCCCGAGCCGCGGTCAGCGCGCCTGGCGCTCGGCGATCCGCCGGTCGGCCCGCGAAACCGCGCCGCGGGTGAGGCGCGGCCCGAGGTCCGAGCGATGGCCGGAGATCAGCCGGTAGGCCCGCTCGACCGCTCCGGGAGCCCGCTCGGCGAGCGCCGCCAGCGGCGCGCCCCCCGGCAGCATCCGCAGCAGCGGCGCCGCTGCCGCGCCGGCGGAGGCGACCGAGCCGTCCTCGGCGACCAGATGCCAGGACTCGAGCATCCGCTCGTCGCTCATCGGGGCGAGCAGCGCCGCTGCCCGGGGGTCCTGGAGCGCGATCGGCTCCAGTCGGCCGGCGCGGTCCCAGCGCAGGACCCAGCCGAGCGCCCAGCGGCAGAAGCCGCAGTCGCGGTCGTAGAGCAGCCGCGCGCGCGGAGCCGGCCCGCTCACCGCGCCGGGCGCTGCCGGAGCACCTCGTAGAGAACCCAGAGCGGCAGGACCACGGTCAGTGTCAACGCGATCGCGTTCAGGGTCGCGTCGGCGGTCGAGTAGGGGCCCAGGTTGAGCAGGTGATAGACGGTGTGCGGGATCGCGAACAGCAGGAACGAGGCCGCCGCGGCGATCACCAGCCGCCGCTCCATGATCCATGCGGCCGCGAGCAGGAAGGCCCCGGTGGCGAGGAAGAGCCCGCCGACGTCGCGGATCAGGTGCTCGTTGTAGGCCGGCAACGCCTCGACCCAGCCGCGCCCGAGTGGGAAGTCCTCGTAGAAAGAGGTCGGCGCGAACAGCGCGTAGAGCCCGTCGGCGACCTGGATCGCGCCGAGCGCGCCGAGCGCGACGCGGATCGCCGTCCGGTGGCGAGTCGGGGTCGGGCTCGGGTCGGACACCGGATCGCGTTCAGCCGCGGCGCTTGCGCTTGCGCTTCTTCGCCCGCTCGCGCCGGGCGCTGTGGTCGACCGGCTCGGGCGCCTCGAACACCTCCGAGGCGTCGCCGTCGACAACCTCGTCGTCCACGGTCCGCTGCTCCTGCGGCTGGTCGCCGGGCCGCGGCCAGGGGATCGCCTCGGCGGCGTCCCAGGCCGCCGGGCGGCCCTTCGGCGTCCGCCCGATGAAGACCAGGCCGAGCCACAGGAACCAGAGCGTGTCCGGGATCAGGATCTGGCCGAGCAGCAGGATCGTCGCGCCGCCGAGCGCCATCCCGAGGGTGGCGAAGAACCGGGTCAAGAGCCCGGCGCGCATCGCCTGCAGAGGGAAGTAGACCATCGCCACCCCGACGCCGAGGATCGCCGCGAAGCCGAGCCCGCCGGCGGCCGTGCTCAGGGTCGAGTCCTCGGTCAGGTCGTCGAGCAGGGTGTAGATATCGCCGCCGGCGACGTATGAGTTGACGAACTCGGAGGCGATCTCCTGCTGGCCGAAGTAGCCGAGGACCCCCTGGAGCGCGAGCAGGACCGGGCCGATGAAGGCGAAGCCGATCATCGCCCCGGGCAGCTCCGGGCGGCGCGCCTTGGTCGCCGTGAACAGGAACCACAGCGGCGGAATCAAGAGCAGGAAGCCGATCGCCCGCATCACCGCCAGCGCCAGCAGGGCCCCCTGGTTCGCGTCGAAGGCGCGCAGCGACTCGGTCGCCAGCCCGGTGGTCGGCAGGTCGAGCTGGCCGGCGAGGACGAGCGAGCCGACGATCAGCACGGGCGCGAAGATCGCGCAGAGCGCGACCGGCAGCGCGAGGCGCGACTCGCGCTCGAGGATCTCGCGCTTGCTCATCAGTCGGCCTCGCCGCGGGGGCCGCGGCGCAGCGCCAGCCGCTCCGAGCGCGGCGGGATCGGGATGTAGTCGTCCTCCGGGGCGACCGCGCGCGAGATCCGGTCGCCGGCGGCGAGCAGGAGGTCGAGCGCCGGGGCCCCGAGTCCGATCAGCGCCTCGAAGCGGGCGCGCGTTCGCAGCTGCTGCGGCGTGGACGGGGTCATGGAGCCAGTCAGCCGCGCTCGTGGAAGAAGAAGCCCGGCAACGCGCCCTCGATCACTTCCTGGGTCATCCGCTGGGCGACCTCGAGGTTGCCGGTGCGCACGGCGATGTCGTCGAGGGTGACGATCCCGACCAGGTCGCCGGACTCGACCACGGGCAGGCGCCGGATCCGGTGGCGGACCATCAGCGCCGCCGCCTCCTCGAGATCCATGTCGGGCTCCCCGGTCACCAGGGGGCGCGAGCAGTGATCGGCGACCGGCTCGTTCGGCGAGCGCTCGTCGGCGAGCGCGCGCACGGTCAGGTCGCGATCGGTGACCATCGCCGCCGGCTGGCCCTCGGCGTCGCAGATGACGACCGAGCCGATCGCACGGTCGCGCATCAGCTGGGCGACGCTGAGCACGTCGGCGTCGGCGCCCGCCGTGACCACGCTCGAGGTCATGATCTCGCGAAGCTGCATGGGCGAACGATATCCGGGCCAATACGATCCGGCGTCCATGTCCTCCAGCTCGGAGCAGCGCGGACCGATCGCGGTCTACGGCGCCAGCGGCTACACCGGGCGGCTGATCTCGGCCGAGCTCGGCCGCAGGGGCGCCGACTTCGTCCTCGCCGGACGCGATCTGGCGAAGCTCGAGCGGGTCGCGGCCGACGTCGGCGGTCCGCCGGTGCGGGCCGCGGCGCTCGACGATCCCGCGGCCCTCGCCGACCTGCTGGCGCCGTGCGCTGCGGTGATCGCCGCCGCCGGCCCGTTTTCCCTCCACGGCGAGCCGGTGGTCCGGGCGGCGGTCGAGACCGCCACCGCCTACGTCGACACGACCGGCGAGCAACCGTTCATGCGCCGCGTGTTCGAGATCCACGGGCCTGCCGCGCAGGCGGCCGGGGTCCCGCTGGTCACCGCGATGGGGTTCGACTACATGCCCGGCGACATGATCGCGGCGCTGACCAGCGACGGCCTCGAGCCGATCGAGGAGGTCTTCCTCGCCTACTCGGTCCGCTCCTTCGGGCCCTCGCGGGGAACCGCCTCCTCGGCGATCGGGCAGATCGGCGGCGGCGATCTCGAATGGCGGGGCGGGGCCCTCGTTCCCGCCTCCTCGGCGGTCCGCCGTCCCGAGCACGACTTCCCGCCCCCGGTCGGGCGCCAGCGCATGACCCGCTATCCGGCCGGCGAGCACATCACGGTGCCCCGCCACGTCGAGACCGCGAACGTGCGCACCGCGCTCAGCGCGGCGACCTCGGCCGGCCATCCGCGGCTGGCGCCGCTGGTCGGGCTGACGATGCCGGCACTCCAGTGGCTGGTGCGGACCCGCGCCAGGGGCGCGATCGAGCGCGCGGTCGCGAAGTTGCCCGAGGGGCCGAGCCCGGCCGACCGCGAGCGCTCGGAGTTCACGATCGACTGCCGCGTGCGCGCCGGCGGGCGCAGCCGCCGGGGCGTGATCCGGGGACGCGACGTCTACGGCCTGACCGCCGCCTCGACGGTCGAGGCGGCGCTGCGGCTGGCCGGCGCCGAGCCGGCGACCGGCGGGGCGCTGGCGCCGTCGCAGGCGTTCGATCCGGCGGACTTTCTCGCCGCGATGGAGCCGCACGGAATCAGCTACGAGCTCGACGCCGCGTGAGCGAGGCGGGACCCTGCCCGCTCTGCGGGCGGCAGCTGTACGGCTGGATCGCGCTGCCGGTGGTCGTCGGCGAGGCGAGCATCGGCGTCCCGCTCGACCAGCGCGCGGGAGAGCGGGTGATCGACCGCTGCGAGAACTGCGGGGTGGCGGTCGAGCGCGGCCGCGAGCTCGATCTTGGCGCCGAGTGGGAGGCCGTCTGCCGCGCCGGCGAGCCCGGGGTGCGTGAGATCGCGATCCCCAACCGGGCGAGCTTCCAGGCCTGGATCGGCGAGGTCGGCTGGGCGGCGATCGACCGCTTCCCGGGCCGGCTGCTGCACACGCCGGCCAGCCTCGAACTGCTGGCGCAGCGAAACGACCACCGGCTCGACGGCGCCCGGACACCGGTCAGCGGCCGCGCCCAGGGATGGATGCTGCAGACGATGCTCAACGGACTCACCTTCCATCCGAACTTCGCCCGCGAGGTGCGCGCCGGGCGCCTGCGCGCGGCCAACTCGCCGCGCGGGCGCTGGGCCTTCGCGATCGACTCGGTGGTCACGGTCCTCGGGGCGCCCCTGGTGCTGCTGCTCTCGACTCCGAGCGAGCTCGTCGCGGCGCTCGTCCGACGCGGCGGCGAGCTCACCGCGAGCGCGCGCCGCGACGGGGTCAACGGCGGCTGAGGGTGCCGCGGCTGACGATCCCGCCGCCGCGGAACTCGTAACCGAGCTTCGAGCCGCCGGCGAGCGGGCGCACGGTGACGTCGCCGGTGCCCTTGCACTTCTTGCCGGCGCCGCGGTCGATCCGCTCGAGGAAGTTCACCCGCGGGCCCTCGGCGTCGAGGTAGCGCCAGGTCCCGGAGCAGTCGATCTCGCCGCCGTAGTTGACGACGTTGCGGCTCGGGTCGGTCGCGGAGGCGATCCGGACGCCGATCGCGAACGGCTTCACGCCCTGCTGGCGCAGGGTCCCCTCCCACTGGCCCTTGACCGCCTGCGGCAGGCCCGGGGGTGGGCTCTGCGGCTCCGGCGCGGGGGGCGGCGGCAGCTCGGAGAGGTCGGGTTCGGACTTCTCGCCGCAACCGGCGAGGCTGATCGCCAGCGCCACGGCGAGCGCTCCGACGCATTGCGATCGCAGCGACACGCGGCCAGCGTAGAGCACCCGCCTGCCGACTCTGCGAGCCCGCGGAGCCGCTCATCTAAGATCGTCGGCATGGAAGGAAGTGACCCCTTTGGGATGTTCGGCGATCCGGACGAGTTGCGCGCCCGGCTCGCGGACATGGCCGAGCAGATGCAGGGCGCCCAGAAGGTTGCCTGGGCCGACAACGCGATCAAGCTCGCCGTCGACATGACGGTCGCCTCGATCGCCCGGCTCGACCTGCACGGCTCCAGCGACGAGCAGGCGATGCAGGTCCGCGACGCGATCCGGGTCGTGTTCCCGGAAGCGGTAACCCTCGTGCGCGAGGCGCGCGAGGGCCTCTCCTGATCCGTCGCTGATTCGCCACCCGGCGCGCGCCCCGCGTCGGCCCTGCGCGCCTACGGTCGCCGCATGTCGTCCCGCTCGCGCGCAAGCTCGCACTCCGGCGCCGCGACGGTCGAGCATGCCGGGATCTCGCTGCTGGTCGCGCTGCTGGCCGTGGCGGCGGTCGCCGCGGTCGCCGCCGGCAGCGGCGACTCGGGCCGCGAGCTCGGCTCTGCGTTGGCGCGCAAGCTGCGCTGTGCGGCGGTCGGCCCGGGCCCGTGCTGGCGCGACCCGCTGACCGAGGCCTACGGGCGGGCGCTCGCCGGGGCCGTCCGGGCGCTCGCCCCGGCGCCGGCCGCGCGAGCCGGGCCGTCCGGCCCGCTGCTGCCGGTCGACTTCCGCCGCTGCCGCTCGCCGAGCTGCGCCGCCCCCGGGGCGCGGACGGGGCTGACCGCGTCGAATCGCCGGGTGACCGCGTTCGTCTCCGTCGACGACCGGCGCCGGGCCGAGGGCATCGCGGAGATCTCGTATTGGCTCTACCGCCCGGGCCTCGAATGGGAACGGGTAACGCGGGAGGCGTCGTCGGCGCAGGTCGAGGCGCTCTCGCTGACGCCGCTGCTCGAGGACGCGGTGCCGACGCTGGTCGCGCTCGAGACCCTCGATGGCCGCAATCAGTACGAGTTCGCTGCCGGCGAGCAGCCCCCGTGGCGCTGGCGGGTCGAATCGGCGTTCCCGATCGCCGATGGTTGACCGCCTACCAGTTCGCGTCGTGGTGCTCGACCACGCCGAGGCCCTCGGCGAGCTCGAGCCCGCCCGGCAGGCTGCCCGAGAAGGTCCCGAAGGGCTGGCGGTAGCTGTAGCTCACCCCGAGCCGCGACTCCTCCTTGCTGCGCTCGGCCTCGGCGGAGAACTCGAGCCTGGCCCCGTCGCAATCGATCGCCTCGAGGCCGTCGAATCGCGACGGCCCGGGCTCGCTCGGGACCCCGTCGACCCAGATCGCCCGCTCGGAGCTGCGCGGCGGGTCGTTGATGCCCTCGACCAGGTTCCAGGCCACCTCGCGCCCGTCCGTGGTCCGCCCGATACCGGCCGACCAGTCCCAGACCGTGTGGTGGGGGTGATACCCACAGGACTCGTCCTCGACCGCGCGCGCCTCGCAGCGAATCCGCCGCTCGCCGATCCGCACGTCGCAGGCGACGGCGACGGTGCGCTTGCGGGTCCAGACGTAGCCGTCCCCCTCCCCCGTCGCGCAGACCGCCTCCGCCCAGCGACCCTCGCCGGCGCGCAGGAATGCCCGGACGGGCTCGGCGACGTCCTGCTTCGGCGCCGCTTCGATCCGGACCAGGGTCCCGCCCCCGGGCGGAGCCCAGTCGATGGTTCCGGTGTGCTCGCCGTTGGCGAGCTCGGTCCACACCTCGCCTCGGGCGACCAGCGGCATCGTCATCCGGGTGCGCTCGATCAGCTCGCCGCGCTCGCGGTCCCAGATCGCCCAGAAGGTCTGGCTCATCGGCCCGACCCGGACCCGCGCCGCGCACAGCATCAGCTCGTCGCAGAAGGCGCCCAGATAGCGCCACTGCTTGCGCCAGTTGCCGTCGCGGCGCACCGGGACCTTGCCGGGCGGCAGCGCCAGGTCGGGACGGTCGTCGCCCGGGCCCCGCCAGGGCAGCGAGGCGGTCACTCGATCGTGCAGATCGTGTCGCCGGAGTTGATCGCCGCGCCCTCGGCGACCTTCAGCTCGGCGACCTTGCCCGCCCGGTGCGCGGTGATCTCGTTCTCCATCTTCATCGCCTCGATCACACAGATCAGCGCTCCCTCCTCGACCTCGGCGCCCTGCTCGACCGCGACCTTGAGCACCGTTCCCTGCAGCGGCGAGGGCAGCGCCGGGCCGCTCGCGCCGCCACCCCCGGCGCCGCCGGAGCGCGCGCGCCGCG
>DASPGZ010000148.1:0-2039 GCA_035620355.1 Solirubrobacterales bacterium | reverse complement strand
CGGTGGAGGGTGAGTGCCGCAAATGGGCGGTCGGATTCGCCCGGGCGTATGTCCGTGAAGCTGGGGAGCCAGGATTCGAACCTGGATCTCACGGCACCAAAAGCCGGCGTCGTGCCATTGGACCACTCCCCAGAGCGATCGGGACGATACCCCGGAGGTTCTACTCCTCGGTCTTGCGCCTGACCTTCGCGCGACCGGCCTCGGTGCCGGGCTCCATCGCCGGGCCCCGGGGCGGCGGGATCCCGAGCACCCGCATCGCCTTCAGCCCGAGGCCGAGCTTCTCGCGCCCGACGGTCGAGGTGATGTCGTGGCCGCAGAGCTCCTTCACCCGCTCGAGCCGGTAGCGGACGGTGTGGCGGTGGGTGAACAGCTGATCGGCGGTCGGGGTGACGTTGCCGTCGTTCTCCAGGTACGCCTCGATCGTGGTCACCAGGTCGGTCTCGTACTGCTCGTCGTAGGCCGAGAGCGGCGCCACGGTCTCGGCGTAGAAGCGCTCGAGCTCGCCCGGGTCCTCGCTCATCGCCGGGAGCAGCAGCCGGTAGGCGCCGGTGTCCTCGAAGGCGAGCAGCTCGAGCCCGTCGGCCTCGGCGACGTTCGACGCCAGCAGCGCCTCCTGGCCGGCGCGGTACAGATCGGCCGGGTCCGAGACCCAGCGGCTGCGGGCGACGGTCAGGTGAAAGCCAGGCAGCGAGGCAGCGAGCTCGCGCGCCAGCGAGTGGGTCGCGCGCTCCAGCGCAGCCTCCTCCTCGGCGGGGACGATCGCGGCCACCTCCGCGCGATCGCCGAGCTCGCCGAGCCGAGCGATCGAGCCGGAGCTGGCGCCGCGCAGCGAGCGCAGCGCGACCACCAGGACCCGGGCGCGCCAGTCGCCGGTCTGGGCCGAGCGCGGAGCCGCCCGCGCGAACACCACCCCGCCCCCCGCCTCGACCTTGGTCCCGAGCTCGCCGGCGCGGGCGAGGATGTCGCCGCGGTCGGTGACCCGCCGCGCGAGCACCGCGTCGACGAACTCGCCCGCCGCCTCGTCGCTCGCCCACTCCGGCGCGCGCGACCGCTCGAGCTCGAGCGCCAGCAGGGTCGAGACCATCCGCATCAGGGTCGCCGGGGGGTCCTCGCCCCGGCGTCGATAACGGAGCTCGCCGACCACGGCGTCGGCCACCCGCAGTTCGAGCCTCGCGATGTCATCGCCCGCCGAGAGCAGCTTGCTCTCCTCGGCCGAGGATCCGGCGGCGACCGCGAGCACCGCGCTCGCACGGTCGATCTGGGCGCCGCTGGCGCCGCGCGCGGCGGCCGCCGCGCGGGCGACCGCCGGCAACCCTGCGCCCGACTCGATCGCCTCCGAGAGGGTCTCGAGCGCTGCCTCGTCGGGGACCTTCGTCCGGGCTCGGCCGGTTGTCGGCTGCGACGGCACGCCGACGAGTCTAGGCCGAGCGATAGGATCGCCGGGACGGACAAACCGGGGGGTACCAGGAGGGTCAGAAATGAGGAAGCTCGTCGTCGCCGCGGCGGTCGCGGGAGCTGTGCTGCTCGCCGGAGCGCCGGGTGCCAGTGGCGCGATCACCGCGTCGGCGGTCACCGATCCAACGGAGAACCCGACCTTCCTCGACCCCGACACCGACCTCGTCGACGTGCCGCTGACCGTCTCGGGCACGGCGACCGGAGCCGAGGGTGACCCGATCGACATCGCCTGCGCCCTCGACAACGGTGGCGAAGGGTTCGCGCTCACATCGCTGAGCGGTCCGGTGACGCTCGCCGCCGACGGAACGTTCTCGGCCACGGTCGAGCAGCTCGACTTCGCGTACTACCTCTGCCGCGTGATCGCGGTCCCCGCGGGCGCCGCCGTGCCCTACAACCTGAGCGCGTTCGCGGGCCCGGTGATCGGCAACGCGGGTCACTCGACGGAGCCGATCGCGACCACCGGTCCGAACGCCGGCGTGCTCGCCAACTACAGCCAGCAGCAGTCGTCGCCCGAGGGCTACTGGAGCGTCGGCTCGGCCGGGGACGTGCCGCTCGGGGAGAGCTATCCCGTCGAGCCCGGCTCG
>DASPGZ010000147.1:0-10759 GCA_035620355.1 Solirubrobacterales bacterium | reverse complement strand
CGAGGCGCACCTCGAGCTGGCGCGGGAGGTACTGCCCGCGGCGCTCGTCTGGCACCGCGAGGGACCGCCCCGGGTGCCGATCGCAGGCGACGCGCTCGCGGCCGAGCTCGGGATCGCCCCCGGGCCCGAGCTCGGGCGGCTGCTCGGCGAGCTCGAGGCCGAGGTCTTCACCGGCGAGGTGTCGACGGCCGAGCAGGCGATCGAGCGCGCGAATAGGCTCCGCGCCCGATGAGCTGCATCTTCTGTGCGATCGTCGCCGGCGAGGGCCCGGCCGAGATCGTCGACTCCGACGAGCACACGGTGGCCTTCATGGACATCAACCCGGCGACCCCGGGTCACGCGCTGGTGATCCCGCGCAACCACTCCCGCGACCTGCTCGAGATCGGCGACGACGACCTCGCGCACACGATCGCGGCCGCCCGCCGGCTGGCGCGGCGGATGGGCGAGGCGCTCGAGCCGGACGGCTTCAACGTGCTCAATTCCTGCGGCACGGCGGCCTGGCAGTCCGTCTTCCACTTCCACCTGCACGTGGTGCCGCGCTGGGAGACCGATCCGCTCGAGCTCCCCTGGGTGCCGTCCCCGGGCGACCCGGAGGAGATCGCGGCGACGGCGAGCAAGATCCGGGAGGCGGAGCCGAAGGCAAAGCCGACCCGCGCCGGTGTCGAGGCGCCTGATTCGGGCGAGGGCTGATGGCCGACCGGACGATCACGCTCGAGCGCGACGGCGACGTCGCCTCGATCGTGCTCTCGAACCCGCCGCTGAACCTGTTCACCGACAACGCCTTCAACGAGCTGATGGAGTGCCTCGACCGGGTCGAGGGATCCGGCGCGCGGGCGCTGGTCTGGCGCGCCACAGGCGAGATCTTCACCGGGGGCGTCGACGTGAACGCCTTCCAGCGGATCGTCGACGCCGGGGCGGGGGAGTCCGCGGACGCGCTCGCCGGCCCGCTGATCGAGGGCGTCCAGCGGCTCGAGGCGCTCGAGATCCCGACCCTCGCCCTGATCCACGGGCTCTGCCTGACCGCGGGGCTCGAGATCGCGCTCGGCTGCGATCTGATCTGGGCCGAGCGCTCGTCGAGGTTCGGCCTGGTCGAGGCGGTGGTCGGGCTCACCCCGGGCGCCGGCGGGACCCAGCGGATGGCCGAGCGCGCCGGTCCCGGGCGGGCGCGCGAGTTCGTGATGACCGGCGGCCTCTACGACGCCGAGACGCTCGAGCGCTGGGGAGTGATCAACCGGGTGGTCGATGACGGCACCGTGCACGAGAAGGGGATGCGGTTCGCCGCCCGCCTCGGCGCCGGACCGACCAAGGCCCACGCGGCGACCAAGCGGATCGTCCGCGGCTTCTCCGACGGCGGCATCGAGCGCGCCGACGAGGTCACCCCGAGGCAGTTCGCGGACCTGTTCGCGACCGAGGACCTGCAGAACGCGGTGCGCTCGTTCCTTGCAGAAGGGCCTGGGAAAGCCACTTTCGAGGGCAAGTAGGCGCTACCCTCATCCGGCCGTGGGCAAGGAAGAGAAAATCGAGATGGAGGGTGAGGTCACCGAGGCCCTGCCCAACACCATGTTCAAGGTCAAGCTCGACAACGACCACGAGGTCCTCGGGCACATCTCGGGCAAGATGCGGCGCCACTACATCCGCATCCTCCCGGGCGACCGGGTGAAGATCGAGCTCTCGCCGTACGACCTCGACCGCGGCCGGATCACCTACCGCTACAAGTAGCGCTACTCGACCGGGTCGCCGAACCCCGGCTCGGCGAGCTCGAGGATCAGCGTGCTCCAGGCGAACTCGGTCGCTCCGAGCCCCTCGCCCGTGTACGGGTCGTAGTACTCGCGCACGCCCTCGCGCAGGACGATCTCCGAGAGCCGCTCGGCCATCAGCCGCGCCTCTGACTCGTACCCGAGCCGGGTCAGGCCCAGCCACAGCATCCAGGCCGCGTTGATCCAGGTCGGCCCGCGCCAGTAGCGGCGCAGGCGCCCGGGGTAGAGGTTGGGCTCGAAGCTCGGTTCGGCCGCCGAGACCGACGGCGGCGGGCGCTCGAGCCAGTAGCGCGCCGGCTCGAGCAGGTGCTCCTCGACCAGGCGCCGGCCGATCGGCTCCGGCAGGTCGGGCAGCGCCAGGGGGGCGAGCGCCGCCCAGGTCGAGACGTTGGGGCGGGCGCCGCCGGGCTGCACCTCGTCGAGGAAGAGGCCGCTGCGCTCGTCCCAGAGCCGGTCGACGATCGCCGGGGTGATCGAGGGCTCCCCGGCCGAGACCCGGGCCATGCACCAGAGCACGTTGGTCATCACCTCGCAGAGCACCGGCCAGCCGCGATCGCGGATCCGGCGTGCGTCCCAGCCGAGCCGCCGGTTGCGCGCGACCAGCAGCGGAAAGCCGGGACCGCCGTGGCGCAGCCGCCCCCAGACCGGGTCGAACTTCGGCGAGGAGTCGAGCCCCGACTCGTCGGGTTGCACCAGCCACAGCAGCCCGTCGCCGTCCAGGTCGCGGTTGGCCCGCAGCCATTCGTGATGGGTCGCGATCCGCGGCTCCGAGGCGGGATCGCCGACCGCCAGCCGCCAGGCCCAGGCGAGCAGGGGCGGCTGGATCGTCGAGGTCATCTCCGACCGCCGCGAGGCCACGTTGTAGAAGATCAGCCGGTCGAGGCTCAGCGGCCGGTCCCAGACGACGACGTGGCCGATGAAGCCGTCGGGGCGCATCGCGCTCAGCAGGCTCTCGAGCTCCTCGCGCGAGCGCCGCGGCTCGAACCGCCGCCAGACGATCGCGGCGAAGCACGAGTCCCAGTACCACTGCCACGGATAACGGCTCGGGCTCGGACGGGTGTAGGAGTAGCGGACTTCGCGCCGCACGCCCTCCGCGTGCGAGGCCTGGAGCACCGAGCGGCAGAGGTCGCTCAGCTCGCTCAATACAGCGCCTCAACGGCGGCGCGGCTCGGTTTCGCTTCGCTCCGCCTCACAGGGAGGTTCTGCGCATCTCGCGTAGGGCGAACCAGCTGAGCACCGCGAGCAGCCCGGCGAGGGCCGCGAGCGCCGGCCAGGTGTCGGCCCAGGTGATCGGCTGGCCGGTGAACCCGAGCCTCGCGGCGTCGACGACCTGGGTCAGCGGGTTGATCCGCGCGATGTCGGCGAGCCAGCCCTGGAGCAGCTCGATCGGCGCGTAGGCGGTGGTGAAGAGGACGAGCACGAACATCCCTGCCTGCATCAGCGGTGCGGCGCTCTGGGTCTTGTAGTGGAGGGCCAGGGTGACGCCCCAGCAGGCGGCGATCGTCCCGGTCGCCATGACGCAGAAGACGGCCAGAACCAGCCCGCCGAAGCCGGGCCAGTCGACCCCGACCGCGAAGCCGACCGCGAGCAGGACGACCGCCGGAATCAGTGAGCGCAGGCTGGCCGAGAGCACCATCCCGGCGAGCAGCGCCGGGCGCGGCGCCGGCGAGGCGAGCAGGCGGTCGAACCAGCCCTGCTCGATGTCGCGGGCGAGGTTGACCCCGGTGGCGGCGCCGGTGAACCCGGCGCCCTGGAGCAGGCTGACCGGGAGGATGAAGCTCTGGTAGCTGTCGGTGTCGAAGCCGGTGAGCTCGGTCAGCCCGCCGAACACCGAGCTCAGGCCGAGGAAGAAGATCGTCGGCGCCAGCACCCCGGGGATCGCCGCCCCCGGAACCCGCAGGAGCTCGTTCGAGGCCCGGCGGATCAGCACCCGGACGGTCGCGAGGTCGGCGGCGAGGTTCATCCGACCCGCAGCCTCCGTCGCAGCGCGATCGCGCTGAGCCCGGTCGAGATCGCCATCAGCAGCGCGATCGCGCCGAACGCCTCGGCCACCGTCTCGGCGCTGAGCGAGCCGATCACCGGCTCGCGGATGCCCTCGACGATGAATGAGAGCGGGTTGTACTCGGCCACCGAGGCGGCCGGCTCGAGCAGCAGGTTGATCGGGAAGAAGGCGCTGGAGAGGAACAGGATCACGAAGATCAGCGGGAACAGGCCCTGGACGATCGAGGCTTGGCCGGTGTAGAGCGCGATCGCGGCGCTGAGCCCGCCGAAGGCGACGGCCGCGAGCGAGGTGAGCACGATCATCAGCAGGACCCCGGGGACGCCGAGCTCGAACGAGGCGCCGAAGATCAGCCCGATCGCGATGAACCAGAGCGCGGTCAGGGCGCCGAGAGCCGCGGTCCCCACGAGCCGGCCAAGGACGATCGAGAAGCGCGAGATCGGCGCCGCCAGCAGCCGGTCCGTGAACCCGATCTCGAGGTCGACCGCGAGCGCGATCCCGCCGGTGTTGCCGGCCAGCAGGCACGACTGCAGCATCGCCCCGGCGAGCATGAAGGAGAGGAAGTTGTCGACCTCGGGGAAGCCGGGCAGGTCGACTGCGCGGCCGGCGCCGCCGGTCTGCACCGCCAGCAGCAGGGTGGGGAAGATGACGATCGGCGCGACCAGCTGCGGACGGCGGAAGGTCTGCTTCACCGAGCGGGCGCCGAGCGCGGCGACCACCCTCGCGTTGACCGCGAGCGCGTTCACCTAGGCCTCGGCCGGCTCCGCCGTGTCGGCGCCCTCCAGGTGCTCACCGGTCTTGTCGACGAAGACGTCGTCGAGGGTCGGCTCGACCAGCTCCAGCGACTCGACCAGGATCCCGCCCTCGTCGAGCGCCCGGACGACCTTGGCGACGTCGCTGGCGCCGTGCTCGAGCTCGACCAGCAGCCGCCCGTCCTTCTCCGGCAGGATGCGGCCGAAGTCGCAGCAGATCCCCTCGGCGAGCTCCGCCGAGCCCTCGGCGAGCCCGATCTCGAGGTGCGGCTTGCCGACCTCGGCCTTCAGCGACGCGGGGGTGCCCTCGCCGACGATCTTGCCGCCGCTGATGATCCCGACCCGGTCGGCGAGCTGGTCGGCCTCCTCCAGGTACTGGGTGGTGAGGAAGACGGTCGTGCCCTCGCGGTTGAGCGCCGCGACCTCCTCCCAGATCGCCTTGCGGCTGACCGGGTCGAGGCCGGTGGTCGGCTCGTCGAGGAACAGCACCTTCGGCTCGTGGACGAGCGCCGAGGCGAGGTCGAGCCGCCGCCGCATCCCGCCCGAGTAGGTCCCGACCCGGCGGTCGGCGGCCCGTTCGAGCCCGACCCGCCGGATCAGCGCGTCCCCGCGGCGCTCGGCCTCGCCGCCGATCAGGCCGTGGAGGGTCGCCTGCAGGCGGATCAGCTCGCGCCCGGTCATCAGCGGGTCGAGCGCCGCCTCCTGCAGCGCCACGCCGATCGCGCGGCGGACGTCGGCGGCGTCGTCGACGACGTCGTGTCCGGCGACCCTGGCGTGCCCGCCGGTCGGGCGCAGCAGCGTGGTCAGCATCCTCACGGTGGTGGTCTTGCCGGCGCCGTTGGGGCCGAGGAAGGCGTAGATCTCGCCATCGGCCACCTCGAGGTCGACGCCGTCGACCGCCCTGATCCCGCCAGGGAACTCGCGTTCCAGCGCTGACACCTCGATTGCAGGCACGGCGGGGGAATCTACCGCCGGTGGGGGAGCGGCCTAAGGTACGGAACGTCGATGGGACCGAAACCCGCTGCATCCGCGCGTGTTGACCCAGACATGCCCACCCTCGCGAGACCGCCCCGCGCGCGCCTGATCGGCGCCCT
Organism: Solirubrobacterales bacterium; assembly: GCA_035620355.1. Taxonomy (GTDB): domain Bacteria; phylum Actinomycetota; class Thermoleophilia; order Solirubrobacterales; family 70-9; genus WHSW01. The sequence continues at coordinate 5,157 of DASPGZ010000147.1, read as the reverse complement.
CGCCGCGCTGCTGGCGCTCGCCTGCACGCTGCTGATCGACGCGGGCGTCGCCGGCGCCGTGCCCGCGAAGGTGCTCGGCAAGACCGGGCGCACGCCGGCGCCCTCGTGCCCGGCCGAGAACGACAACGAGGTCTGCGAGGCGGTCGGCAGCGTCACCGGTTTCCAGATGATGGCCGACGGCACCCGGGCGCCGTTCAAGGCGCGCGAGGACGGCACGATCGTCGCCTGGCAGATCGACCTCTCGAAGCCGGACCGCTCCGAGTACAACTTCTTCGGCGACTTCTACGAGTCGGGCGTCTTCGGGACCGCCCCGACCGCCCGGATCTCGGTGCTCAAGCGCCGCGACGGCCGCAACTACAAGCTCAAGGCCCAGAGCCCCGTGGTCGCGCTCAACTCGGTCCTCGGGACGCGGCAGACCTTCACCCTCACCGACCCGCTGAAGATCCGCAAGGGCGAGTTCCTGGCGCTGACCCTGCCGACCTGGTCGCCGTCGTTCGGGGTCGGCCTGAGCGCCCCCAACAACGTCTGGCGCTCGAGCCGCGCCGAGGGCGCCTGCGAGAACACCCAGGACATCAAGAACGGCAAGCCGCAGCAAAAGGTCGGCGCGACCCGCGAGTACGGCTGCGACTACAAGGGCGCCCGCCTTCTCTACTGGGGCTACTACGTACCCCGCTGAGCGGCTATAGCCGCTCAGCGCGTCTCAGGCCAAGGGCGGTTGACGCAGTCCGCAGTACGGGCAATCGCTGACGTCGACGCCGATCAGCTGGTCGCAGCGGCGGCAGCTGCGCAGGTTCTCGGGCGAGCGCAGCAGCGCCGAGTCCGACGGCGCGAGCGGCAGGACCCGGGTCACCGGCTCCATCTCCTCGCCGGTCTCGCGGTCGACGTAGACGCCGTCGACCTCGGCCGGGGCGAGCGCCTCGCGTCCCGAGGCGCGGGCGCGAAGACGGTAGATCTGGCGCGGATTCTGCATCGCCGCCGAAACGATATCCCGTAGGCCGGCTCCGCGACGAATAGGCTGCCGCGCTGTGAAGGTCCTCGTCTTCCACGGATGGCTGCTCCGCGGTACCGGCTCGAACGTCTACAACGCCAGCCTGGCGACCGCGCTCGCCCGTCAGGGGCACGAGGTGCACATGGTCTGCCAGGACCGCGAGGTCCCCGACCTGGCCGCGGGCGCCTCGGGCTCGGTGACGATCCACAACCCCGACATCGGCGGGCTGTTGCCGGTGTTCGTCCGCGACAGCTACGAGGGCTTCGAGGTGAAGACCTTCGGCGAGCTCACCGACGACGAGCTCGACGCGTACCTCGAGCGCAACGTCACCGCGGTGCGCGACCTGGTCGCCGAGCTCGGCGGGGTCGACGCGGCGCTCGCCAACCACCTGGTGATGGCCCCCGTGATCCTGCGGCGCGCCGGGCTCGAGTACGCGATCAAGGTCCACGGCTCGGACCTCTCGTACACGATCATCCCCGACCTCGAGCGCTTCGGCCCGTACGCGCGCGAGGCGGCCGAGGGCGCCGCCGGGATCCTGGTCGGTTCCGGCCACATCGCCGAGCGCCTGCGCCGCGCCGTCGACGAGCCCGAGATCAACGCCAAGGTCCGGCTCGGCCCGCCGGGCGTCGACACCGCGCTCTTCTCGCCGACCCCGGCCGTCGAGCGCCCCACAGCGCTCGAAGCGCTCGCCCACCGGTTGCGCCTGACGGAGCCCGACCCCGCGGACCAGGGCACCTCCTGGGACCGCGACCCTCGCGCCGCCGCGGAGGCGGTCGACTGGTACGCCGAGGCGCGCGGCGACCGGGTGATCTTCGTCGGCAAGCTGATCGTCTCCAAGGGCGTCGACCTGCTGCTCGCCGCCTGGCCGCTGGTCCACCGCGCCCATCCCGACGCCCGCCTGCTGGTGGTCGGTTTCGGCGCCGCCGCGGAGGCGATGCAGGCGGTCGTCGGCGGCTTCGCCCGCGGCGACCTGGGCCCGCTGCGCGAGATCGCCGAGCACGGGCGCGGGGTGGAGGGGGGAGAGGACGCGCCGATGCCGATGCTGGCCGCCTTCCTCGACTCGGGTCCTGGCGATTACGCCGAGCTCGCGCGGGAGGCGGCCGACGCGATCAGGCTCTGCGGCCGGCTCGAACACGACGAGGTCGCGGTGGCGGTCGACGCCTCCGACGCGCTGGTCTTCCCGAGCACCTTCCCCGAGGCCTTCGGCATGGTCGCCGCCGAGGCGGCCGCGGCCGAGGCGCTGCCGGTCTCGGCCAACCACTCGGGCGCGGCCGAGGTCAGCCGCGAGCTCGCCGACGAGCTCGAGCCCGGCCAGCGCGACCTGGTCTCGTTCGAGCTCGCGCCGGATGCGGTCGAGGCGATCGCCTCGCGGCTCGAGCGCTGGCTCGCGCTCGACCCGGAGGCGCGCGCCGAGACCCGCGCCTCGCTGCGCGGGACCGCCGAGCGGCTGTGGAGCTGGGACGGTGTCGCGAGGACGGTGCTCGAGGCGTCGGCGGGCCGGCTCGACGGGCTCCCGCGACCAGCCGGGAACCCGGTCAGGTGACGCCTGCCACGAGCGGCGCGATTGGCGACGGGCACCGTCGCCGCGATCAATAGAATCGCGCTCAGTGACCCGCGTGACCTACGTCCGTCTCGTCGCCGCGATGCTCGTGCTCACGGCGATCTCGTCAGTGGTCCTGCTCCAGTTCGACTGGTTCGGCCCGGCGGCGTCCGAACAGCGCGGGCCGATCGACACGCTCTTCGACGTGATGATCGTGCTCTCGTGCTTCGTCTTCGCGATCGTGGTCGTGATGTTCACCTACGCGATCTGGAAGTTCCGCGTCAGGCCGGGCGACGAGGGCGACGGCAAGCCGATCCACGGCAACACCAAGCTCGAGATCGCCTGGACCGTGATTCCGACGATCATCGTCCTCTTCGGCGCGGGCTACTCGTGGGTGGTGCTCGACGACATCGAGGCGAAGGAGTCCGACGCGATGCCGGTGACCGTGATCGGCCAGCAGTTCAAGTGGACCTTCGAGTACCCCGAAATGAGCGTCGGCTCGGGCGACTCGGCGACGCCGGTGGCGACCGACGAGCTGCACGTGCCGGTCGGGCGCCAGATCGAGTTCACCAACGTCGCCCTCGACGTCCTGCACTCTTTCTGGGTCCCGGAGTGGGGGATCAAGCGCGACCTGGTCCCGGCCTCGGATCCCGAGGCGCAGGCGGTCGACAACCAGTACGTGGTCAACCCGGATCGCGAGGGGACCTTCAGCGTCGTCTGCACCGAGCTCTGCGGGACCGGGCACGCGACGATGAGGGCGACGGTCGTGGTCGAGTCCCAGGCCGAGTTCGACTCGTGGCTGGCCGAGCAGGCAAAGGCTCAGGAATCCGCGGCGGGCGGCGCGGCGAGCGCGCAGGACGGGACGTAGGCTTACTGAGGTAACGCGAGAGTGGCAGCGGCACTGAAGAGACCAGGACTGACCCGGGCGGGACTCGGGTTCATCATCGGCGGGGCCTTCGGCTTCGGCCTCGTGGTCGCGCTGCGCGCGATCTCGGGGCTCGAGATCTTCCAGACCGAGATGACGGGCTACCCGCATCTGATCGTGCCCGCGATCACCGCCCCGCTGGGCTTCCTGGTCGGGCTCGGCGCCTTCGACTACTGGTTCCGCTGGGCCGTCGGCGCGCCGACCGTGCCCGAGGACCACTCCCAGCACGGCGCGACCTCGTGGCGCGACTACTTCAAGTTCAACACCGATCACAAGGTGATCGGGATCCAGTACATCGTCACCACCTTCTTCTTCTTCCTCGTCGGTGGCCTGATCGCGATGCTGATCCGCGCCGAGCTCGCCCAGCCCGGAACCCAGATCGTCGATCCCTCGGTCTACAACGGGCTCTTCTCGACCCACGCGGCGCTGATGATCTTCGTCTTCGTGATCCCGGTCTTCGCCGGGATCGCGAACTACGTCCTGCCGCTGATGATCGGCGCGCCGGACATGGCCTTCCCGCGCCTGAACGCGCTCTCGTTCTGGATGCTGCCGATGGCCGGCCTGCTCTTCCTGGCCAGCTTCGTCGTCCCCGGTGGCGCCTTCGACGCCGGCTGGACCGGATACGCGCCGCTGTCCACCGGCGCCCCGCTCGGCCAGTCGTTCTTCAATCTCGGGGTGCAGTTTGCGGGCGCCTCGTCGATTGCCACGGCGCTCAACTTCCTGGTCACGATCATCACCATGCGTGCGCCCGGAATGACCTTCTGGCGCATGCCGCTGCTGGTCTGGGCGAACCTCTCGACCTCGCTGCTGGTGGTCGCCGCGACCCCGTTCATCGCCGGGGTCCAGTTCATGGTCCTCTTCGACCGCTCCCTGAACACCAACTTCTTCGAGGAGTCGTTCGGCGGCGACGTGCTCGCCTACCAGCACATCTTCTGGTTCTACTCGCACCCGGCCGTCTACATCATGATGCTGCCGGGGTTCGGGATCGTCTCGGAGGTGATCTCGACCCACGCCCGCAAACCGATCTTCGGATACCGGCTGATGGCGCTGGCGCTGCTCGGGATCGTCGTCCTCTCCTACACCGTCTGGGCGCACCACATGTTCGTCTCCGGGATGTTCAGCTGGCTGCGGGTGCCGATGATGATCACCACGCTGCTGATCGCCGTCCCGACCGGGATCAAGATCTTCTCCTGGCTGGCGACCCTGTTCGACTCGAAGCTGCACCTGAAATCGACCGCGATGCTGTTCAGCCTCGGCTTCATCGTCACCTTCGTGATCGGCGGGATCTCGGGGGTGATGCTGGGCATGGTGCCGATCGACATCCACGTCTCAGACACCTACTTCATCGTCGCCCATATCCACTTCGTGCTGTTCGGTGGCTCGGTGTTCACGATCTTCGCCGGGATCTACCACTGGTTCCCGAAGATGACGGGGCGCATGTACGACGAGAAGCTCGGGCGCGTGCACTTCTATCTGACGCTTGTCGGCATGCTCGGCACGTTCGTGCCGATGCACTGGATCGGGATGGAGGGGATGCCCCGCCGCGTCGCCGACTACGCCTCGCAGTTCGCGACGTGGAACCTGATCATCTCGATCTCGGCCTTCATCCTCGGCCTCGCTCAGCTGGTGTTCATGTACAACATGTACGTCTCCTGGCGCTACGGCCCGCGCGCTGCCGCCAACCCGTGGCGAGCGAAGACGATC
>DASPGZ010000146.1:0-13207 GCA_035620355.1 Solirubrobacterales bacterium | reverse complement strand
GACAGATGATGGACGCGCTCGAGGTCGGCCGCGTGAACGTCGCCGCGCGCGGGGTCGGGATCGCGCAGCGGGCGCTGGAGCTCGCCCTGCGCTACTCGCAGGAGCGCAAGACCTTCGGCAAGCCGATCGCCGAGCACCAGGCGATCCAGTTCAAGCTCGCCGAGATGGCGACCAAGGTCGAGGCCGCGCGCCTGCTGACCCGCAAGGCGGCGCGGATGAAGGACGCCGGCGAGCGCTCCGATCTCGAGGCGGGGATGGCGAAGCTGTTCGCGTCGGAGACCGGCAAGGAGTGCGTCGAGGAGTCGTTCCGCATCCACGGCGGATACGGCTACTCGAAGGAGTACGAGATCGAGCGGCTCTACCGCGACGCGCCGCTGCTGTTGATCGGCGAGGGCACCTCCGAGATCCAGAAGATGGTGATCGGCAAGAAGCTGCTCGCCCGCACCAAGATCTGATCGTGCCGGACGCCCTGGTCTCGGGCGCGACCCGAGGCATCGGCGCGGAGATCGCGGCGCAGCTCGCCCGCGATCACGGCTTCACGGTGATCGCGGGCGCCCGCGATCCGTCGCAGGTCGACGCGGCCGAGGGTGTGCTCGCGGTCGAGCTCGACGTCACCGACGACGACTCGGTCGGCGCCGTGGTCGCCGGGATCGAGGAGAACCCCGGCTCGCTCGACGTGCTGGTCAACAACGCCGGCGTCTACGGCGACCCCACCGGGGCGCCCGACTACGACCTCGAGGATGCCCATCGGGTGTTCGAGACCAACGTCTTCGGTCCGTGGCGGATGGTCCAGGCGACGCTGCCGCTGCTCGAGCGCAGCCCCTCGCCGCGGATCGTGAACGTCTCCAGCGGCGGCGGGCAGCTCGACGACATGGGTTCCGGCCGCGCCGCCTACCGGCTCTCGAAGACGGCGCTCAACGCGCTCACCCGGACCCTCGCCTCCGAGCGGCCCGGGATCTCGGTCAACTCGATCTGCCCCGGCTGGGTGCGCAGCGACATGGGCGGCCCGTCCGCGTCGCGCTCGCTGGCGGAGGGAGCCGACTCGGCCGTCTGGCTGGCGACCGCCGACGAGCCGCCGAGCGGCGGCTTCTTCCGCGACCGCGAACCGATTCCCTGGTAGAACGGGTCGATGGCGAGCAGCACCCCAGATCTGATCAAGTCCGCGGTCGAGGGCCTCCAGGCCGAGGTTCCGGCGCTGGCGAAGCTGAAGCTCGTCTTCGGTCTCGAGCTGCGGGGGCGCGGCGACGTGCAGCTCTACCGGGTCGAGGTGCCGGGCCCGAAGATCTCCAAGGGGATGGGCGAGGACGAGCGCGTCCACGTCTCGATCCCGCGCTCGCACTTCAACGAGCTCGCCGCCGACGGCTCGCTCAAGCACTGGCACGAGGCGTTCGACCACGGCCAGATCAAGGTCGAGGGCGACCCGAACATCCAGAAGCTGGTCGGCCAGGTGATGGCCCACGCCGAGGCGCGCGGCCGGCTGCGCAAGGCGCGCTGAGCCGATGGCCGCGGGCAGTGAACTGGTCGTCGTAGCCGTGCAGCGCTTCCAGACCGAGGTGCCGTCGCTGGCGAAGCTGAAGCTGGTCGCCGACCTCGAGCTCACCTCGGGCGGGGTCACCGCGCCCGCGGCGTCCGAGCGCTACCGGATCGAGGTCCCGGGGCCGAAGGTGAGCGAGGGCGAGGCCGAGGACGCGCGGCTCAAGCTGACGATCCCGAAGTCGATGTTCGCGCTGCTCGCCGAGGAGGGCAGCGTCGCCGACTGGAAGGACGCCTTCTACTACGGCCACCTCAAGGTCGTGGGCGACGCCCGGGTCAAGCGCCTGCTCGGGCGCGCCATTGACTCGACCACCTAGCGGCTCCGTGATCCTGGCCCGGCAGCGTGCCGCCTCGCAGCTGTTGCATCGGCCACGGTCGGCCGCCGAGCCCGCCGACGTCGTCCGCGCCGCCGGCCCGATGCAGGCGCAGGAGCCGCGCGCGGCGAGGCTCGCCTTCCGGGCCCGGGCGCGGGGTCTGACGGCGGCCGACGTCGACCGCGCGCGGACCGACGAACGTTCGCTGCTCCGCGCCTGGGTCATGCGCAGGACGATCCATCTGATCGCGGCCGAGGACGCGGGCTGGCTGATCCCGCTGTTCGGCGAGGCGACCGTGCGCTGGTCGCGCAAGCGGCTCGCCGATTTCGGCCTAGACCGCCGCGGTCAAGACCGGGCGCTGGAGGTGCTGCACGACGCGGTCGACGCCGAGGGTGCGCTGACCAGGCCGGAGCTCGCCGAGCGGCTCGAGCGCGCGGGCTTTACGACCGCGAACGAGTTCAAGGTCCATCTGTGGCTACTGGCGACGCTCGACGGCGAGCTCTGCCTCGGGCCCGATCGGGGCGCCAACGCGTGCCTGGTGCGGACCGAGGACTGGATCGGGCCGCTCGCGCGCCGCTCGCGCGAGGACTCGCTCGCCGAGCTCGCCCGACGCTACCTGCGCGCGTACGCGCCGGCGACCGAGCGCGATCTCGCCCGTTGGTCCGGCCTGCCGCTGCGCGACGCGAGGCTCGGGCTCGAGCGGATCGCGGGCGAGCTCAGCGAGGGGGCCGACGGGCTGCTCGCCCTCGGCCGCCGCCCGCGCGCCGGCCGCTCGCCCGTCGTCCGGATGCTCGGCGCCTTCGACAACTACAACCTCGGATACGGGAGCCGCGCCTTCCAGCTCCCCACCGAGCATCTGAAGCAGGTGATCCCGGGCGGCGGGATCGTCCGCCCGGTGATCACCGTCGACGGGGCGATCGCCGGCACCTGGGCGTCGAAGCGCAGCGGCAAGCGGCTCGGGGTCAGCCTGGAGCCGTTCGAGCGGCTGCCCGGGGCGGTCGCCGAGGCGCTCGAGGCCGAGGTCGCCGACATCGGGCGGTTCGAGGGCCTCACCGCGACGATCGCCTAGACCCGCCGCTACGATCCCGCGCCGATGAACGACACAGACCACAAGCTCTCAACCGATCAGGCCGAGCGCGAAGCGTCCGGCGCCCACGCCTACGGCCGCTACCTCGACGAGTTCGACGAGGGCGCCGTCTACAAGCACTGGCCCGCGAAGACGGTGACCGAGGCCGACGACCACCTCTTCTGCCTGATCACCATGAACCACCATCCGCTGCACCTCAACGACGTCTACGCGTCCGAGTCGCAGCAGGGCCGCAACGTGGTGGTCGGGCCGCTGGTCTACTCGCTGGCGCTCGGGATGTCGGTCTCCGACGTCTCCGGCAAGGCGATCGCCAACCTCGCGACCGAGGAGCTCTCGCACCCGAACCCGGTCTTCCACGGCGACACGCTCTACTGCGAGTCCGAGGTGCTCGAGGTGCGGCCCTCGAAATCGAAGCCCGACCGCGGGATCGTCAAGGTCCACACCCGTGTCTACAAGCAGGACAACACGCTGGTCGCCGAGTTCAAGCGCACCGTGCTGATCCCCAAGCGTCCCAACGGCGAGTCGCCGAAGCCCGAGTCCGACGTAGAGTAGGTCCGCGATGGAGGCCGCCACCGACATTCCCAGGATCGGCGAGGGTGCCGAGCCGATCGAGAGCATCGAGTGGCTGCGCGGCTTCGCCGAGGGCTACGTCGCGGCCTGGAACGCCGGCGATCCCCAGGCGGTCGCCGCCTGCGCGACCGAGGACGTCGTCTGGACCGATCCCGCGCTGGCCGAGCCGGCGCGCGGTCGGGCGGAGGTGGCCGAGTTCGCCGTCGCCTCGCTGACCGCGTTCCCCGACCTGCGGTTCGACGAGCCCGGCGACCCGGCGATGGTCGAGGACGGCAGCGCCGCCTACGTCCCCTGGGTGATGAGCGGGACCAACAGCGGGCCGATCGATCCACCGGGCTTCGCGCCGACCGGCAGGTCGATCTCGATCACCGGGTTCGACGTCTGGCAGTTCCGGGGCGGGCTGATCTGGCGCTACGAGGCGATCTACGACTTCAACCTGCTGGCGACGCAGCTGGGCCTGACGCCGCCGCGCGGCGGGCTCGCCGAGCGGGCGCTGGTCCAGGCTCAGCGGCTGCGCTCGAAGCTGCCCTTCTGAGTCAGATCAGCTCGGCGACCGCCTCGAGCGCGGCGTCGAAGTCGGTTCGGGGGAGCCCGCCGATTCCGGGCGAGGTGGCGCCCGCCGCCCGATAGCGCTCGACCGCCTCCTTGACCTGCTCGGCCGAGCCGATCCCGGCGAGCTCGTCGAGCATCCGGTCCGAGAGCCCGGCCTTCGCACGCTCGATGTCGCCCGCCGCCATCCCCTCGTCGAAGGCAGCGAGCTCTTCGGCGAACCCCGAGGACTCGAGCATCGCGCGGTAGAAGGGCAGAGAGGCGTAGGGGATCAGGTTCTGGCGCAGGGTTGCGCGCGCGGCCTCCGGGTCGTCGGTGATCGCCGTCGGGACCGCGGCGACGACGTCGTAGTCCTCGAACGAGCGGCCCGACGCCTCGACGCCCTCGCGAAGCGCTGGGACCACGGTGCTCTCGATGTAGGACGGGCAGCAGAGCCAGAGCATCACGCCGTCGGCAATCTCGCCCGCGAGCCGGATCATGTTCGGCGAGAGCGCGGCGACGTAGATCGGCAGCTCGGCGCGGGCCGAGTAGCCCATGAAGGCGAACTTGGTCGGGAAGAAGTCGGAGTCGGGCGGTTCCTCGCCCCGCAGGATGGCGCGGACGCCCGCGGTGTACTCGCGCATCTGGGTCACCGGCTTGGTGATCTTCTGGCCGTGCCAGTTCTCGACCGTGACCCGGTGCGAGACCCCGAGCCCGAGGACCAGGCGCCCGCCCGAGTACTCGTCGATGGTCGCCGCGGTCTGGGCCATCGTCGCCGGCGTGCGGCTGAAGATCGGGACGACGCCGGTGCCGAGGCGGATCCGCTCGCTGGCGGCGGCATAGGCCATCAGCACCGTGAGCGAGTCCCGGCCGGCGATGTGGGTCGTGTAGGCGGCGTCATAGCCGAGGCGGTCCGCGAGCCCGACCCGGTCGAGCGTCCGGCGCAGGTCCTTGCCCGGCGAGATGAACGCGGAGATCCCGGCCACGGGTGATTCATATACGAATCCGCCATGGCCCCCGACGGCGAGCTGACCGTGTCCTCGGCGCTCGATCGCCCGGCCGCCGAGGTCTGGGAGCGGGCGGTGACCGAGGAGGGGATCAACGACGAGCTGGCTCCACTCCTGCGGATGACGATGCCACGGGGGCTGCGCGGCAAGACCGTCGACACGGTCGAGGTCGGGGCCGAGCTGGGCCGCAGCTGGATCCTGCTCGGGCGCCTGCTTCCGGTCGACTACGACGACCTGAAGCTGGTCGAGCTCGAGCCCGGGCGGCGCTTCCTCGAGCGCTCACGGACGCTGGCGTTCGCGGTCTGGCAGCACGAGCGCACGATCGAGCCCGAGGGCGCGGCGTCCTGCCGGGTCACCGACCGGCTCAGCTTCGAGCTCAAGCGTGGCGTCGCCTGGATCCCCGGTGCCGGCCGACTCGCGACAGCGGTCGTCCGGGCGCTGTTTGGCCACCGCCACCGCCGGCTGGCGCGGGTCACGGGGTCGCCGTGACCGTGAGCCGCCGTCGCTCGCGTGCCACCTCGACCGTGGACGGAGTCCCCTCGGCATCGGCGAGCTCGACCGTGATCGTCTCGCCGTCGACGGTCGCCCGCGTGGCGCGCAATGCGCTCGCGTCGAGGGCGATCGTCAGCGCCCGGGTCTCGGCCGAGCCCGTGTCGACGAAGGCGAGCGTCCAGCGCGGCAGCCACTCGCGGAACTCGGGCGAGCTCAGGCCCTGAAGCGGCGCCCGCTGGTCGCGCGCCTGGGACCGATCGGCCGGGTTGTCGCCCGCGACGTCGTAGATCGCGCCGGCGAACCCCGGCGCGTTGATCTGCACCGCGACCTCGTCGCCGTCGCCGAGCTCGACCGCCGGATGCAACTGCAGATACCGGGCGTAGGTGTGTGCGACCTCGGAGCTCAGGTCGTCGACGATCACCAGGGCGACGCCGGGGCGATAGAGGAAGAGCCGCGAGTGCTCGACGCCCTGCTGTTCGACCAACGGGTTGCGGCCCTCGATCGCGTACCAGCCGTCGCCGGTCCCGGCGGCCGTGAGGCCGGAGCCGTAGGCGAGGTCGCCGTCGGCGATCGGCAGGTCGAGGCCGTCGACCGCAAGCCCGCTATGGGCGCGGTTGGAGAGCACGTAGTCGCGGATCTCGCCCGGGTCCTTGTGGTAGAGGCCGGTGTCGTTGACGATCGGTACGCCGTGATCGAAGAGCTCGAAGGAGAGCTCGTCGGCGTGCTTGTGGGTGGTGTTGTGGAATCCATCGGTGACCGCGAGATAGCCGAGCTCGCCGCCGGGGCCCGGCTCGCGGACGAAGGCGAAGCCGGCGCCGAAGAAGGCGCGTGCCCCGGCGCCCTGGCCCAGCGCCCAGTCCGGGACGGGCTCGAGGTTCGAGTCGCCGAACTGGGTCAGCTGGCCGTCGGGGCGCACGAACCAGGCGGCGCCGGCCCGCATCTCGTCGCGCAGCGCGACCAGGTCGGCGTCGGGGCCGAGCACGTTGATCAGCGAGTCGAGCGGCCGGATCGCGAGCAGCTGGTAGGCCGAGGAGTGCTCGAGCCAGATCCCCTGCGAGAGCCGCCTGCGCAGGGTGCGCTCGAAGCGCTCTCGGGCGAGCACCCGCCATTTCGGCGCCTGCTCGAGGAATGGGAGGAAGCTGGTCAGCCGGGCGAGCCCGAGGTCGACGAAGAGGCCGTGGTTGTCGGCCGTGTAGTTGCGCTCGGCGGCGAGCACCCGGCCGTGCTCGACGAGCGAGTCGAGCAGCTCGCGTTGCTCGGCGGGGGTGAGCAGGTCGCGGCAGGCCCCGGCGCGCAGCAGGTAGGCGAGGTAGGGGACGCGGTCGCCGATCACCTTGTCGGTCCAGGCCTCGTTCGCGGTCGCCGGCTTCCCGCGCGGGTTGTTGCGGACCCAGTCGAGACCGACCTCGATCGCGATCGCGAGGTCCTCGGTGTTGCCGCCCTGGTCGTAGGCGGCCAGCAGCGGGTCGAGGAAGCGCAGCTTGTGCAGGTTCTGGCGGTAGCGCTCCGCCCCGAGCGGGTCCGTGTGCCAGTCGATCGGCGCGCTCAGCTCGGTCGGCTTCGGCCCGAAGACCTGGAATCGCCGCTCGCGTGCGGCGGCGATCGCCGATGGGCTGACCGTGGGCACGGCGATGCTGGTCGCCGAGGGACATGGGGCGGCGGCGAGCGCCTCGGCAGCGGGAAGTCCCATCCAACGGTCGTCGGCCACCGCGGACGAGTCGGAACCGCCCCCGACGAGCAGTAGCAGGAGGGCGATCAGGCCTCCCGCGAGCCATTGGATCAGCCGCCGTCCGCGCTCGGTGACCACCACGCCCGCCTGCACGGGCCAACCGTAGCCCCGGTCGCCGACGGAGAGCCGCTCTGCCCGGGTGCCCGGCTAGTCGGCGGGGTGCTTGCGCCAGCCGCCCCGGGTGGCGGAGTTGATCAGCTTCTGTTGGCCGCGCGGCGGATCTCGACCGTGACCTGGTCGCCGCGGTGGCCGGGGCGGCTCGCCCTTGCGCGGAGGCGCCGCGCCCTGTCGACCGAGGTCGTCACCGACGCCCGGCCCTGGCGGTTGGCGGTGACGCGCTCGCCGGCAAATCGGATCAGCGCCCCGGCGGCAGGGGTCTTCGGGCCCTGTCCGAGCGACCCGTAGTTCGGCCGCGAGGTCACCTGAAACCGAACCCGGACGAGCGTCCCACGGGCGAGCCTCGTCCGCTCGACGACGTTCAGGTTGAGTCTCGGAGGGGTCGGCCGGCCGTGCTCGCGCAGCCCCGTGGAGATCTTTGCGAGGCACCGATAGACGCGGGTCCTGCTGCCGTCCTGATTCACGGCCCAGAGCCGGCCCTGGGTGTTGAGGACCACGTCCGGCTGCCGGAGCCTGTAGAAGAGGATCCCCTTCGCACCGCGTCGTTTCAGGTACGCGAACGCCTGTTTGATCTGGTTGCAGCGCTGTCGCCGCGGCGAGTAGATGCCGGGCGTGATCTCGGTCACCCAGATCCTTCGGTTCGAGCCCTTGGCCGTGCGCCAGGCCTTCTTCACCTGCCTCAACGCTCGCTTGTCGCCGGGCCCGGGATAAACGTTGATCGCCGCCTCGACGTAGCCGAGATCCTCGGGCAGGTCGTGGTAGACGTCCCTCGTGTAGGCGAAGCCCCTGCCCTGGTAGGGCGAGGTGGCGGGCCCGATCAGCTTCATCTCGGGCGCGACCTCGTGGACCGCGCGCGCCGTGGCGGTGATCACCTCAACCGTCTGGTCGACGGTGAACGCCGCGAACGCGGGAAGGTTGGGCTCGTTGAGGATTTGGATCTTCGCCCACGGATATCGCTGGGCGATGTAGGCGGCCTGGGCCGCGAACTCACTCGGCTTGAAGTTCTGGACGTCCGGCACCGGCGGGGCGGGCGGCAGGTTGGGCGGCTGCGGCCCCTGTTGCGGCGGCTCGGGCACGGACGGCGGGAGCGTGGGCAGCGGCCCCGGCTCGAACCTCGGCGGGTCCGTGACGTAGAGGGTGATGATCGGCCGGATGTCGTACGAGTAGAAGTAGCCGTAGAGATCGTCGAGGCGAGCCCACTCGGTGAAGTACCAGGGGATGCCCAGTCGGCCGATGCTCGCCTCGAGATCGGCGGCGTCGGACATCGCAACCAGGTGCTGCTCGAAGTCGTCGGCGAAGCCGAACCGAGGCGGACCGGTCCGTTGGCGCTCGTTGGTATCGGCCTTCGAGCCGCCCTCGGACGAGCTCGCGACCGACAGCGCGACGACCGCGGCCAGCGCGACTACGACCGCGATCAGCGTCGCCAGGGATCCCCCGCTGAAACCGCGTGATACGTGCATCCGCTCCGTGCTTCCTGACCCCCGTAGCCCACGGGGTTGGGCTGGCTTTCCAGCCAGGAGGTATGTATATCACCAGACCAACGGCGGCCCCGCTACCGGAAGTGCGCGGGCAATCGGCGATCGGTGCCGCTCGTGCTCTTCGGGGCCCTCGGAGCGACTACGATCGCCGGTCCTGTGGCGACTCCGGCGGCGGTCATCTTCGACAACGACGGGCTCCTGCTCGACTCGGAGGCGGTCTGGTCACGGGCCGAGGAGGACCTGTTCGAGCGCCGCGGGCTTCGCTTCACGCTCGCCCACAAGCGCGAGCTGGTCGGTACCTCGGCTCAGATCTCCGGCGCCATCCTCGCGCGGCAGCTGAACGAGCCGGGCCGGGACGCGGAGCTGATCGCCGAGCTCGACGGCCTCGTCTTCATCGAGCTCGAGGGCGGGGTGGAGCCGATGGACGGGGCCCCGGAGCTGGTCGAGCGCCTGCGGTCCGCGGGCACCCCGATCGGTCTGGTCTCGAACTCACCGCTCCGTTTCATCCACAGGGCGCTCGAGATCGTCGGCCTCGCGGACGCGTTCGGAGTCGTCGTCAGCGGCCACGAGGTCGCGGCGCCGAAGCCGGCCCCCGATCCCTACCTGGTCGCCTGCGAGCAACTGGGCGTCGCCGCCGAGCCCGATGTGATCGTGCTCGAGGACTCGCCCACCGGGGTCGCCGCCGGGATCGCCGCCGGGCTCACGGTGCTCGGGGTGCCGTCGCTGCACGGGGTGAGCCTGGACGGGGCCCACGAGATCCACGGCTCGCTGCGCGAGCCGGCGCTGCTCGAGCGCCTCGGTCTCGACCCGACACCCTGAGCGGACCGCCCACCACGGAGGCTGAGGTTGAGAGATAGTGGCTTCCGTGTCGACCGAGAACGTCGAGTTGGTGAAGCGGATCTACGACGCCTGGGGTCGGGAGGCGTCAGCCCGCGACTACCTCGCCGACGACATCGAGTACGTCAATCCGAGCTACGCGGTCGAGACGGGCGTCCGCTACGGCCGCGACAGCTTCCGGGTCGTGCGCAATACCTACGGCGACTTCAAGGTGCGTCCGGTGGAGTTCCTCGACGCCGGCCCGGAGGACGTTGTCGTCCTCGCCCACTACACGGCTTCGGGCAGCGGCAGCGGCGTGCCGGTCACCGGTGAGCACGGCTACATCTGGTCCGTTCGCGGCGGCAAGGCGGTGCGCTTCCGCTGGTTTCAGTCCCATCACGAGGCGCTGGAGGCCGCAGGCCTCGATCGCGACGACTCGGCGTAGCCGGGGTCAGGTTCGGCTGAGCCGGACCGATTGCGCGAGACTGGGTCACGGCAGGACACCCAAACAGGAAGGGAGCCAAGGATGAGCTCTGGCGTCCACGTTCGGGAGTCGATCGAGATCGCGAGGCCGGCGGACGAGGTCTGGGACGCGGTCGCGGACTACGGGTTCGACCGGAAATGGCGAAAGGGCCTGACCGAGATGACGCCGGACCCACCAGGCGGCCCGGCGATCGGCACCAAGGTCCACGAGGTGGTCCACAACTCCGGGCGCGACTATGTGGCCGACACGGTCGTGACCGCGCTCGACCCCGGAGTCGCGTATGAGTTCTCCGGCGCCGGCACGATCGGAGGCCTCAGCGGGGGACGCTCGGTGCGCGCGAACGGCGACGGGACGGGCGCGGTGTTCACCTACGAGATCCGCTTGCAGCCGGCCGGAGGCATGCGCCTTCTCCGTCCCGTTCTCGGGCGCATGGTCCGCTCGGGACTGAGGAAGGATCTGACGACGCTGAGGGCGCTGCTCGAAGGGGACGACACCGAGCCGCCGTCGAACTGATTAGGTCTGCGCTCATCCACGACACCGCACAGCCTCACGCTGTGGGAAGGACGAGGCCGTTTTGGAGACCCTGCTTGTGTTTCACGAGGTAGACGACGTCGACCACTGGCTCGCCTCACCGAAGCGAGAGGAGCTGTTCGGTCCGCTGGGTATGACGGTGCGCACCTTCCGCGACCCGGAGGGCTCGAATCGGGTCGGGCTGATCGTTGAGGTACCCAGCATCGCGGTCTGGCGCGAAGCCCTGGAGACCGAGGCGGCGGCCGAGGCGATGAAGTTCGACGGCGTCCGCCCCGAGACGATCGTGGTCGTCGCCGAGGCGTAGCGCGGCGCCGACCGGCGATGGCGAGGCTGAGCGCGAAGCAGCGATCGCAGCTCCCCGACCACGCCTTCGCCTACATCGATTCGCGCGGTCAGCGGCGACTCCCGATCCACGACGCGGCTCACGTCCGCGCTGCCCTGTCGCGGTTCAACCAGGTCGCGTTCGAGGACGACGGCGCACGGGACCGCGCGAGGACCCGGCTGCTGCGGGCAGCGAAGAGGCACGGGATCATGCCGATCGGGTTCATCAACGCGCAACTGCAGCCGCACCGCAAGCTGCCGCACGGCCGGGTCACCTTCCTGATGACCGACCTCGAGGGCTCGACCGAGCTGCTTGCCCGCGTCGGCGACCGTTACTCGGCGGTGCTGGCGGACGTCCGCAGTCTGCAGCGGGCCGCTGTCCGTTCCGCCGGCGGCCACACGGTCGACGCGAAGGGCGACGACTTGCTCGCGGTGTTCGAGCACCCGTCGGCGGCGCTGGCGGCGGCGCTCGCGATCCAGCGGGCGATGCGGTCCAACGCCTGGCCCGATGGTGACGATGTGCGCTTGCGGATCGCTCTGCACCGCGGCCGTCCGAAGCTGACCGAGAACGGGTACGTCGGGCTCTCGGTCCACGCGGTCGCGAGGATCTGCTTCGCCGGGCACGGCGGACAGGTCCTGGTCTCGGCGACCGCGCACGAGGGGATCGGCGAGTCGGCGGAGCCCGAGGTCCGGATGAGGAGCCTGGGGGCATGGCGATTCCAGGGCCTCCCCGAGCCGATCGAGCTGTTCCAGGTGGGGGCCCCCGACCTGAGCTCCGACTTCGCGCCGCTGCGCGCCGCTATGCCGGCGGCGTAGGGCCGACCTAGTGCGCCTCGTCGGCGGCGTGCGCCGGCGGGCGGGACTCCTCCGCCAGCGAGGTCAGCTCGAGCACCCCGCGGGAGGCGTCCTCGAGCACCTCGGTCGCCTCCTCGGCCGAACGGGCGTAGAGCTCGACCAGCAGGTGGACGATGATCCGCTCCTCGTCGTGCTTGTGGAAGCGCACGTGGGTGAAGAACTCGCGCGTCCCGGGATCGCCGAAGGCGGCGTAGGTGAGGCTGTCGGCCGCCTCCGGGCCGGAGCAGGTCTCGACCGAGTCGCCGTCGACGGTCACCGTGCACGAGGCGACCCAGGGGGTGCCGGCGACCATCCGCTCCCAGCGCTCGGAGATCGGGACCACGTGGCCCTCCTCGATCGCGAGGTGGGGCTGGTCGTGCATGCAGTCGAGGCACTGGACCACCGCCTCCTGGACCTCCTCGACCCGCTCGGCGGTCTCGCCGGAATCGGGGTCGACGCGGATAATCGCGTCGTAATGAACCTGGGCCTCGAGGCGGGTCGACCAGCAGCGGTAGCAGCGCAGCCAGGCGGTGCGGTCACCGTTCAGCTCGCTCATCCCCATCAGCGTAGCGCCGGTCGTTTGCGCTGGCGCGATCCGGCCCGTGACTGAGCGCGACCGCCCACCGCTGAGCCGGGGCGCCGTCACTGCCTGAGCCCGGCGGGTCGCCGGCGATCCGCGAGTACATGAGCATGTCGCGGCGGCGTCCGTCGATGACCGCGAACGAGCGCAACAGGCCCTCGCGGGTGAAGCCGGCTCGCTCGGCGACCCGCAGCGACGGTGCGTTCTCGGGCTCGATCCAGAGCTCGATCCGGCTCACCCCGAGCTCGGCGAAGGCGAAGCTCGAAATCAGGTCGAGACCGCGCGGAGCGACGCCGCGCCGGCGCGCCCAGGGCGCGACCCAGTAGCCCGCCGCGCAGCGGCCGGTCTCGGGGTCGATGTTGTGAAGCCCGACGGCCCCCAGCAGCCCCCCGTCCTCGGCGTCGACGATCACCGTCGTCAGGTCGGTGCCTGAGTCGATCCCCGCCTGCGAGGTTCGCCGCCATTGGCGGGCTTCGTCCTCGCCGTAGGAATCGGGCACGGTCGTGAACCGCTGCAGGTCGGGGTCCTGGGCCGCTGCGACGACGTCCTCGACGTCGGCCTCCGCCATCAGCCGCAGGCGGATCCCGCCACCCTCGAGCCCGGGGACGGGGAAATCGATCGGTGGCGGGCTCACGCCGGGTCCGGGGCCGGCTCGTCGTCCTGCACGGCCTCAGGCCGCGGCGGGAGACCCGGCGCGATCGCCGACCAGGTCGACGATCTCGCCCATGATCCGGTTGACGTCGAAGTCCCTTGGCGTGTAGACGGCGGCGACCCCAGCCTCGCGGA
>DASPGZ010000145.1:0-15302 GCA_035620355.1 Solirubrobacterales bacterium | reverse complement strand
CGACGGGATCGTCGACCTGGTCGACACGGGCCGCACCCTGGCCGAGAACGAGCTCGAGGTGCGCGAGGAGATCAGCGTCTGCACCGCGCGGCTGATCGCCAACCGGGTCTCGCACAAGCTTCGAGCCACCGAGATCGACGAGCTCGCGGGCCGGCTGCGGGAGGCGTCGCGATGAGGGTCGAGCGGATCGAGTGGGACGGCGCCGACGCGACCGCGTGCGCCGCCCAGGTGCGGGCGCTGGTTCCGGGGCTGGAGAAGGTGACCCGGGAGGTCGGCGAGGTGATCGTCGCCGTCGGCGCCCACGGCGACCAGGCCGTGCGCGACCTCGGGGTCCGCTTCGGCGAGGTCCAGGTGGAGAACTTTCGCGTCGACCCGGGGCTGATCCAGGCTGCGCCGTCGCTGATCGACGCCACGCTGCGCGAGGCGCTGATGGTCGCGGCGCGCAACATCGCGCACCTCGCCAGAGCCGAGGCGGAGGTGCTGCTGCGGCCGGTGTCGGCCGAGCTGGACGCCGGCCAGCGGGTCGAGGTCGGCGCGTCGCCGGTTGCCTCCGCCGCGGTCTACGCCCCGGGCGGCAGCGGCGGCTACCCGTCGTCGGTGTTGATGGGGGCGATTCCGGCGCGGGTCGCGGGCGTCGGGCGGCTGGTCGTCGTCTCCCCGCCGGCCGGCAACGGGCGGCCCTCCGACGCGGTGCTCGCCGCCTGCGCGACGGTCGGTGTCGAGGAGGTCTACGCGGTCGGCGGGGCGCAGGCGATCGCCGCCCTCGCCCTCGGCACCGAGTCGATCCGGCCGGTCGACGTGATCGCCGGGCCCGGCAACCGCTACGTGACCGAGGCGAAGCGGCTGCTCGCCGGGCGCGTCGGCATCGACGGGATCGCGGGGCCGAGCGAGCTCGCCGTGGTCGCCGACGGCACCGCCGACCCGGAGCTGATCGCGCTCGACCTGTGCGCCCAGGCCGAGCACGGCGACGATGGGTTGGTCGTCGCGATCTCGCCCGATCCGGCGCTGCTCGACCGGACCGCCGAGCTGACCGAGGCGCTCGCGGCGCAACGTCCGAGCGTCGCCGACCCGGCGCTCGCCCTGGTCACCGCGCCGGGGCTCGAGCTGGCGCTGACGCTCGCGGACGCGCTCTCCCCCGAGCACCTCGAGCTCGCCTTTCAGGGCGCCGACGAGGCGAGCGCGCGCGGCCGTGTCGCCGGCTGTGTGTTCGTGGGTTCGGGCGGCGCAACGGCGTTCGGCGACTACGCCGCCGGCTCCAACCACGTGCTGCCGACCGGCGGCGCCGCGCGCTTCGGCGGGCCGCTGGGGCCGGGCGCTTTCATGCGCCGGACCTCGGTCGTCCACCTGGGCTCGGCGGCGGCTGCAGAATTGGCGCCCCACGTCGCCGCGATCGCCGAGACCGAGGGCTTCCCGGTCCACGGAGAGTCGGCGCTCGCGAGGGCGAAGCGATGAGACGGAACAAGGCACCTCAACATCGGCGCGGCTCGGCTACGCCTCGCAGCGCACACATAGAGCGCCAGACGCGCGAGACGAAGATCAGCCTCGAGCTCTCGCTCGACGGCGGCGAGGTCGCGCCCTCGACCGGGGTCGGGTTCTTCGACCACATGCTCGAGTTGCTCGGCCGCCACGCCGGGCTCGGCCTCGTGGTCGAGGCCAAGGGCGACCTCGAGACGGGCGCTCACCACACGGTCGAGGACGTCGGGATCGCGTTCGGCCAGGCGCTCGACCAGGCGCTCGGGGACCGCGGCGGCATCCGCCGCTACGGGCACGCGGTGGTGCCGATGGACGAGGCGCTCGGCGAGTGCGCGATCGACGTCTCGGGCCGACCGTTCTGCCGCTTCGAGTCGGAGCTCCCGGCGGTCTCGATCGCCGGCTTCGACCCCGAGCTCGCGGAGGAGTTCTTCCGCGCCGTGTCGTCGAACGCGAAGCTGACCGTGCACGTCTCGACCCGCTACGGGAACAACGCACACCACCTGATCGAGGCGATGTTCAAGGCCTTCGCTCGCGCCCTGCGGGCGGCGGTCGAGATCGACCCGCGCGAGGACGGAGTGCCGTCGACGAAGGGGACGCTGACGTGACCCGGGTGGCGATCCTCGACTACGGGATGGGGAACCTGCGCTCGGTCGAGAAGGCGCTGGAGAGGGTCGGGGCGGAGGCGGTGATCACCGACGACCACGAGCTCGCCCGGTCCGCCGACGGGCTGGTCCTGCCGGGCGTCGGCGCCTTCGCCGCGGCGATGGAGCGGATCGGCCAGCGGGGGCTCGACGGGCTGATCCGCGAGCGCGTCGAGGCCGGGGTGCCGGTGCTCGGCATCTGCCTCGGGTTCCAGCTCCTGTTCGAGTCCTCGAGCGAGCTCGGCGGCGCGGCCGGCCTCGGGCTGGTCGACGGCCCCGTCACCGGACTCGAGGCCGAGGGCATGAAGGTCCCGCACATCGGCTGGGAGCCGGTCGCCTGGGAGTCGGAGTCCGAGCTGATCGAGGGGATCGCCGACGGAACCCCGTTCTACTTCGTCCACAGCTTCGCCCCGCGGCCGAAGCGCGCCGCCGACCTGCTCGGCACCGCGGTGCACGGCGAGCGCTTCGGCTGCGCGATCGCCCGCCCGCCGGTCTACGGGGTTCAGTTCCACCCGGAGAAGTCGAGCTCCGACGGCCTGCGCCTGCTGGCCAACTTCTCGACCATCTGCTCCGCCGTCCCCGGAACCAGCCGCCTCAACGGCGGCGGGGCTCCGCTTCGGCCTCCGGCCTCCGCCTCGCAGTGATCCTCTATCCCGCGATCGACATCCGCGGCGGGCGCGCCGTACGGCTGGTCCAGGGCGACTACGACCGCGAAACCGCGTTCGACGCCGATCCCCTCGACGCCGCATCGCGCTGGCTCGAGCAGGGTGCGAGGGCGCTGCACGTGGTCGACCTCGACGGGGCCCGGGCGGGCGCCCCGGTCAACATCGAGCACGTCGAGCGGATCTGCGAGGCGGCGAACGTCCCGGTCCAGGTCGGCGGCGGCCTGCGGGAGGCCGGCGACGTCGCGGCGGTGATCGCGGCCGGGGCCTCCCGGGCGATCCTCGGGACGGCGGCGCTCTCCGATCCGGCCCTGGTCGAGGCGCTGGCCGCCGAGCACGGCGAGCGGATCGTGGTCGCGGCCGACGCCCGCTCCGGCGCCGTCGCGGTCGAGGGCTGGGAGCGGGACACCGGCGCCGGGGTCGCGGACGTGATCGGCGATCTCGCCCGGCGCGGGGTCAGCCGTTTCGTCTTCACCCCGGTCGAGGTCGACGGGACGCTCGAGGGTCCCGGCCTGCCCGAGCTCGCAGCTGCGGCCGAGGCCGCGTCTGCGGCCGGGGCGGAGCTGATCTATTCGGGCGGGATCGGCACCCTCGAGCACCTGAGCGAGCTCGGCGCCGCGGCGCCGCCGGCGGTTGGCGGCGTGATCGTCGGCAGGGCGCTCTACGAGGGCAGGTTCACGGTCGCCGAGGGTGAGCGCGCGCTCAACGGCGGCTGAGCTCGAGCGTGTACTCGGAGAGGTCGAAGCCCATCTCGCCGCCCGGGCCGTCGGCCCGCCAGGTCCAGCCCCGGCGCTCGTAGAAACGCCGGGCCCGGGCGTGGGCGACCGGGGTGTAGAGGCGGGCATCGGTGTAGCCCCGCTCGACCATCGCCTCGATCATCACCTCGTGCAGGCGCCCCGCGACGCCGCCGCCCCAGCGATCGGGGACGACGAACAGCTGCCAGAGGTGGGCGCGACCGGGGATTGGAGGCGCCGAGCGCCAGGCGTCGGGCTCCTCCTCGAACGGCCGCCCGCGCGCCGGAGTGAACGAGACGTGGCCTACCGAGCGGTCGCCCTCGAGCGCGATCGCGGCCCAGGTGGTCGGCCGGGCGAGCAGCTCGGCCGTCCGCTCGCGCCGTGGCTCGGGCGGGCGCCAGCCCGGCGGGGTGAACTCGACGTAGCTGGCAAAGCCCGTCCGCAGGTGCGAGAGGATCGCGTCGAGGTCGTCGGCGGTCGCCGGTCGGATCAGCGTCTCGGGCACGGCCCGGTGATAGCAGGAGCCGCCGACTCAGAGCGGGACCGAGCGGCAGAACCGTCGCACCTCGGCATTGAACTGTTCGGGCCGCTCGAGGTTGCTCATGTGCCCCGCGCCCGGCAGGACGACGAGCCGGGCGCCGGCGATCCGCTCGAGGCAGGACTCGGCGACGCTCAGCGGCGAGCGCGCGTCCAGCTCCCCCCAGATCAGCAGGCAGGGGGCGCGGATCGCGGCCTGTCGCTCGCGCAGGTCGCAGTCCGCGTTGAGGACGGCCGTGCGTCGCAGGGTCGCCGGACGTGTCTCGGCGGCGATCGCCGCGAGCCCGTCGATCAGCTCGGGTGATGCATCGGGCCCGAACAGGCCGGGGAGCTCCGGGGCGTAGTCCTCCGGCGGAGCGGTCGCCTGGGCGACGGCGAGCTCGAGTCGCCGCCGGCACTCGTCCGGCGGCAGCGAGCCCTTCCAGCCGGCGTAGGTGTCCGCGAGGATCAGCGATCGCACCAGCTCCGGGTGGCGCAGGCAGAACTCCTGGGCGATCACGCCTCCCCAGGACAGGCCGGCGAGGTGGACCCGTCCGAGGTCGAGCTCGTCGATCAACGATGCGAGGCAGTCGGCGTATCCGGCGAGGTCGAGCTCGTCGGCGGGGTCGGCGGAGGCGCCCGCCCCCGGCTCGTCCCAGGCGATCAGGTCGAACTCGTCCCCGAGCGCCGCCAGCTGCGGCGCCCACATGCGGCCGTCGCTGGCCGCCCCGTGCAGGAGCACGAGCGGAGCTCCGTCGCCCGAGCGGCGGTAGGCGATCTCGAGGTTTGCGGCCCGGACGCTCTCCATCGCTCCTCCTCACGACGGCAGCCGAATCGATCCTACGCCCGGGTCATGGGCGGCGCTAGCCTCAGGCCATGTTCTGGCTCCGCGTGCTGGCGATCGCGCAGGTGGCGATCATCGTTCGCCATCACGCGACCCTGCTCGAGCGCGACGAGCGCAACCGGCTCGCGGGGCTGGTCGCCAAATCGCGCGGCCGGCCGCACAAGAACCTGACCGCGAACGAGCGCGGCGAGCTGCTGCGGCTGGCGCAGAAGCTGGAGCCCGGGGCGTTCGCGCATGGGGTCTGGGGCGCGGCCCGGGGCAAGTTGCGCGGCAAGCCCGGCGGCTAGCGACGATGGCGCTGAAACGGGTCATCCCCTGCCTCGACGTCGATGCCGGGCGGGTGGTCAAGGGCACCAACTTCGTCGACATCCGCGACGCCGGCGACCCGGTCGAGCTCGCCGAGCGCTACGACGCCGAGGGGGCCGACGAGCTCGTCTTCCTCGACATCACCGCCTCGGCCGACAAGCGCGAGACGATCATCGAGCTCGCCCGGCGGACCGCCGACAACGTCTTCATCCCGTTCACGATCGGCGGCGGGATCCGCTCGGTCGCCGACGCCCAGGCGGTGCTCGACGCCGGCGCCGACAAGGTCGCGGTCAACTCCTCGGCGCTCGGCCGCCCGGATCTGATCTCCGAGCTCGCGGTCGTCTTCGGCTCCCAGTGCGTCGTCGTCGCCATCGACGCGAAGGAACGAAGGCGCGTCGTCTCCTCCGCTTCGCGTCCGGGGGCGACGCGGCCGCCCCGCTACGACGTGTACGTCAACGGCGGCCGCACCCTGGTCGAGGGCCGCGAGGCGGTCGCCTGGGCGCGCGAGGCGAGCGAGCGCGGGGCGGGGGAGGTGCTGCTGACCAGCATGGACCGCGACGGGACCACCGAGGGCTACGACCTCGAGTTGACCCGGGCTGTCACCGACGCGGTCGCGGTGCCGGTGATCGCCTCGGGCGGCGTCGGCGAACTCCGCCACCTGGTCGAGGGCGCGACCGAGGGCGGCGCCGACGCGCTGCTCGCGGCCTCGATCTTCCACTACGGCAAGCACACGATCGCCGAGGCGAAGGCGGCGCTGCGCAAGGCCGGGATCGAGGTCCGGGGCTAGTTCGCGTTCTGGGCGCGCCGGTGCGCCTCTCGCTGGCGCTCGAGCTTCGCCTTGTGTGCCTGGCGCTGGCGCTCGAGCTTCGCCTCATGGGCCTGGCGCTGTTTGCGGCGTTTCTCGTCCTGCTTGCGGCGCTCGTTGCGGCGGCGCTCGGCGGCGCGCTGTTGCTCGGCCCTGGTCTCGTGCTCGAACGCGCGCACGTTCGAGGACCCGGTCAGGTACATGCGCGCCCCGTCGGAGATCACCGGGTTGTACTCGCCGAGCTCCGACTCGAAGGTGACGCGGCCGGTCTTCACGTTGAAGCCGGTGGTGCCGATGTTCGGCCCCAGCCCGGCCACGTAGACGTTCTCGCCGAGGACGCTGGCGGCGCCGAGGATCACCCCGCCGATCCGCTGCTGCCAGCGCACCTCGCCGGTCTTCGCATCGAGCGCGTAGAAGTTCTGGTCCTTGGAGCCGACGTAGACGGTCGGGTCGGTCTTCGGCGTGTCGGCGACCGCCGGCGCCGCGTAGACCCAGTCGCCGGTCGAGTGGCTCCAGAGCAGCTCGCCGGTGTCCTGGTCGAACGAGTACACCCGGTTGTCGATCGAGCCGAGGAAGACCCGGCCGAAGGCGACCGCCAGGGTCGAGTAGACCGGCCCGCCGCGGCCGAGGCTCGATCCCTGGGTGCTCGAGCGCCAGACCGTGGCGCCGCTGGAGGCGCGCAGCGCGAACACCTCGCCGGCGTAGTTGGCGCCGTAGACGACCCCCTCGTCGAGCGCCAGGCCGCCCTTGACCGCGCCCGCGGTGCTCACCTGCCAGTCGGGCTTGCCGGTCTTGCGGTCGAGGGCGAAGACGTCGCCCGACTCGCTGCCGACGATCACGTTCGAGCCGACCACCATCGGCGAGGTCTCGCTGCGGCCGGGAAGCGGGAAGCGCCAGAGCAGCTTTCCGTCATTGGCCCGCATCGCCAGCGCCTCGCCCTCGTCGACCCCGGGGGCGCGCTGCAGGGTGACCGCGTAGATCACCCCGTGCGAGTAGGCGGGCGAGGCTGCCCCGAGCCCGCCTATGTCCTTCTTCCACTCGACCTTGCCCTTGTCGGCGCTGAGCGCGTAGAGGAGCGCGTCCTTGTCCTGGAAGTAGAGGGTGCCCCTGGCGACGATCGGCGAGAACTCGAGCAGCTTGCCGGCCTGGAAGCTCCACTCGGAGGCGTCGAAGGGCGGCCGCACCCGCTTGGTCGGCAGGTAGCGGGTGCGCTGGGTGTCGTAGCCGTAGAACGGCCAGTCGACCGTCTCGACCTCCTCGGCGTGGGTCGCCTGGTTCTCCTCGTCGACCTCGAGCGTGCACGGCGGCGGGCAGGCCTGGTCGGCGTCGCGCTTGAACGCGACGTAGGCGCCGGCGGCGCCGGCGGCGACGACCAGGCTCACCGCAGCGATGATCGCCAGGTGGACGGGGTCGCGCCACCCGGCGGGGATCTTGGGGAGGGCGGGCATCCGCAAGGGGCGTCATGGTAGGGAAGCGACCTCAGGGCGCAGGCGGATAGGTGGCAGCGAAGCGCGACATATCGACCGAAGCCCTCGCCGAACGGCTCGCGCGCGCGCCGGGGTTCGCCGAGGCACGCGCAGCGGCCGAGCGCGCGGGGATCGAGGCGAGGCTGATCGGCGGCGCCGTCCGCGACGCGCTGCTCGGACGCCGGGTAGACAACCTCGACCTGGTGGTCGAGGGCGAGCCGGCGCAGCTGATCACAGAGCTCGGGGGAGATGCCCTGGTCCACGAGCGCTTCGGGACCGCGACGGTCGAGCTCGCGGGCGGCGCGGTCGACGTGGCGGCGGCGAGGACCGAGACCTACCCGCACCCCGGCGCGCTGCCCGAGGTCGAGCCGGCGAGCTTCGCCGACGACATCGGGCGCCGCGACTTCACCGTCAACGCGATCGCGGTGGCGCTGGACGCCCCCGGCGAGCTGCTCGATCCGCTCGACGGGCTCGGCGACCTGGGCGCCGGCCTGCTCCGGGTCCTGCACCCGGGCTCGTTCGCCGACGACCCGACCCGCGCCCTGCGCGCCGCCCGCTACGCGGCGCGGCTCGGGTTCGAGCTCGAGCCGCGGACGCTTGAGCTGATCCGGGCGACCGACCTGAGCACGATCTCGGCTGAGCGCCGCGCCGCCGAGCTCGGCAGGCTCGCGGCCGAGCCCGCGGCGAGGCGCGGGTTCGAGCTGCTCGCGGGGTGGGGCCTACTCGACCTGGCGCCGGGCGGTGGCCAGCTGATCGACCGTCTCGACGACCTGCTCGCGCGACCGCCGTGGGCGGGCGAGGCGCCGCGCCCGGCAGCCGTGCTCGCCGCCGTCCGCGGACCGACGCCCGAGGTCGCCGAGCTCGCCGGGCTCGAACCGGGCTCGCCCTCGCGGGCCGTCGCCGCGGCGCGCGGGCGCAGCGGGGTGGAGCTGGCGCTGGCGCGGGCGCTGGGCGCCGCCTGGCTCGACGATTACGTCGGCGAGTGGCGCGCGGTCGCGCTCGAGATCTCCGGCGAGGACCTGATCGAGGCCGGGATCGAGCGGGGCCCGGCGGTCGGGCGCGGGCTCGGCGCGGCGCTGCGGGCGAAGCTCGACGGCGAGACCGAGGGCCGCGACGACGAGCTGCGGATCGCCCTCTCCGCGGCCCGGTCATAGCCTCTCCGGGATGCAGTGGCGTGAACACGACGGCGTCCGCTGGCTCGAGGCCGAGCTGCCCCGCGCCAGGGCCGCGTTCTCGACCCGGCTCGGCGGCGCCAGCGAGGGCGCCTTCGAGTCGCTCAACCTCGGCCTCTACACCGACGACGCCGAGGCGGCGGTGCGCGAGAACCGCTCGAGGCTGACGACGGCGCTCGGCCGCGACGCGGGGGGCGTGCTGTTCGGCTTTCAGGTCCACGCTGCCGAGGTCGTCCGCAGCGAGGCGGCGCCCGACCCGAACCCGTTCGTCGCCGGATCAGGCGCCTCGACAGCGGCGCGGCGCGGCCACGCCTCGCAGGTCCGCCCGCCGGAGGCCGACGGCCAGGCGACCGCGAACCCCGAGCTGACGCCCCTGGTCCAGGTCGCCGACTGCCTGCCGGTGGCGCTCGCCGGCGAGCGCGGCGTGGCGATGCTGCACTGCGGCTGGCGCGGGCTCGCCGCCGGGATCGTGGAGCGGGGCGCCCGCGAGGTCGGCGCGACGGCTGCCGCGGTCGGCCCAGGGGTAGGCCGCTGTTGCTACGAGGTCGGCGAGGAGGTGCTGGAGGCGTTCGCGCCACTGGGCGACGGGATCGCCGACGGGCGGATGCTCGACCTGCCCGAGGTCGCACGCCGGCTGCTGGCGCGGGCCGGGGTGGACGAGGTCGAGCTCAGCGGCCTCTGCACCAGCTGCGAGCCGGGGCTGTTCTTCTCGCACCGGCGCGACGAGGGCCGCACCGGGCGGCAGGCGGGGTTGGTCTGGGTCGATGCCTGAGCCGATCCGCGACATCGACCCCGGCGTCGTCCGCCGCAACCTCGAGCGGGTGCGCGAGCGCTGCGGTCCGGGGGTCGAGATCCTCGCGGCGACCAAGTACGTGGTCCCCGACGAGCTCGGGAAGCTGGCGGAGGCCGGGGTCGAGCTGGTCGGCGAGAACCGCCTCCAGGATCTCGAGGCGAAGCGCGAGCTCGCCGGCGAGCGCTTCACCTGGGACTTCATCGGCAACATCCAAAGCCGCAAGCTGAAGCGGATCCTGCCCCTGGTCCGGCTGATCCACTCGGTCGCCACCGACTCGGTGCTGGAGCAGCTCGGTCGCCACGGCGAGCCCGGGACCGAGGTCCTGGTCGAGGTCAACGTCTCCGGCGAGCCGGGCAAGGGCGGGGTCGAGCCCGAGGAGCTGGCCGGGTTCATCGACCGCTGCCCGGTAGCGGTCTCCGGGCTGATGACGATGCCGCCGTTCACCGAGCTGGCGGAGGACTCGCGCCCCTATTTCGCCCGGCTCGCGGAGCTCGCGAGCGCGCACGGGCTGGCCCGGCTTTCGATGGGCACGAGCCAGGACTGGGAGGTGGCCGTCGACGAGGGCGCGACGATCATTCGCCTGGGGACCTCGCTGTATCGCTGAACCCGGCTCGCCGGGCGCTTCATTGCTCCATAATCCGGGTAAAGGAATCGCGCTACCCGACGCGAAACCCGCAGCCGTATGGCACTCAGAGACACATGGCACCGCGCGCTCGTGTACTTCGGCCTCGCCGAGGACCCGGATTACCAGGAGCACGACCTCTATGAGCCCGACACGGCCCCGCACGGGCAGGTCTACGAGAGCGGCGCCGCGCCGCGCTCGGCCACCGTCAGCCGGATCTCCGAGCGGCGGCGCCGCGACGAGATCGACGACATCTTCGCCGACGACGAGCCACCGAGACGCAGGATCCTGCAGCCGGTCGGCAACGGCGGCAACGGCGGCGCCGACGTCCAGGTGCACCTGGTTACCCCGGGCAGCTTCAACGACGCCCAGGAGGTCGCCGATCGGTTCAAGGCGGCCGTCCCCGTGATCCTCAACCTGCAGACCACCGATGGCGAGCTCGCCAAGCGCCTGATCGACTTCGCCTCCGGGCTCACCTACGCGCTCGACGGCGGGATGCAGAAGATCGCCGAGAAGACCTTCCTGCTCACGCCGCGCAACGTCGAGGTCTCCGCCGAGGAGAAGGCGCGGCTGGTCGAAAAGGGCTTCTTCAACCAAAGCTGACTACAGCCCGGCGGTTGCTCCGCTCCCGCTTGAATCAATGGTCCGCGGCTACGCCGCGGACTTTTTGTTCTGCTCCCGCGTCCGCACCGCCGGGGCGAGGAACGGGGGCCGTTGGCCGCCACTAGTCTCCGCGGCATGAAGATCGGGTTCGCGGGCGCCGGGACGATGGCCGCCGCGCTGGCGCGGGGTTGGGCCGAGGCCGAGCACGGGCCCGACGAGATGCTGTTCTGCGACGCGGGCTCCGGGCGGGCGGTCGAGCTCGCCGAGCGCACCGGTGGCGAGGTCGTCGAGACGCTCGCCGATCTGGCGCTGCGCGGGGACGCGATCGTGCTCGCGGTGAAGCCGGCGGCGCTCGAGCAGGCGGCCGAGCAGCTCGGCGGCGCCGGCGACGCGATCGCATCGGTGCTCGGCGCGACCTCGCTCGCCCGCCTGCGGGAGCTGTTCCCGGCCGTCCCCGTGATCCGGGTGATGCCGACGATCACGACCGAGATCCAGCGCGGGGTGATCTGCCACGCGCCGCTCGATCCCGCAGACGGCGAGGTCGCCGCGCGGCTGTTGAACCTGTTCGGCGAGCTTTCGCACCTGGCCGAGGTTCCGGACGAGCTCATGGACGCGGCCACCGCGACCATGAGCTGCCCGCCCGCGTATCTGGCGGTCGTCGTCCAGAGCCTCGCCGAGGCCGGGGCCGAGGCCGGGCTCGACCCCGAGCAGGCCTACGAGCTCGTGATCGAGACCTTCGCCGGCACGATCGAGCTCCTGCGCCGCTATGACCCGATCACCGTGCGCCAGTCGGTCGCCTCGCGCGGCGGCAGCACCGAGGCGGGATTGGAAGCGCTCGCCGACGCGGGCGTCTCCGACGGGCTCAAGGCCGCCTTCGCCGCCTCGCTCGAGCGGATGCGCGGGTGAGCAGGCTCCTGCCCGCGGCGCTCACCCGCGGCGACATCGCCACCTACGTCGAGGCGCTGATCTTCGTCTACACGGTGCTGATCGTCGCCAACGTGATTCTGAGCTGGGTCCAGCAGTTCCGCCCGATCCCCTACAACCTCACGCTGCGCGCGGTGCTCGGCTTCATCGAGGAGACCACGAACCCGTACCTGAACCTGTTCCGCGCCTTCGTGCCGCGGATCGGCCCGCTCGACATCAGCCCGATCATCGCGATCCTGGTGCTCTCGATCGGCGGCGGGCTCGTCGTCCGCCTGATCCGAGGGTGAGCGAGCGCCGCCGCGCATGGCTGCGGATGGCCGCCGTCGCGGTCGCCGTGCTGGTGCTCGACCAGATCGTCAAAGCGGCGATCGCCGGCTCGATGGAGCCCGGCGAGCGCACCGACCTGGCGCTCGGCTTCGAGCTCACCCGGGTCACCAACAGCGGGATCGCCTTCGGCCTCTTCAGCGGCGGCGACGACGCGCTGGTGATCGCGTTCACGGCGGTCGCGCTCGGCCTGATCGTCGGCTGGTTCGCCTTCGACACCAACCGTCCCTGGCTCTGGCTCGGGGTCGGGCTGCTCGCCGGCGGCGCGATCGGCAACCTCGCCGACCGGATCCGCGACGGCGCCGTCACCGACTTCTTCGACCCGCCGCTGTGGCCGGCGTTCAACCTCGCCGACGTCGCGATCACCGCCGGGGTCGTGGTGATCGCGCTGACCGCGCTGGCGAGCGCTCCGGAGCCGGACGCGCAGACGTGAGCTCGCCGCCGCGGCTGGTCCACGTCGACGATCGCCTCGCGGTGGTCGACAAGCCCGCCGGCCTCGTCGTCCACGCCGCCCCGGGCCATCGCGGCGAGACGCTGGTTGACGCGCTCGGCGAGCTGCTCGGTGGCGGCGAGCCCGGACGGCCGGGGATCGTGCACCGGCTCGACAAGGACACCTCGGGGCTGCTGGTCGTCGCCCGCGACGCCGAGGCGCATCGGCGGCTCTCGGCGATGGTCAAGGGGCGCCAGCTCGACCGCACCTACCTGGCGCTGATCGAGGGTCGGCCGCGGTCGCGCTCGGGGACGATCGACGCTCCACTGGGCCGCGACCACCGGGCGCCGGAGAAGCGGGCCGTCCGCGGACGCGGGTCACGCGACGCCCGCACCCACTTCACCGTGGTCGAGCCGCTGCCCGCCGACACCCTGGTCGAGGCGCGCCTCGAGACCGGGCGCACGCATCAGATCCGGGTCCACTTCGACGCGATCGGCCATCCCGTCGCCGGCGATCCGCGTTACGGCCACGCGGGTCGTCACGGCCTCGAGCGCCAGTTCCTGCACAGCGCCAGGCTCGGGTTCGCCCATCCGTTCACCGGCGAGCGGGTCGAGGCCGAGTCGGAGCTGCCGCCGGACCTCGCAGAGGCCCTGCAACGCGCCCGAGACGCCTGAGCGGTTCAGGCCGCGGGTTGGGCCTGGATGCGAGATGATCGGTCGGTCATGGACGACCGGCGTCTCCTCTCGAGCGCGCTCAGCGCGGTCGTCGCCCTGCTGTTCGCCGCCGCTCCCGCGGGCGCCGCAGAGCCGAAACTCGGCGCCGCCGCCTACCCGGGGATGACGACCTACAACTGCGCCACGGACCCGATCACGATCTACCCGGGCCAGAACCTGAACCTGTACGGGCTGACCCAGACCTGCCCGCACGCCGAGAAGGTGAGCGGGCCGGGCGACGCCGGCGTCTTCGCCCCCGGCTCGACCGCCGACGGCTACGTGACCAGGTTCAAACCGAGCATGGTCGAGGTCCACGAGGACGGCTCGCTGACCACCCCGAGCGTCTGGGATCTCCACCTCCATCACGTCGTCTGGCTCGGCCCCGGCGTCGGCTACGGGACCGGCGAGGAGAAGACGGAGTGGAAGATGCCGCAGGGGTACGGGTTCAAGGTCGGTGGCGACGAGAACTGGGGCCTCAACTACATGATTCACAACCTGACCACCGCATCCGGGCGGCAGGTGCAGATCACCTGGCAGATCGACTGGGTCCCGGAGACCAGCCCGGCGCGCACCGACATCAACGCACTGCGGTCGGTCGGCCTCGACGTCGCCGGCAGGCCGCAGGTCTATCCGGTCTTCGACGCCGAGCGCGGCTTCGACAGCGACGGCGACGGCAGGTTCACGTTCCCCGACGAGGTGCCGACGGATCCGGCCGCGCCGGGCTACGAGGAGCGCCCCAAGATCAGCCCCGCGGCCCAGTGGACGGTGCCCGCGGGAGGCCGGACGCTGGTCTGGGCCGTCGGCCACCTGCATCCGGGCGGCCTGTTCATGGACATGAAGGTCTCCCGGGACGGGCCCGACGCCGGCTCGACCGCGGGCGACGACCCCGCCGAGACCAAGCCGCTGTTCCGGTCGAAGGCGCGCTACTACGAGCCCGCCGGCGCCGTGAGCTGGGACGTGGCGATGACCGCGACCCGCCCCGAGTGGCGGGTCAGCCTCAAGGCCGGCGACGTGGTCTCGGTCAACGCGACCTACGACGTGCGCAAGGCGTCCTGGTACGAGTCGATGGGCCTGTTCCCGCTCGAGGTGAGCACGGCCGCCGATCCGCTCGCCAAGGATCCGTTCGACGACGCCGCCGCGGTCGAGGCGATGTACGAGCAGGGCGGAATCCTCACGCACGGGCGCCTGCCGGAGAACGTCGACAAGCGCGCGGGCAAGGACCTCAAGCTTCCCGACCCGCGCAAGCTCGGCAGCCGCGGGCGACGGGTGCCGAAGACGGGGATCGAGATCTCGGGCTTCCTCTTCGGGCCCGGGGGGTTCTCGGCCAGTCGCGGGATCACCAGGGCGCAGATGCGCCCGCCCAAGGTCAGGCCCGGCGCCCGGGTCACGTTCGTGAGCGGCGACGCATTGCCCGGGATGCCCGACCCCGAGCAGGCCTGGCACAGCATCACCTCGTGCTCGGCGCCGTGCAACAAGGGGGCCGGAATCGGCTACCCGCTGGCGCGGGGCCCGATCAAGTTCGACTCGGGCCAGCTCGGCTTCGGCACCGGGCTCAGCTCGGGGGTGACGACCCAGACCGGCACCTACACGACGCCGCCGTTGACGGAGCCCGGCAAGACCTACACCTACTTCTGCCGCATACACCCGTTCATGCGCGGTTCGATCCGGGTCGCGGGCGGCGAGCGCAAGCGCCAGTAGCCGGGCGGCGCGCGCCCTCTACACTCCCCGGCGTCCAGTAACCGACCCCCAGGCACGAACAAGGGGCCCTGCCCGGCGCGCACGACATAGCCGGGTCCCCCGGAAGCGGCTCGGGAGACAATTTCGAACCAAGGGAGCACCGATGTCCGAGACCGGACTGAGAGAACTGCTGACGGCAGGGCTGCACTTCGGCCACCAGACCCGTCGCTGGAACCCGCGCATGCGCCGCTACATCCACGGCGAGCGCGACGGCATCCACATCATCGACCTGCTGCAGACCGAGCAGCTGCTCGCCCAGGCGCGCGACTTCGCCGCCGAGGTCGCCGGCAAGGGGGGCTCGGTCCTCTTCGTCGGGACCAAGAAGCAGGCGCGCGACTCGGTCAAGGGCTGGGCCGATCGCTGCGGGATGCCCTACGTGAACCAGCGCTGGCTCGGTGGCCTGCTGACCAACTTCCACACGATCTCGAAACGGATCGAGCGCCTTCACGAGCTGGACGGCCTCAAGCAGGACGGCCAGCTTGACCTGCTCCCGACCAAGGAGCGCATGGGCATGGAGGCCGAGCTCGACAAGCTCAC
>DASPGZ010000144.1:0-2773 GCA_035620355.1 Solirubrobacterales bacterium | reverse complement strand
GCGAACTTCGCGTCCTCGCTCATCATCTCCGGGGACCACGGCGGGTCGAAGACCATCTTCGGATGAACCTTGTCGACCCCGTCGAGCTCGCCGACGAACTCGCGCATCTGCTCGGAGACCTGGGGGCCGATCGGGCAGGCGGGCGTGGTCAGGGTGAAGGTGACGAACACCTCCTGCTCGGAGACCTCGACGTCGTAGACGAGACCGAGCGAGACGAAGTCGAGCCCGAGCTCCGGGTCGATCACCTCTTCGAGCGCCTCGTACACATTCTCTTCGCTTGGCATGCACCAATCCTAGAGAAGCGCTGTCTAAGGTCTGTGCGAGATGGGAATCGTGCTGCTCTTCCTCTTCCTCGCCCTGCCGATCGCGGAGATCTACGTGATCATCCAGGTCGGCGACGCGATCGGGGTCGCGCCGACGATCGCGCTGCTGATTCTCGACGGCTTCCTCGGCGCGGCGCTCGCCCGCTCGCAGGGCCGGGCGGCCTGGGAACGCTTCAACCGGGCGCTCACCGATGGCCGGGTGCCCGCCAACGAGACCTTCGACGGGGCGATGATCATCGTCGGCGGAGCGCTGCTGCTGGCGCCCGGGTTCATCACCGACGTGATCGGCTTCGCGCTCCTGCTCCCGCCGACCCGGGCCGTCTTCCGTTCGGTAGTCGCCCGCTTCGCCCGTCGCCGGATCGCCTTCGGCTGGGCGATCCCGAGCTCGCGTCCGGGCGGCGCCGGACCGCGCCCGGCCGGCGGACCGCGCCCGGGGCCGGCCCGCGACTACGACTACGAGGGCACCGCCCACGAGGTCGACGACCCGGCCCCTGAGATCGAGCCGGGCGAGCCCCGTGGCTGACGCGATCGCGATCGAGTTCCAGGCGCCCAGCGGCGAGACGCTCGCATTCGAGTGGGACGAGGCCCGGCTGGCAGAGCTCGACCCGGACCCGGCGGCCGACCCCGTCTGGCGCCTACGCGGCAAGCTCGACTGGGACCAGGTAACCCGGGTCCGGGTGCTCTCGGCGCGGCTCGGCGACGGCCGCCTGCTGGCGATCGCGGCGCTCCGCCCGACCGGCGCCGAGGGGCACGGCGAGGAACTGGTCGCGGGCCTGCTCGGTCGCCCGGGCGGGTTCGAGCGGCTCGACGAGGCGCTGTTCTCGACCGAGTACGACCCCGACTCGCTCCCACGCCGGGTCGGGCTCGAGCTCTACGGCCCCGGCGCCGGGCTCGCGATCCGCGTCGCCGCCGACGTCGAGGCGACCGCGCGCGACGCCAACGGCCAGATCGAACGCCTGAGCGCGGCGCTCGCGATCCGCGGCGAGGGTGGCGCGGGCGTCCTCGACATGCTCGAGCGCCGATGAGGCGCCCGCAAATCACCGCCGTGATCTCCGACTTCGGCGGCGTGCTGACCACGCCGCTGCTGGGCTCGTTCGCGGCCTTCCAGGACCAGACCGGGATCTCGGGGGAGGCGCTCGGACGCGCGATGCAGGCGCTCGCCGAGCGCGACGGCGCCCACCCCCTCTACGAGCTCGAGACCGGGCGGATGACCGAGGCCGACTTCCTCGAGCGGGTCGCGGGGGCGCTCGAGCCCGAGCTCGGCCACCGCCCCCGGATGCACGGGTTCCGCGAGATCTACTTCGAGGCGCTGCAGCCGAACGAGCCGATGATCGAGCTGATGCGCGAGGTCAAGCGCAGCGGCCGGAGGATGGCTCTGCTGACCAACAACGTGCGCGAGTGGGAGCCGCTGTGGCGCTCGATGCTGCCCGTCGACGAGATCTTCGAGCTCGTCGTCGACTCGGGCTTCGTCGGCATGCGAAAGCCCGATCCGCCGATCTACGAGCTGACGATCGCGCGGCTCTCCGGGGTCACGGCCGAGCAGTGCCTGTTCGTCGACGACCTCGCCGTCAACGTCGAGACCGCCCGGGCGATCGGGATGATCGGCGTCCACTTCCGCGACAACCGCCAGGCGATCGGCGAGGTCCACGCGGCGCTCGATCTCGGGGGCCGGCCGAACCGTTAGGAACCTGAGCGGGGCGGCGCTACGGTAGGCCGGTGAAGCGCGATGCGGCCGTCGAGGCGGTGTTTCAACCGGTGCGGCCGCCGACCACGTTCGAGGAGACGGTCGAGCGGCTCGGGACGGCGATCCGGCTCGGCCTCCTGGTCCCGGGCAGCAAGCTGCCACCCGAGCGCGAGCTCGCCGGGGAGCTGCGGATCTCGCGCTCGACCCTGCGCCAGGCGCTGACCACCCTGGTCCAGTCGGGCCACCTGACCGCGGTCCGCGGGCGCAGCGGCGGCACCTTCGTCGCCGACCGTCCGCCGCTCGCCGAGCGCGACGATCCGCTCGACGGCAACTCTTGGGCGGTGCTCGACCTGCGGGTCGCGATCGAGGTCGGCTCGGTGATGCTCGCCGCCGAGCGCGCCGAGGAGCGCGACCTGGTCGCCCTCGACCAGCTGGTCGAGGTGATGGCCTTCGCCGCCGGATTCGAGGACTACCGGCGCGCCGACATCCGCTTTCACATCGGGCTCGCGGTCGCCGCCCACTCCCCGCGCCTGGTCACCGAGATGACCGAGGTTCAGGGGCAGATGAGCGACCTGATCTCGCTGATCGCTCACCCCGAGGAGGTCCTGACCCGCTCCAACGCTCAGCATGCCGAGCTGGTCGCCAACCTGCGTGCCGGCGACGCCGCCGTCGCCGCCGAGACCGTCCGCACCCACATCCGCGGAACCGAGCACATCCTCGCCGGGCTGATCTGAGCGGCGCCGCGGGCGTAGGCTGCGTGCGCCGC
>DASPGZ010000143.1:0-23282 GCA_035620355.1 Solirubrobacterales bacterium | reverse complement strand
TCGGGCCAGGTGAGCGCCTGCTCGGTGCACCACCAGTACTCCTCCAGGGTCTCGCCCTTCCAGGCGAAGACCGGGATCCCGGCGGCGGCGATCGCGGCCGCGGCGTGGTCCTGGGTCGAGAAGATGTTGCAGGAGGCCCAGCGGACCTCGGCCCCGAGCGCGACCAGGGTCTCGATCAGGACGGCGGTCTGGACGGTCATGTGCAGGGAACCGGTCACCCTGGCTCCGACCAGCGGCTGCGCCGCGGCGTACTCCTCGCGGGTCCGCATCAGGCCGGGCATCTCGTGCTCGGCGAGGGTGATCTCCTTGCGCCCGAACTCGGCTAGGCCGATGTCGGCGACCTTGTAGTCCTGCGCGGTTTGAGTGGTGGTCATGCTTCTCCTGCGCTCAGTAGCCTGGCTCCGATGAGAGCCATGGTAATGGCGGCAGGGCTCGGCACGCGCCTGCGCCCGCTCACGCACGCGATCCCGAAACCGCTGGTACCGGTCGCCAACCGGCCGATCATGGAGCACATCCTCGAGCGGCTCGCGCGCGACGGGTTCCGCGAGGTGGTCGCCAACCTGCACTGGTACCCGGACACGATCCGCGACCACTTCGGCGACGGCTCCGCGCTCGGGACCGAGCTCACCTATAGCTACGAGGAGACCCTGCTGGGGACCGCGGGCGGGGTTCGCAACGTGCGCGAGTTCTTCGGCGACTCGCCGTTCGTGGTGATGGCCGGCGACGCGCTCACCGACATCGACCTCACGGCGCTCGTCGCCACCCACGAGGCGAACGACTGGGTTGCGACCCTGGCGGTGAAGCGGGTCGCGAACACGCGCGAGTACGGCGTCGTCGTCACCGGCTCCGACGGCCGCGTCCAGGGCTTCCAGGAGAAGCCCGACCCGGCCGAGGCGCTCTCGGACCTGGCCAACTGCATGATCTACGTGCTTGAGCCGCAGGCATTCGACCACTTCCCCGACCAGCAGGAGGTCGACTTCGCCAACGACGTGTTCCCGGCCCTGCTCGAGCGCGACGTCCCCTTCGGCGTCCACGTCACCGACGCCTACTGGAACGACGTCGGCTCGCTGCCCGAGTACCTGCAGGGCAACTTCGACGTGCTCACCGGGGCGGTCGACGTCGCTCCGGCAGGGGAGCTCGCCGCCACAGCCGCCGAGGCAGGGCTCGGCGACGAGATCGAGCTCGACGGCCCGGTGCTGCTGGGCGAGGGCGCAACGGTCGGCGCCGGGGCCGAGCTCGACGGCCCGCTGGTGATCGGGCCCGGCGCCTCGATCGGCTCCGGGGCGCGGGTGCGCGAGTCGGTGCTGCTGCCCGGCGCCGAGGTGCCGGCTGACGGCCTGCTCGCCGGCGCGATCGCCGGCAACGCGGCCGCCCTCGCGGCATCGCCTGCCGGCGCCGCCGACGGCTGAGCGCGTCGGGGCGCCCCGACTAGACTCCGCCGGGGAGGAGATGACCGGCGCGGATACCACGTTCGGCCCGTCCGCCCGACGCGTCGCGGGGGCCTGCGGCTGGGTGATCGCGGCGGTCGGTGCGCTCGTGCTGCTCGGCTGGGCAACCGACTCGACCGCGCTGAAGCAGGTCGATGCAGAGCTCCCGGCGATGAAGGCGCTCGCCGCGCTGGCGATCGTCGCGCTCGGGATCGGGATCGTGCTGCGGGCCCCGGAGCGCCGCTCACCGGCGCGCGAGCGAGCCGGGCTGGCCTGCGCCGCGTTCGTCGCCGTGATCGGAATCGCGGTGCTCTTCGAGCATGCCTTCGGCGGGATCGGGATCGACGAGCTGCTGGCCGACGACGTCGGCCCCGATCCGGGGCGCCCGCCGCTGGTCGCGGCGACGACCCTGACCCTGTGCGCGCTGGCGCTGTTGACGCTCGACCGCGACCCGCCGCGTTACCGGGCAAGCCTCTGGCTGACCGCGGTCGCCGCGCTGCTGACCCTGGCCGCGCTGGTCGGGTTCGCCTACGACGTCGACTACCTGCGGGGACGCTCGGGCTCCTCGGGCGTCTCGCTCCCGGGCGTGCTCGCCGCGGCGCTCGCGGTGACCGCGATCGCGCTCTCCCGCCCCGACCGCGGCGCGGTCGCCTTCTTCAGCGGCGACGACCCCGCGTCGCGGTTCGCGCGGCGGGTGGCGCCGGTTGCGATCGGCGTCCCGATCGTGCTCGGCGTCCTGCGGCTCGCCGGCGAGCACGCAGGCCTGTTCGGCGACGACCTCGGACTCGCGATCGTCACCCTCGGCTCGATGGCGGCGGTGCTCGCGGTGATCGTGCTCAGCGCCAGGGACCTGCGACACCAGGCGGCGCGCGGCGAGCTCGGCGAGCAATCCTTTCGCACCGTCGCCGAGGCCTCGCTGGCGGCGATCGTGACCGCCGACGACCGCGGCCGGATCACCTACTTCAACCCGGCGGCGGAGCGGATGTTCGGCTACCGGGCCGCGGAGGCGGCCGGCTCGGAGCTG
This sequence comes from Solirubrobacterales bacterium, assembly GCA_035620355.1. GTDB lineage: Bacteria > Actinomycetota > Thermoleophilia > Solirubrobacterales > 70-9 > WHSW01. The sequence continues at coordinate 20,831 of DASPGZ010000143.1, read as the reverse complement.
ACGCTGCTGATGCCCGAGCGCGATCACGCCCCGCATGCCGCCGGCCTGGCGCGCTTCCTCGAGACCGGCGAAGGGCGGCTGATCGGCGGCACGGTCGAGCTGGTCGCCCGCCGCCGCGACGGGAAGGAGTTCCCGGTATCGCTCTCGCTGGTCGACTGGGCCGTCGACGGTCGCGTCTTCTTCACCGCCACGATCGCCGACGTCGGTGCCCGCCGCGAGGCCGAGCAGGCGACCCGCGAGCTGGCGGCGATCGTCGAGGGCTCGGACGACGCGGTGATCGGCTGGAGCCTGGACGGCCTCGTGCGCAGCTGGAACCGGGGCGCCGAGCGGGTCTACGGCTACAGCGCCGAGGAGATGCTCGGGCGCTCGCACGACGTGCTCATGCCGCCCGGCGAGGAGAGCGAGCTGCCGACGCTGATCGAGCGGCTGCGCGCGGGGGAGAGGATCGAGAGCTTCGAGACCGCGCGGATGCGCAAGGACGGGCGTCGGATCGAGGTCTCTCTCGCGGTCTCCCCGGTGCTCGGTGAGGCCGGCAGGGTGATCGCCGCCTCGACGATCACCCGCGACGTCTCGGAGCAGAAGGCCGCGGAGCGCAAGCTGGCCGAGAGCGCCCGCCACTTCGAGCTGATCAACGACTTGGTCGCCACCTGCGGCTTCGACGGCTACTTCAAGCAGCTGAACGGCGCCTGGGAGCCGACCCTGGGCTGGACCGCGGAGGAGCTGCTCCCGAACCCGTACGCGGACATCATCCACCCCGACGACCGCGAGGCCGTCGCGCGCGAGGTTGCGAAGCTCGCGCGGGGCGAAACGACAACCGAGTTCAGGATCCGGGTCCGGACGAGGGACGGCGGCTGGCGCTGGACCGAGTGGTCGGCCTCCCCGGATCTGCCGTCGGCGGCCTTCCACTGCGTCGGGCGCGAGATCACCGAGCGGATGGAGGTCGAGCGGGCGCTGGCGGCCGAGCGCCGCCAGCTCGCGGACGCCCAGCAGCTCGCCAGCGTCGGCAGCTGGGAGCTGGACCTGGCCAGCGGGAGCCGGACCTGGTCGGCGCAGCAGTTCCGCAACCACGGCTTCGACCCGGCAGAGCCGATACCCGAGTTCGACCGGGTGCTGGAGCGGGTCCACCCGGACGATCAGGTCGCGGTGCTGCGCCGGATGGCGGCGATCGAGGCGGGCGACCACGAGTTCGAGTTCTCCTACCGGGTGGTGCTCCCCGACGGAGGGGTGCGCGAGATCGTCAGCGAGGGCCGGCCGTTCACCGACGCCGAGGGCTCGACCCGGGTGATGGGGACGAGCCGCGACGTGACCGCGGAGCGCGACGCCGAGCGGCTCAAGGACGACTTCTTCGGCCTCGTCTCGCACGAGCTGCGAACGCCGCTGACCTCGATCATCGGCTACACCGAGATGCTGAGCGAGATCGAGGCCGGGAACCTGAGCGAGCAGGGTAGGCGGTTCGTCGAGGTGATCGAGCGCAACTCCCGTCGCGAGCTGAGCCTGGTCGGCGATCTGCTGCTGCTGACCCGGATCACCGCCGGCACCTTCGAGATCGAGCTCGCGCGCGCGGACCTGGCGGCGCTGATCGGGGCCAGCGCCGAGCAGGCGGGGCCCGACCTGGCCAAGGCCGGGGTCGAGATCGAGCTCGACCTCGCCGCGGCGCCGATGATCGACGCGGACCCGCACCGCCTCGGACAGGTGGTCGACAACCTGCTCTCGAACGCGATCAAGTTCACGCCGCGCGGGGGCCGGATCGCGATCCGCGCCGCGAGCGACGGGGAGCGCGCCGTGATCGCGGTCAGCGACACCGGGATCGGAATCCCGCCCTCCGACAGCGAGCGGCTGTTCGAGCGCACCTACCGGGCCGCCGAGGCGGAGCGCCGCCACATCCAGGGCACCGGCCTCGGGCTGACGATCGTGAAGGCGATCGTCGACGCGCACCACGGCTCGATCTCGGTCGAGTCCGAGGTGGGACGAGGAACGACCTTCACGGTCGAGCTCCCGGTGACCGCGGCCGAGAACCTGGAGGCCGACAGCGCCCGGCCCGCGCCGCCGCCGGCCGAGACCAGGAGCCCGCTCAAGGTCGAGAATGAGTGACGGCGGGGCGCCGCGGCCGGCGCTGGTGGTGGCGGCCGACGACGAGCAGGACATCGTCGAGCTGGTCGCGATCCTGCTCGGGCGGGCCGGATACGAGGTGCTCTGCGCGTCCGAGGGCGTCGAGGCGCTGGCGCTGATCCGCGAGCGGATCCCCGATCTCTGCGTGCTCGACGGAGGCATGCCGGGGCTGGCCGGGTTCGAGGTCCTGCGGCGGATGCGCGAGGACCACCGCACCGCCGCGATCCGGGTCGTGATCCTGACCGCGACCGTCGACCAGGAGCGCGAGATCCGCCGTCACGGGGTCGAGCCCGACTCGTTCATGCGCAAGCCGTTCGAGGGCGAGGCGCTGCTCGCCGAGGTGGGGCGGCTGCTCCGGTGAGCGGGCCGCGGGTGGAGCTGCTCTGGTGGCAGGGGTGCCCGTCGTGGGAGGCCGCGATCGAGCTCGCCCGGGAGCGGATGGAGGCGGCCGGGCTCGATCCCGCCGACCTGATCGTGCGCGAGATCACCGACCCCGAGCAGGCCGAGCGCGAGTCGTTTCCGGGCTCGCCGACGATCCTCGTCGATGGCCGCGACATCCAGGAGCCGGGCGAGCATCCCGGCGGGCTAACCTGCCGCGTCTACCGGCTGCGCGACGGGCGCGTCTCGGCGCTCCCCGACCCGGCCGACGTCGCCGCCGCGCTGGCGGCGGCACGCGAGCGAACCGACCAGGCCGATGAGCGAAGCTGAGCATCTGAGAGGACGAGCGGCGCCGCCGCTGCAGCTCCCCGACACCGCGGGCGACGTCCGGGCGCTGCCGGCCGGCCCGGCGGAGGCCGCCGCGACGGTCGTCTTCTGGACCTGCAACCACTGCCCCTACGCGCTCGCCTGGCAGGACCGGCTCGTCGACGTCGCGAACGACTACGCCGAGCGCGGGGTCCGCGTCCTGGCGGTGAACTCGAACGACGCCGAGCGCTATCCCGCCGACGGGCCCGAGGCGATGCGCGAGCGCGTCGAGCGCGAGCGGTGGCCGTTCCCGTTCCTGTTCGACGAGAGCCAGGAGGTCGCCCGCGCCTGGGGAGCGAAGACGACGCCGCACCTGTTCGTGCTCGACCCCGAGCAGCGGATCGTCTACGAGGGGGCGCCGGACGCCGACCACCAGGATCCCTCGTTGCGGGCACGGTGGCTGCGCGAGGCGCTCGACGCGGTGCTCGACGGGTCCGAGCCGCCGCCGAGCACCGAGCCGGTCGGCTGCTCGATCAAGTGGAGATGAGCGCCCGGTGACCGCGCGGCGGCGGCTGGTCAAGGTTCCGGCCTCGTCGGCCAACCTCGGGCCCGGCTACGACGTGCTCGCGGCGGCGCTTGCGCTGGAGCTCGAGCTCGAGGTCGCCGAGGCCGAGGGGTTCTCGGTCGACGCCGGGGAGCTCTCGGGCGACCTCCCGGCCGACCGCTCGAACCTCTGCGTGCGCGCGTTCGAGCGCCTGCACCCGGCCGACGGGCTGCGATTCGAGGTCCGCAGCGAGATCCCGCTCGCCCGCGGGCTCGGCTCGAGCGCGGCGGCGATCGTCGCCGGGCTGGTGGCCGCCGACCACCTGTTCGAGCTCGGTCTCGAGCGCGACGCGATCTACCGCCACGCGGTCGAGCTCGAGGGCCATCCCGACAACGTCGCCGCCGCCGTCTACGGCGGCTTCGTCCTCTGCCCCGGGTCCGATGGCTCCGGCGAGCTCCCCGCGCCGGTCCGGCTCGAGCCGCCCGAAGGGGTCGAGGCGGTGCTGGTGATCCCCGAGGACACCGTGCCCACCGCGGAGGCGCGGACGGCGCTACCGGCGGCGATCCCGGTCACCGACGCGGTCGCCAACGTCGCCGCCGCCACCCAGCTCGTGCTCGGGCTGGAGCGCTCCGACCTCGCCCTGATCGGACGTGGGCTCGCCGACCGCCTGCACCAGCCCGCCCGCCGCGGCCTCTACGAGCGCTCGATGGAGCTGCTCGGGCGCGCCCGCGACCTCGGGGCGCTCGGGGCGACGATCTCCGGCGCCGGCCCCTCGGTGATGCTCTGGTGCTTCTGGCAGGACACCGGCAAGGTGGTCGAGGCGGCAACGGCGGCCACCTCCGGATGGGCGGAGGTGCGCCGGGTGCCGTTCAGCCCGCTGGGCGCCGACGTCCCGGAGCTCTGAATCTCCGCCGCGGCGTCCGAGTCTTCGCCCGGCGCGGCTAGCTCAGCTCGAAGCGCCGGCCGGGATCAGCTCGGCGGAGAGCTCGTCGAGCGGCGCCAGCAGCTCCGGCCGCGAGAGGCGCCGCAACAGCTCGCCCGCGAGCGAGAGGTAGTCGGCGCCGCGGTCGGGCCGGTAGTCGAGGATCGGGATCGCGCGCTCGGCCGACTCGGCGTATGCGATCGACTGGCGGATCACCGTGCGGCAGACCTTGTCGCCGAAGCGCTCGCGCAGCGCCTCGAGCGTCTGGCGGGCGTGCCTGGTCCGCATGTTGGCGATGTTGAGCACGACGCCGAGCAGCTCGAGCTCGGGGTTGAGCGAGTCGCGCGCCAGTTCGACCACCTCCATCGCCTGCTCGACCCCGTGCAGGGAGAAGTACTGGGCCTCGGTGGTCAGCAGGGCCTGGTCGGAGGCGACCAGGGCGTTGACCGAGAGCAGCCCGAGGGTCGGTGGGCAGTCGATCAGGATCAGGTCGCGCTCGCGCTTCAGGTCGCGGAGCGCGTTGCGCAGGGTCACCTCGCGGCCGATCTTGCCGGCGAGCATCAGCTCCGCCTCGGCGAGCCGCATGTTCGCCGGGATCATCTGCCCGTGGACCGCATCGGCGGCCCGCACCTGGCCCGAGAGCACCTCCGCCAGGGTCGGGTGGGCGTCGGGCTCGGTGTCGAAGTAGTCGGAGAGGTTGCCCTGCGGATCGGCGTCGACCGCGAGCACGTCGAGCCCAAGCCGGGTGAACACGTCCGTGAGGCTGCGGGTGAGCGTCGTCTTGCCGGTCCCGCCCTTCTGGGAGAGCACCGCGATCGTGGTCGCCATCGTCGCGATCCTACAAGCGAGCGCCGGGCGCGGAGCCGCGGGCGGCGACGCGCCTCAGGCGACCAGCAGGTGGAGCCGGTAGCGGCCGATCTCGAGCTCGTCGCCGTCGCGCAGCGGCGCCCACTCGACCCGCTCGCCGTTGACGAACAGGCCGTTGAGGCTGCGGTCGTCGAGCGCTCGCAGCTCGCCCGCCTCGGTCAGCACGATGAGCGCATGGCGGCGCGAGACGGTCGCGTCGTCGAGCTGGACGTCGGCGGCGTGCGAGCGGCCGATCCGGGTCCAGCCGTGCTCAAGCCGGATCACCGCGTACTCGCGGTCGCCCTCGTCGAAGGCGAGGTAATGGCCGGCGCGGTCGAGCTCGGCCCTCGCCTCGTCCAGCCACTCGGTGGCCTCCCCGGTCTCGAGCGCGGCGATCTCGACGCTCGGCCGCCGATCGAAGATCGAGGCGCGGCGGAAGCTGCGCCCGTGGCAGTTGGGGCACTCGGGCAGCGAGTCCAGAGCCGAGATCGAGAAGGCGAAGCCGCAGGCGACGCAGCACAGCGACCCGGGCTGGGCCTCGGTGATCTGCTCGCCAGAGCGGTGGATGTCCGCCGGCGAGGTTGGATTGCCTTCGGTGGTGAGCAAGGGCGTGCCTTACCGGGCTAGTTGCAACGTTAACGAGCTGCTCCGCAATGTCCAGCTTCGCGAACTCCGTTTATACGGAAATTGCGGAAGTCCGCGCACCCGGCCGGGTCCGGCGGCGGCGCCCGGCGGCGAATAGAATCGCCGCTGCATGCGCCCGGTTTCGGCCACGACCTCGATCGACGTCCCGCGCGAGCGGGTCTTCGACCTGATCTGCGACCTCTCGATCAGGCCCGCGTTCAGCGACCATTTCATCTCCGACTACCGCCTCACCCGGCTCGAGCCGGTCGGCGCCGGTGCGGCGGCGAGGTTCCGCCTGCGCGATGGCAAGCAGTGGATGGACCAGGCGATCGAGGTCGCCGAGCGGCCCCACCTGGTCCGCGAGCACGGCCGCGGCGGGCGCGGCAACCGGACCGGCGTGTTCACCGTCTGGGAGCTCGCCGAGGGCCCGTCGCCGAGCGCGAGCGAGGTCACCGTGACCTTCTGGACGGAGCCCCGGACCCTGCCGGACAAGCTCCGGGATCTGCGCCACGGAGCCCGGCGCCTGCGCCGCGACTGGAAGCGGGGGCTGCAGCGCCTGCGGGCCCTGGCGGAGGAGGGCGGCTCGCCGCCGCGGGTCGAGGTCGCGGGGGCCGACCGCCTTCCCGTCTACGTCCCCTAGTCCCATATGCTTCCGCCCCTCATGCGTACCCGCGTCGCGCTCGCCGTCTGCCTCGCCGCCCTCGCCGGGGGCCTCGCGGCCTGCGGGGACGAGGATCCGTCCGGGGTCGCCGGCGCCTCGGTCGTCAACGAAGAGGCGGTCGAGGGCGAGCCGCTGGAGCTCGGCGAGCTCACCTACAACGTCCAGATCACCCGTTTCCTCAACCCCGACGACACCGAGGACTCCGAGTATCTGCGCGGCCAGCCGCCGCCTCCCGAGGGCAGGTCGTATCTGGGCGTGTTCGTGTTGATCGAGAACGAGACCGAGGAGGCGCATCCGTCGGCGACCGACTACGTCGTCTTCGACACGCTCGATCAGGAGTACCAGGTGATCGAGAGCGAGAGCCCGTACGCGCTCGAGATCGGCGCCGAGGTCCCGGCGGAGGGCCAGATCCCGATCCCGAACACCACGGCCGCCACCGGGCCCAATCACGCCTCGCTGATGGTCTTCCTGGTCGACGACACCGTCAGCGACAACCGTCCGCTGCGGCTCGAGATCTCCAGCGAAGACGGCTCGGGCGACATCATCCTCGACATCTAGCGGTTGGGCCTCCGCCGCCTTCAGCTGACGCTGGTGCTGACCGCCGGCGCCGCCGCCGTGGTCATGCTCGGCCTGTTCCCGACCTGGGCGCGGGTCGTCGCCCTCGCAGTGGTCGTCGCCGGCGCCTGGCTGACCGAGCCGGAGCGCAGCCGGCGCGGCGGCGGCTGGTGGATGCTGATCGGCGCCGGGGCCGCGCTCGCGGTCGCCGGGTTCGCGATCGCCGAGCTCTCCGAGCCGGCGGAGACGGCGGCCGGGGTGATCGCGATCGCCGGCTCGGCCCTGGTCCTGATCGGCGCCGCGGTCGGCTTCCCGGTGCGCCGCTAGGCGACGCCGAAGTAGTCGGCCATGATCTGGCGCACGATCGGCGCCGCGACCGTGCCGCCGTCGCCGTCGGAGTTGACGACCATCACCGCGACCGCGATCTCGGGCTTCTGCGCCGGGGCGAAGGCCGTGAACCAGGCGTCGGTGTCTTGTGGCGGCTCCTCACCCGGCCCGAGCTCCTGGCCCGGCTCGAGCGCCGAGGGGCCGAGCTCGGCGGTACCGGTCTTCGCCGCGACCTGGATCCCGGGCAGGGCGCCGGCGACCCCGGTCCCGGACTCGACCACGCCGATCATCAGCTCGGTCATCGTCTTGGCGGTCTCGGGCGAGGTCACCTCGACCGGCTCGCCGGTCGGCTCGAGCCCCTCGGTGCGGGCGATCGCGGTCGGCATCCGGACGCCGCCGTTGGCGATCGTCTGCGACACCGTCGCCATCTCCAGCGGCGTCGCCAGGACCTGACCCTGGCCGATCGCCGATTCGCCGGTCTCAACGCTGCCGGAGAGGTCGGGCGGAATCGTGCTCTCGGGCGGGTCGACGATCCTGGTCGTCTGCGGGTCGTAGAGCTGCGGCGGCTCGTTGAAGCCGAAGAGCTCCGACGTCTCGACCAGCTTCGGGCCCCCGAGCTCGGCGCCGAGCGGGGCGAAGACCGTGTTGCACGAGTCGGCGAAGGTCTCGGCGAACGTGCCGCCGCACGGCTCGTCATGGGCGTTGGGGATCTCGCGGCCGATCTCGGAGTTCGACGTCTCGACCGGGAACTCGTCGTCGAGGCTGACGATCCCGGCGTCGAGCGCCCCGGTCGCGGTGATGATCTTGAAGGTCGAACCCGGTGGCTGCGGGGCCGAGTAGGCGAGCCCCGCGAGCCCGAGCACAGAACCCTTGCGGGCGTCGATCACCGCGGCACCGCCGTAGGTGCCGCCGAGCGCCGCCACCGTGCTCTCCTGGATCTCGGGATCGATGTTGGTGCGGACGGGCTCGCTGCGGACCGGCTGGCTGGTGGCCAGCACCCGGCCGCCGCCGATCTCACCCGCCTCGTCGGCGCCGACCGCGAGCAGCTGGCCGCCCGGGAGCCCCGAGAGCCGGTCGTTGAAGGCGAGCTCGAGCCCCGAGATCCCGGTCAGGGTCCCGGGCGGGAAGCCGTTCAGCGCCAGCTCCTCCTTCTGCGCCCGGCTGGGGGCGCCGACCTCGCCGACCACGGCGATCGCCGAGCCGCCGACGCTGCGGGCCGCGGCCGGGCCCTCGGCCAGCGGAGTGCGATCGGCGGCCAGGATCCGCGCCCGCTCGGGCGCCCGGGTGCGGCGGCTGAGCCGCTCGTCGGAGGCGAGCCCCGGATAGACCATGTACGGCTCCCAGGCGATCTGATCGTCGGAGATCGGCAGCCGCAGCTCGCCGGCCAGCTCGCCGAAGATGTTGGTCTTCATCCGCACCGGGACGATCGCGTCGTCGCCGTCGTCGCTCACCTCGCCGGCGCTGACGTCGGCGATCGTCGCCGTCCTCGCCGCGTTCGTGTAGGCGGCCTGGAACCGCTGCAGCGAGAAGCGATCGCGCGCGTCCGGGGTGAGCTCGTCGTACATCGCCTCGAGGTCGTCGCGGTTCCAGGCGTCGGCGAAGCGCTGGGCCGCGGGCGCGTCCGGACCGACGGCGACCACCACCCCGGCGCCGAAGGCGAATGCGGCGGCGACCACCAGGGGTGCGGCGCGGGTGGTCATGCGGCGACGACGCTCCGCCGCGGAGCCGCTGGTGCTCAACCGTCTTCCCAGGCCCGTGCGTTAGCGTTTCCGGTCCCGCCCGGTCGCCTCTGCGACCCTATGTCCATGCAGAAAAGGTAGTGCCTCGGCGTGTTCGCGATTCCCCCTGAATCCCGGCGTGCAGCCGTTCGGGGAGACGCATTATGAGCCTCGTCGATGTCGGCATCGTCGCCTTCGTGCTCGCCCTGGCCGCCGTCGGCTTCGAACGGGGCCTGGTGGCGAGCGCCCTGCCGCTGGCCGGATTCATCGGCGGCGCCGCGCTCGGCGCCCGGATCGGGCCGACGCTGCTGCCCGAGGGAGCGGAGTCGTCCTACGCGCCGCTGGTCGCGGTGCTCGCCGGGATCCTGCTCGGCGCCTTCGTCGCCGTCGCCCTCGACGGCGTCAGCCGGCGCTTTCGGCGCCGGGTCGGATCGAGCGCCGTCGGCGTCGCCGACGGGATCGGCGGCGCGCTGCTGCTCGGGGCGCTGGCGCTGCTGGTGGTCTGGGGCTTCGGCGCGGTGGCGCTGCACGCGAGCGGGGACCAGGCGCGCGACCTGCGCCGCGCGGTCCAGCGTTCGTCGATCCTGGCGGCGCTCAACGACGCACTGCCGCCCTCCGGGCCGCTGCTCAACGTGCTGCGGCGGGTGGACCCGCGGCCGTTCGTACGCGGGCCCGACGCCGACGTCCCCGATCCCGACGCCGCCTCGGCCGACGCCCCCGACGTGCTCGATGCCGGCGGCTCGACCGTGCGGGTTCTCGGCACCGCCTGCGGGCTCGGCGTCGAGGGTTCCGGCTGGGTGGCGGGGGAGGGAATCGTGGTCACCAACGCGCACGTGGTCGCCGGCCAGGACGACACCACCGTGAGCGTCGACGGCGGTCCCGAGCTCGACGCGACCGCGGTTCACTACGACCCGCGCAACGATCTCGCGGTGCTCGAGGTGCCGGCGCTGACGGCTCCGCCGCTGGATCTGGTCGAGCGCCCCCGCAAGGGCACCGACGCGGCGGTGATCGGCTTCCCCGAGAACGGCCCGCTCACCTTCGCCCCGGCGCGCCTCGGGCGCTCGGGCACGGTCACCAGCCAGGACTCCTACGGTCGCGGGCCGGTCGAGCGCCGGATGACCCCGTTCCGCGCCGACGTCCGCAGCGGCAATTCGGGCGGCCCGGTGGTCGACCTGGACGGCAACGTGGTGACGACCGTGTTCGCGGCCTCGACCGGGCCGGGGCCCAAGAACGGGCTCGGGATCCCCAATCCGATCGTCGCCGAGGCGCTCACCGGTAGGCTGGCCGAGTCGGATACCGGACCATGTGCAGTCTGATCGAGATGCGAATCGGGATCGCGATGCTCACCGAGCGGCCGGACGCGGACGCGAAGCGGAGCATTCCGGCCGACGTTGTTCCTTCTGTAGTCTCGGATGCCGGGTGGAGGCCGCGAGCGAACACCCTCGCGCTACGAGCGCCCCGTTGCGCGCCGGCGAGCCCGGGGTCGCGTTCAGCCCCGATTTCCACGCCGCGGTAGAGCTGATCGGCCGCCGCTGGGCGGGGGCGATCCTCTGGGCGCTGGCCGACGGCCCGCGTTTCTTCGCCGAGCTCACCGCGAGCGTGCCCGGGCTCTCGGACCGGCTGCTCTCGCGGCGGCTGCGCGAGCTCGAGGCCGCCGGGCTGGTCGTGCGCTCGGTCCACGGCGGGCCGCCGGCCCGCGTCTCCTACGCGCTGACCGAGAAGGGCCGTGAGCTCGAGCCGGTGCTCGCGGGGCTCGAGGACTGGGCCAGATCCTGGAGGCTGAGCTCGTAGCGCTGATAGGTGAACCGCTCGCGTCCCCAGCGCGGGCTGTGGTCCTCCGACACGACCCGGAAGCCGTATGAGCGGTAGATCGCGGCCGCCGTGCGCAGGTCGCTGAAGGTCTCGAGCCAGAGCCCGCGATACCCCTCCGCCTGCGCATGGTCGAGCAGTTCGCCGATCAGCCGGCGCCCGAGCCCGCGGCCGCGCAGCGCGCGGTCGAGCACGAACCAGCGCACGGCGCCGAGGTCGTCGCCCTCGTCGGTGAGCGCGAGGCTGCCGGCGTGGCGCCCGCCGAGCTCGACGATCCATAGCCGCTCGCGCTGGCCCGGGAAGCCGCGCTTGCCGGCGGCTGCGACGCCGGCGCCGACGTGCGCCTCGAAGGTCGAGTCGAGGTCGTACTCGGGCAGGTAGGTGACCCCGTGGTGGGCGACGATCGCCCCGAGGTCGCCGGGTCGCAGGTCGTGGCGGATCGCCGGGGTCGCGCTCACGCTCGGGCCCAGCGCAGGAGCTCGACCAGCTCGGCCGTGCGCCGGAAGGGATCGGCGACGACCTCGTCCGTGCGCAGGGAGAGGGCCGCCTCGATCCGCCCGCAGCGTTCCGCGACCAGCCGCGGCGCCGGGGGAACGGGACGGGAGTCGCGCTCGGCCAGCACCCTGATCGCCTCGGCGTCCTCGGCGTTCGCCATCCGCACGGTCACCGGGTGATCCCAGCGCCGGGTCCACCGGCGCCGTGGGGTCCCGCTGAGGGTGGGGAGGTTCATGCGTGCATTCTCGCCCGCCCGATCAATCGAAGCAAGATGTAGTTGTCACGAAATCAATCGTGTTTTACGATGAATCGGGATGGAGCTCCGCCAGCTCGCCTACGCCGAGGCCGTCGCCCGCCACCGCCATTTCACCCGCGCCGCCGAGGAGCTGCACGTCGCCCAATCGGCGCTCTCGCACCAGATCCGCAGGCTCGAGGCCGAGCTCGGGACGGAGCTGTTCGAGCGCACCAGCCGCCGCGTGGTGCCGACCGAGGCCGGGGAGGCGGTGGCCGCCCGCGCCCGCCGCGTGCTGGCCGAGGTCGACGGGGTGCGTGAGGAGCTCGACCAGCTCCGCGACCTGGTCCGCGGCCGGGTCTCGGTCGGCGCTTTGCTGCCCGCCGGCGGGATCGCGGTGACCACGCTGCTCGCCCACTTCGCGCACGCGTACCCGGGGGTCGACGTCGGGCTGCGCGAGGGCACCGCGGCGGAGATGTTCGAGCTGATCCGCGCCGACGAGCTCGACGTCGCCTTCACGCTCGTCTACGGCGACCTCCCGGAGGGGATCGAGGGGCTCGAGGTGAGCGAGGAGGAGGTGGTGGCGGCGTTCCCGCCCGGGACCGCGCCCGCGGGTGACAGCGTCACGGCGGCCGACCTCGCCGGCCTCTCGCTCGCCTCGCCCCGCTCGGGCTCGGCGATCAAGCGGGCCACCGACGCGTTCTTCGACCGCGCCGGCGAGGGGATGCGGATCTCGCTCGAGAGCGGTGACCCGTACCTGATCCGATGCCTCGCCTCCGACGGCTTCGGCGCCGCCGTGCTGCCGACCTCGATCACCCGCCGCGAGGGGCCGCCGGTGGATACGCGGCGCCTCGACCCCCCGGTGCGGCTCCCCGTGTTGCTGGTCTGGCGCCACGACCGGCATCGCTCGGCGCCCGCCTCCGCGTTCATCGAGTTCGTCCGCGGCGAGGCGGGCGGGCTCGCGGCCTGAGCCCGACTACCAGTCGCGGGGATTGCCGGCCGGGATCCGGTCGCGGACCAGGGTCGCCGCGGTGACCTCGACCGGGATCGGGGCGGTGGTCCGGCGGTAGAGCTCGAGCTGCTCGGGCCCGAGCTGAGCGAACGCGGCCTCGATCGTCGCCGGGTAGGAGGCGACCACGATCGCGTCCTCGGGGGGCTCGGGGTGATGGTGCTCCGGGCGCGCCGAGTAGGTGTAGATCGCGTCGAAGCCGTGCTCGCCGTCGAGCTCGAGCGCCTCGGTGACCTCGACCCGGTGGTAGCGGATCTCGCGCAGGTCGAGCCGCTCGAGCTCGACCTCCGAGAGCTCGATCAGGGCGCCGTTCGGGGCCGTCGGCCGCTCGCTCGGCTCGACGTTGAGGCCGAGGCAGAAGCGCGGCCGCGAGCCGTCCGGCCGCGCGAACGTCTTCTCCGAGCGGGCCTGGTTTCGGCCCAGCGTCCAGGCGCGGGTCCAGCCCTCGAGCCGGGCGACCGCCGCGATCTCGACCGGCCTGCCGATCGTCTGCGAGGCGCTGGCGACGCTGACCAGCGACCCGTACCCGAAGACGCCCGCGCGCCTCATATGAGGCGCCTCAACAGCGGCGCGGTTCGGCTTCGCCCTGGCGGGCTCCGCCTCATGGCCTCCAAGCCGGGCGCGGGCAGAGGCGGGCGGCCGCCGGGCAGCCGAAGCAGAGCGCCGCGTAGGGGTTCTCCGTGACCTCGAACTCACCCGCGCGCATGCGCCCGATCAGCGCGCTCAGGTGCTCACGAGCGGCTCGCAGGCCCTCGGCGTCGAAGGTCTCGACCTGTGGTTGGTCGGGCGCCTCGAGGAAGACGTGGATCGTCCGAGCTCCGGCCGCTGAGCCGACGGCGAGGGCGTAGACCTGGCGCTGGGCCGCGTAGCGCGCCGCGACCTCGGCCGGCGAGCGTCCGGCGAGCGCGTCGGTCTTGTAGTCGACCACGGTCGGGACGCCGTCGCCCTCGACCAGCAGGTCGATCTTGCCGCGGACGATCGTCTGCGCCAGGTCGAGCACGAACGGGACCTCGGCGCGCGGTGTGCCGGAGAGCTCCGCGCGCAGCCCCGAGTCGAGCCACCCGGCGACCAGCCGGCGGGCGCGGGCGAGCGCCTCCGTGTCACCGGCGAGGCCCTCGCGGGCGAGCAGGCGCGCCAGCAGCTCGGAGCCCGGCGCCTCCCAGCCGCGCAGCGCGCTCCACTCGAGCGCCCCGTGGACCGCGTTGCCGATCCCGAGCGCATGCCCGCGGGCGACGCCCGGCTCCGGCATCTCCTCCGGGACCTCGGGCGCCTCGGTGGCCGGCTCCCCGGGCGCGGGCGAGAGCGCCTCGCGGGCGCCGAGCACCCGCTCGACGTAGAACCGGTAGCCGCACTGCTCGTACAGGGCGAGCGCCGAGTACGAGAGGTGGCCGATCGGGACTGGGACGGGACCCTCGTCGAGCAGCGGCGGCGGCTCGGGGATCGAGGTGAAGGGCCCGTCCTGCGGCGGCGGCGGGAAGCTCCTCACGAGCTCGGCAGCGCGCCGTTCACCCGGCTCGCTGATCCGGATCGCCAGACGGGTGGCGGCCGGCGACGGCTCGCCACCGTCGATCGGGCGGGGCGCGGGCAGCTCGACCTCGCCGACCTCGCCGCCCAGGCCGCGTTCGGCAAGCGCCGGCAACAGCCGCCTCAGCGGGGTGTCGTTGGGCTTGCGCTCCTCGGCCGGATCGAGGTCGGTGGGCTTGTAGATGCCCGAGAGGATCAGCCGGTCGCGAGCACGCGAGGCGGCGACGTAGACCAGCCGGCAGCCCTCCTCGGCCTCTGCTTCGCTCGCCGCCCGGTTCAGGTCGACGAGCTCCCAGAGGCCGAGGTGCCGTCGCGCCGGGAAGGCGAGCCGCATCCCGAAGGACCTCGACCCGTCGTCGGCGGGCGAGCCGATCGTGATGTCGCCGTGGCTGTGACCGGCGTTGAGCTCGCGCCCCAGGTCGGGGACGGCGACGACGTCGAACTCGAGTCCCTTCGCGGCGTGCACGGTCATCACCCGGACGCCGTCGTGTCCCTCCGCCTGCACAGCGGCCATCCCCTCCCGCTCGTCGCGGCGGGTCGACTCAGCCGCAAGCGCCAGAAAACCGCTGAGGTCGCGGCCCTCGTTCGCCTCGTAGTCCCGCGCCAGCCGCATCAGCTTGCGCACGTTCGCCATCCGCCCGGCGCCGCCCTCGCGCGCGATCAGGCCGAGGTCGTAACCGAACGCGTTCATCGTCCGCTCGACCAGCTCCTCGAGCGTCAGCAGCGCGGCCTCGGCGCGCAGCTCGCCGAGGATGCGACAGAACCGGGCCAGCCTCGCGACATCCTCCGCGTCGATCGCCTCGAGCCAGCGGTCCTCATGGCTCTGTGGCTCGCGGCCGTCGCCGTAGCGCCACGCGATCACCGGCCATACGGACTCGGCGTACCCGGCCTCGGAGGTCGCGGCGCGGCGCAGGAGCCAGAGCGCGTCGGGGCTGACCCCGTTCGCGAACGATGCGAGAGCGCCGAACAGGTACTCGTCGTCGAGTGGGTTGGAGACCACCCCGAGCAGCCGGATCAGGTCCTCGACCTGCTGCTGGGTCCAGTAGCCCCGACCGCCGACCACGAACGGGCGCAGCCCGGCGCGGTCGAGCGCCTCCTCGTAGGCGTCGACGTGGGTGAACGCCCGCAGCAGGACCACGATCTGCCCGCGCTCGGCCTCGCCCGCGTCGACCAGCTCGCGCAGGCGCTGGGCGAGGCAGCGGGCCTCGGCGATCACCTTCGGCGGCGAGCCCACCGGTGGCGGCTCGAGGTCGATCTCCTCCTGCGCCCATTTGCGCGCGTCGCGGGCGCGGCCCTCGTCCAGCGTCAGCAGCAGCTCCGCCGAGCCGAGCCCGTCGGACGCCGCGCGGCCGGCGGTGAGCTCGGCGAACCCGTCGAGCAGCGTCCGCCCGATCTCGTTCACCGCGGCGAGCACCGCGGGCCGCGAGCGGAAGTTGCCGAGCAGCGGCAGGACATCGCGGTCGGGCGCCTCGAGGGCCGCCTGCCGCTCCCCCCGGAAGACCTCGAGGTCGGCGTTGCGAAAGCGGTAGATCGACTGGTGCTCGTCGCCGACCATGAAGGTCCGTGCCTGCGGTCCGCGCAGCAGCTCGACCAGTCGCAGCTGGACCGAGTTCGTGTCCTGAAACTCGTCGACCATCACGTGGGCGAAGCGCTCGCGCCAGGCTCGACCGAGGGCGGGACTCGACTCGAGCAGCTCCAGCGCCCGCAGCTCCAGGTCCTGGAAGTCGAGCGCGGAGCGGTCCTCCTTGAGCTCGGCGTAGCGCCCGTGGAAGCCCTCGAGCAGCAGCTCGAGGGCCCTGCGGACCGAGCGCGCGGCCGCGAGCTCTTCCGGGGTCAGCGCGCGCTCCTCCTCGTTTCGCCCGGGCGAGTGCACCGGATCGGGGACCTCCGGAAGTCGCGGCTCGCTCATCCCCTGGCTGCGCAGGCGCGAGTGCGCCTCCAGCGTCATCGCCACCAGGCGCCAGGGCTGATAGGAGGCGGCGGCGCGGGCGACGTCCTCGTCCCCCGAGGCGAGCAGGCGGTCGAGCGCCTCGGTCGCCGCGCGGTCGGCGAGTCGCCCCGCCTCGCCCGCGTCGAGGACGCGGAAGCTGGGGTCGAGCCCGGCGGCGAGCGGATGCTGGGCGAGCAGCCTGCGGCAGAAGGCGTGGATCGTCAGCACCCAGGCGCGCTCGGTCGCCCGGGCCGCCGACTGCAGCTCGGCGGCGCGCAGCGGGTCGCCCGCCTCGCGGGTGGCGCGGGCGCCGGTGATCAGCTCCCTGCGCACCCGCGAGCGCATCTCGGCCGCCGCGCGCTCGGTGAAGGTGAAGGCGAGGATGCGGTCGACCTCGACCCCGTCCTCGGCGACCGCCTCGCAGTAGCGGTCGACGAGCACCGTCGTCTTGCCCGATCCCGCGCCGGCCTCGAGGAAGGCATCGCGCTCGCGCGCGGCGATCGCCGCGCGCTGCTCCGCGGTGGGCTCGAACCCGCGCTGCGGGCTCCCCGCCTCGGGCTTCTCGCCCTCCGCCGCCGCCGCCGGCGGCGGCTCGAGCTCTGCGAGCGTCAGCTGCCCCTCGGTCGGGCTCATCCGCCGTTGTCCTCGTCGACGCCGATCGCGCGCTCGAGCCGGCAGATCGCCTGGAAGGTGCAGTACTTCGGGCACCTGCCGCCGATCGGGTTACGGCGGATGTCTCCCGCGCGCATCTCCCGCGCGGCGCTCGCGGCGAGCTCCTCGGCCTCGTCGAGCGCACGGGCGAAGTCCTCCTCGGGTCGCCGGTCGGTGCCGACGATCCCGAGGCCCTTGAGCTCGTCGTGCTCGCGCGCGACCAGCCCGCGCGGCTTGCGCTCGCCGACCGCGCCGAGCGGGTGGTAGAGGCCGGCGACGGGGTCGAGGCCGAGGATGCGCTCGGCGACTCGCATGTAGAGCTGGATCTGGAGCTTGCCCTCCTTGCCGAACCTCTCCGCGGCGGACACGTTCTTGCCGGTTTTGTAGTCGCGGACCACGGCCCGTCCGGCGGAGTCGACGTCGATCCGGTCGATCCGCCCGCGCAGGGTGACCTCGCCGAGGCGAAGCGCCTCGTGCGCGGGCGCCTCGTCGCCGTCCTCGTCGAAGGGCCCGAAGGCGAGCTCGAGCAGGTCCGCGCGCGGGCGAAACTCGGTCTCGGTTTCGGACTCGGCGGCGAGAAAGGCGTCGACCTGGGCCCCGGCGCGTGCGAGCGCCGTGCGCCGGCCGTGGTTGAGCGGCCCGCCCGCGCTTCCCGCCGCCCGCTCGAGCAGCTCGCCGAAGCGGCGCTGCCAGGCGTCCAGATCCCCCGGCCGCGGGATCGAGTCCGCTCCCGGGGCCTCGCGGTAGAGCTGCTCGAGCGCGTCGTGGACGATCGAGCCGAGCCACAGCGGATCGGCGGTCGGCTCGAGGCGCTGCGGGCTGAGCTCGTGCTCGACGAACCACTTGTACGAGCAGGTCACCCAGCCCTCGAGCGAGTTGGCCGAGAACACCTCGCGCGCGCCGAGATCGGCGAGGACCACGGCCGAGCTCAGCGGCCCCGGCCGGTGATCTGGGTTCGGGAGCCCCGCGAACAGCGCCTCGACCGCACCCGCGTGCTCGCTGGCCCCCGCCGCCTCGAGCACCGGCCGGCGCTCGAACGCCCAGCCGCCGAGTGCCAGCGCGCGGGCGAGCGCGCGCTCGCCCGTCGCCTCGGACACCGTCGGCACCGCGCGCTCGGGCCCGCGCTTGCGCACCAGCCCGTCCTCGCCGCCTTCGCCCGGCTCGAGCAGGTCGAAGATCTCGTCGAGGAACGGCGAGCGAGCCAGTGCCGTGCCGTCCTCGTCGCAGCCCTGCCAGCTCAGGAAGAGGCGCTCGGTCGGCCGTGAGACGCAGGAATGGAACAGGTAGCGCTCCTCCTCGGCGGGATCGGTCCGACGCAGGTCCGGGTTGCCGATCTGGCGGCGGCGCTCCTCGGAGAGCAGCGGGTCCGGCGGGGCGGCGCTCGGGAAGGAGCCGTCCTGAAGCGAGAGGCAGAACAGCGCCCGGGCCCGGGCCGCGCGGGCGCGGTACGGGTCGAGGATGCGCACGCGGCCGCTCGCGGGCCCGCGCCAAAGCGGCACCGAAGACGACCGCAGCGCCTCGATCGCGCCGGCGAGGTCGGGGGCCTCGCAGCCGGCGATCGCTCCGAGGACGGCGAGCTCGGTGAGCAGTTCCGCGGCGGCCACCCCGGCCCGCAGCTCGAGCGCCGAGAACGGGACGCCGCCATCCCCCGACTCGCGTACGAGCGGCGCCTGCTCGCGGTGCGGGGACTCGGCAAGCTCGCGGGCGCTGCGGGCGAGCGCGCGCAGCCGCTGAGCCGGCGTCTCGGCCTCGCGCAGGCGCGCGAGGTGGCGGGGCGGGTGCTCCCAGTTGGCGATGGCCTCGCTCACCGTGGTCGCGTCCCCGCGCCGGATTCGCGCCTCGACCGTGTCGACGGCGCCGGGGGTGAGCGCGGGATCGAGGCGCAGGTGCGCGAGCAGCGAGCCGACCGCAGCCTCGTCGGCGGCCGCCTCGCAGAGTGCGATCAGGGCCCCGCCCACCTGCGTCTGCGAGAGCACCAGCGACGATTCGAGCGCGACCGGGATCCCCATGTCCCGCAGAACCGAAGCGAGCAGGCGCCCGGCCGGGTCGGGATGGCGGAGCACGACGACGATCTCGTCCGGCGCGTGGCCGGAACGCAAGAGGCGGGCGATCTCGACCCCGACCGCCTCCGCCTCGCCGCGCGGCCCTGCCGACTCCAACAGCACCAGGCCATCGTCGGGCGCCACCCGCGGCGGATCGGGCTCGAACAGCATCCGGTCGAGGTGGCGCAGCGTGGGGCTGGTGGTGTAGCCCTCGTCGAAGGGGAGCTCGCCCGCGATCTCGGCCCCGAGCTCGCTCAATTGCCCGATCAGCTGTGCTCGCGGGGTCAGTGCCCGGCGATCGGCGAAGGTGACCGCGACGGTGACGTCCCCGGCTCCGGCGAGCGCGTCGACCAGCTCGCGCTGGGCGCGGGTGAGGTCGTCGAACCCGTAGACGTACACCGGCCGGGCCCGCCACGCGTCAGGGTCGTCGCGCAGGGCGCGGATCGCCGCGACGAGCATCGTCGCCCGGTCGCCGCGTCCGCTCGCCTCGCGCAGCTCGACGTAGCGGGAATAGAAACGGGCGAGCTCGCGCTCGTATCCGGCGTCGTCGAGCTCGTCGACGATCGCCGCGAACTCGCGCGGGGAGACCAGCGCCGCCTCGAGCTCGGCGATCAGCCGGGCGAGCGCCGGGGCGAACCCGGGCCGGGCCGCCGAGCGCCGCAGGCGTCCGGGGTCGACGGAGTCGATCGCCGCGCGCACCAGGGCCTGCCGCTGCGAGACGGTGAGCTCGGGGTCGAGCGCCGGAGCCAGCGCTGCCGCGATCTCGGCCGCGAGCGCGTCGAAGGTGGCGATCGATCCGCCGAGCGTCGCACCCTGCGCCGCGAGCTCGCGCTCGAACGCGGCGACGTCGCCCGCGGTCGGCACGACGAGCACCGGATCGCGGCCGAGCTCGGCTCGAAACCGGGCCAGGATCGCCTCCGAACGGCCCGAGTTCGGGGGCCCGACTATGAGTTCGATCGGCATCGTTTGAGCATAGGTCGGAGTCCGGCGCGCCCGGCTGACGCGGAAGCCGCTCGTTAGGCGTTTCCGGTGTCCGTTTTGACGTCCTGGGGCCGACCTATCTTCTGCCGCGATGTCCCTGTGCTTCATCGATCCGGCCGACGCGATCAGGGCGATCGCGGACTCGATCGGCCGGGAGGCCCGGCGGCAGCTGCTCGGGGAGGCGGTCCGCGCATGGGTCGATGAGATCCCCGACGACGAGCTGGAGGCGCATTACGCGAAGGCGATCTCGGAGCTCGACGAGCACGACATCTCGATGCTCGCCGCCTGGCACGCCTCGATGGACGTCGGTACGCCGATCCCCAACCGCGACTACCTGATGGGAGCCTTTCCGTCGCTCGGCCAGCACCGCCGCGAGGCGCTCAAGCTCGCCGCCGGGTTTCGGGGCGAGGAGGCCGTGGACCGGGGGGTGACCGAGGAGCGGGCGCTGGAGACGGTGCTCGAGTGGCTTTCGGGCCCGCGGCTGATGGACCTCGCGGTCGAGGCCGTCGAGCTCTACGTCTGGGATCGGGCCGGCAGCGACAACTGACGGCGCGGGCTCGGGCGACTAGCGCGAGCGGGTGGTCTCGGTCCGCTCGGCGCGGCCGAGGCGTTCGCCCTCGCGGACGGCCTCGCGCATGCGCTCGTCGCGGTCGAAGCGGGCGTCGAGGAGCGGGTTGACGATCCCGCGCAGCGCCGACCAGGCCCGCCACCAGCGCGGGCGGACGATCCGCGGCGCGCGGCGCTCGATCCCCTCGACGATCGCGGCCCCCGCCGCCGCCGGCGGCAGGCGCCGCAGCAGCGCCGGCGGGAACACGTCCTCGAGCCGCCTGGTCACCGGGTCCTCGAACGAGTCCCGGACCATCTGCGTGTCGATGAAGCCGAAGTAGGCGACGCCGGCGCTCGCCCCGTGGATCGAGAGCTCGGCCCGCAGCGCTCGGCCGAGCTGCTCGACGGCGGCCTTGCTGGCCGCGTACGGCGTCGCCATCATGCCGTTGACGAACGCGTACACCGAGGCGACCACGACCACGTGCCCGCGGCGCTCGATCACGTGGGCCAGCGTCGGGCGCACGGTGCGCCAGACGCCGAGCAGGTCGACCTCGATCGTGCGCTCGAAGGCGTCGGTGTCGACGACGCTCATCGGACGGGTGGGCGGCGCGATCCCGGCGTT